>DKBO01000095.1 GCA_002448975.1 Nitrospiraceae bacterium UBA6898
ACACGGAGGGCAAGGAGGCTCAGGAGCCTGGAACAGAGGGCGATGATGCTGTTCCGCTTGTTCTCGGCCCTGATCGATTCGCGCACCACGGTGCTCCAGGCTTTAAGGCCCGCATCACGCACATCGGGGAGAAACCGCGCAGAAAGCATCTCCATGAGGGATTCAAGACGGTCAAGGCTCTGCTCGCACCGGGCGAGGATGAAGGTGAGCCGGAGGTTGGTGCCCTTGGTCATCGCGCCGCGCCTTACGCGGCGAAGGACGACCCGGCACTGGCTCAGAATCACGAGCACGTGCCGCCCGTCGTCTCCGGTGAGTTCCTGATCCACGATGCTCGCCCTGTAAGACTCGACGAAACGGTGGACCTCGCTCGCAAGGGCGAGAAAGGGTGACGCAAACTCGGCCACCTCGGGGTTGACGCGGACCAGATCAGGTTCCACCCCAAGCGCGCTGATCCGGTAGGCAAGGATGAGCACAGCCTCCAGAAATTGATCGATAATCCTTCTGATTTCGAGTTTACTGTAACTATCGTCCGACTCCATCAACCTCCAGAAGCGCCGGCTGAATTCAGGGGGAATGCCTTCGAGCCACATCCAGTCAGTGGGACGGCGAAACACCCGATGCAGGCAATCCTTCCAGTAACGCTCGTCGTAGACTTCGGGCAGAATCCGGTTAGTGACGATGCGCCACAGCTCCGAGAAGAATCCCGTGCTGGGGAGCACACCGCTATCGGTCAGGAAGGTGACAAGATTTCGTGATTCGAAGGAACTCAGGAAGTGCCTGCGCACATTCTCCCTATACACAGGGTCCGTCTCGATCATCGTGAGTGCCTCTTCGTAGTTTTCGACGGCGATCGAGATGTCCGTCGGCCGGCTAGGTCGCAATGCATCGTAAAGCGCGACCAAATGTGTCAGGGAATCTTGATCGCCCGAGCCGAAGGAGTCAAGGGCCCGCCTGATCGCATCGAATCGTTCCGCTTGTGTCGGTTTTTTTCTGAACAACGCGCTCATCCTTCAATTACCTTGCTGCACGAGGTCATCCTGCAATCTCGATGAATACTTTAGCCCGTAACCCCAACCTCCGGCTATCTCTGTCCACTATGAGCAGAACCTCTCTCAAAATATCGTCTCCTTATTATTGGCACTCTTTTCGTCATTCCCGTGAAAACGGGAATCCCGTCTTTTCAAAGGCTTCTGGATACCCGCCTTCGCGGGTATGACCGCCTTTTGACAAAGATGCAATTTTGAGATAGCTCCCAGTATGATGCGGCTGCACAAAGCATGCTGTCAAGGGATGTACACTCTTAACTCAGCACCCGATCCGGCCTGGTACTCTCATCGCTGACGTGATCTATCCATTAGGCAGCCTTATCGTCAATCGGTTCCTGGACGGCAATGTGCGTCATGGACATAGTGGGCGATGCACCATGCCATAACAGATATTATTTTAACTTGTTATATTCTTCATCTGTCACCGGCTCCAACCATTCCGGAGGTCCTGCGTGTACATTTGTCTCAATTGAAAGATGTACAAACCAACTGTCTGACGCCGCTCCATGCCAGTGCTTTATATTCGGCGCGATTTTTACTACGTCACCGGGACGAAGTTCCCGGGCAGACTTTCCTTCCTCCTGATAATAACCTCGTCCGCCTGTTACTAACAAAATCTGTCCGCCGGGGTGCTTATGCCAGTTATTTCTTGCTCCTGGCTCAAATGTAACATTGCCGATTGGACAATTAAATTCGTCTTCACGCGGCACCAGCATACTGAGATATGCCGTTCCAATAAAATACTTACTATATTGCTCAGGAATTTTTTCTCCCTTAGGGAAAATTACACTTTCACTCAAGTTATTCATGTTGTATTCTCCTTTTTCCCTTTCGCCTAAAATCTTGCTTAGTACTGAATAGGCATTATCGGCTTTTTTTTGCCGATTTTGGCTGCGAGAACTGATATCAGGCTCCTCATCTGCGCCTCGGTGAGCCCTGTATTAAACCCGATCTTAAAATGGGCCTGCAGCTGCGGATTGACTCCCTCAATATTGGCCAGGGCCGAAATAGTTGCTATCTCCCTGCTCTGGAAATCCAGGTTGTCGCGTCCGAAGATGTCTCCGAAAAGGTGTCCTTTCAAGAAATTATCAATGAGGGGGGCGAAATCAATATACTTCCCAGCGGCCGGCGCTCCTATCAGTCTCGTCTGAATTTCCGTTCCGAGGTCGATGCTGCCTTTGTCGGCTGGCATGGGGCCGGCTTCTCTGCCCGTCTCATCTCTGATACCCTTCGTCTTACGCTCTTCCAAAACGGACATAAACATATTGATGCTGTTTAGACTTCTTGGGAATCCTGCATAAGCATACATTTGAACCAGGATCTCCTTTATTTCATTCACCGTCAAACCGGCATCAAGGCCTTCGTTTAAAGCTGTCTTCAGACTCTCCATATCGCCGCTGGCGGTGAATGCGGCGATGGGGATGATTCCTTTTTGTTTAGCGTTCAAGTCTTCGCTTTTCACTGTCTTTGCCTCCAAAATGGTTACAAAACTAAGCATTAAGATAATAACGCCTGCAATACTGAGTAGAGCGTCTTTCATCCATGCAGCCATTTGATCCTCCTTGATTTACGGCCACAGCAGTGTTTTGATCGCACGTCGCTCGTCCATGGCGCGATAGCCCTCCGCCACCTGATCAAGGGGCAGCCCCAGGTCAAAGACCTTGCCGGGGTCGATCTTTCCGTTCCACACCATGGCGATAAGCTCAGGCAGGAAGCGACGAACCGGGGCCGGCCCGCCATGGAGATGAACATGAGCGAAGAACAGTTCCTGACCATCAAGCTCGACTCCGTGCGGTACTCCGACATAGCCCACACATCCGCCCGGTCGGGTGGCACGGATCGCCTGCATCATCGCCTCCTGGGTGCCTACGCACTCCAGCACCGAGTCGGCTCCGATCCCTTTAGTCAGCTCCTTGATACGGGACACGCCTTCATCCGCGCGCTCTATTACGATATCGGTCGCGCCAAACTCGCGGGCCAGCTTCTGCCGTGGCTCGTGTCGGCTCATAGCGATGATACGCCCGGCCCCCATCTGACTGGCCGAAAGCACTCCGAGGAGCCCGACCGCGCCATCACCAACGACAGCGACCGTTTTGCCGGGTTTTACGTTGGCCGCATCGGCGGCGAACCAGCCAGTGCCCATCACGTCGGATAGCGCCAGCAGGCTCGGGATCAGGTCATCCGAAGGGATCTCGGGTGTGGCCACCAAGGTGCCATCAGCAAGCGGGACGCGTAACAGAGGCGCTTGCGCACCGCCTATTAACTCCCGATGCTCGCAGGAGGACTGATATCCGGCACGGCAGTGGGGACAGGTGTTGTCGGAGACGAAGAACGACCCGATAACGAACTGGCCGGGCCTGATATTTCTGACCTCGCTGCCGACCTCCTCGACGATTCCGCAGTACTCGTGCCCCATCGGGGTCGGCTTGGTGATCGGACTGATGCCGCGGTAGGGCCACAGGTCTGACCCGCATACGCAGGTGGCAGAGATCCTGATGATTGCATCTGTGGGTTTGATGATCCTCGGCGCATCGAGTTCCTCAAAGCGCACATCGCGCGGTCCGTAGAGAACAGCTCCTTTCATTTTTTCTCTCCTTTCACATCTTATATCCGGGTTTCTTGTATAGCTTCCCCGGGCTGTTAAGTATGTCCGGTTTGTAAACCATCTCCTTCCAATCCTCCGACTTAACTTCTTCGATAGAAACTGAAACCGATTCTTCGCCATAATTGAGAACGGCCATAACGTCCTTGGTGATTTGTTCGGCGAGTCGGATCTTCTGCTCTTCTGATTTTCCAGGCCAGAGTTTTACGATTACATGAGGCATTGTTTTCTCCTTCCTTACACCTTCTTCCCCATATCGAACGCCTGGGTCATTGCCTTGCTCCCTTTGATATCTCCCTTCTTCCAGGCGCCAGTCCCATAAATAATCCCTTTTTCTTTCGGTCGGCTCAAACAGGAGGTAAATGCCCTGAATCCCTCCAGGGTCCTTTCCAATGCCCGTTTGCTGGTGTCCGCGGCTGCCACGCTGAAATAGAAATCCCTGTTCCTGATCTCGGTAAAACGGGCGCATGTCCTGTCGATAAGCGTCTTCATCTGTGCGTTCAGGGTGTAGAAATAGACAGGTGTTGCCATCACGATCACGTCGGCAGATATCATCTTATCGAGGACCTCGGCCATATCATCTTTCTGGCTACACTTGCCTCCATTGCCCTGACAGGCGCCGCAACCGGTACAGTAATTGATCTTTTTGTCACGCAAAAATATCTTCTCGGCCTGATTGCCTGCTTCTTTGGCCCCACGCAGAAACTGATCACACAACAGGTCAGAGTTTCCGCCTTTTCTTGGACTTGCAGACAGTATCAATACCTTTTTTGCCATATGCATCCTCCTCTTCCCATTTTATCAGTATTTGAGAGACGCCATATCGATCACAAAGCGGTATTTCACATCGCTTTTTAGCATACGTTCATATGCTTTATTGATATCCTGGATCTTGATCACTTCGACATCTGACGTGATACCGTGCTTACCGCAAAAATCGAGCAATTCCTGGGTTTCGGCAATGCCGCCAATGACGGACCCTGCCACTGACTTACGCCCCATGATCATCGGGACGGTATTCAATACCGGCTCCAGACCACCCAGGAACCCGACCAGCACCAGCGTGCCGTTAAGCGACAGCGACGGCAGATAGGGATTGAGATCATGGACATAGGGTACGGTATCGATGATCAGATCGAACTTCCCCTGCACTGTCGCCATCTGGTCTTTATCGGTGGAGAGGACTGCATTGTGTGCTCCCAAACGATAAGCATCCTCCTCTTTGTCCGGCGTGCGGGTAAAAAGGGTGACTTCCGCGCCAAGAGCCTTTGCCAGCTTCAGGGCCATATGGCCCAACCCACCCAAGCCGATCACCGCCACCTTGCTCCCTTGCCCCACTTTCCAGTGACGGAGCGGTGACCAGGTGGTGATTCCCGCGCACAGCAGAGGTGCCGCCCCTTTAAGGTCCAGCCCGTCGGGGACTTTCAGGACGAATTTCTCCGACACCACGATCTTCTCTGAATATCCGCCATAAGTAGGCATCTTGTCGCGCCGGTCAACATGGTTATAGGTGAACGTCGCTATCTCCGAGCAATACTGTTCATGCCCCTGCTCGCAGGATTGGCACTTCTGACAAGAGTCGACCACGCAGCCGACACCGACATGATCTCCAGGCTTGAAACGTTTGACATCCTTCCCGACGCTAGTCACTCGGCCGATGATCTCATGGCCGGGCACGACCGGGTACACAGTGGGAAACCAGCTCGCCCAGTCATCACGGACCGTATGCAGGTCCGAATGGCATACCCCGCAGTAGAGTATCTCAATGACCACGTCGTCAGGCCGCGGTTCGCGGCGTTCAAAACGCCAGGGTGCCAGTGCATCCTTTGCTGTTAATGCTGCATAACCTTGTACATTCATTGACATTGTATTTCCTCCTTTTTTCCGGTTCAATCGTATTTGTTTATAGTGTCGTTGTTTTTGTCTGTCATTCCCGCAGTCAGTAAGCGGGAATGACGGCAAAGAGTTTATCTCTGCCCTGCTATTGATCATATTGTAATTCCGAAATCACTACAAGCGGTAGACCAATTCTGCTGACTTATTGCCTAATTCTCCGACAACAACGATTATTTGTTGCAACACAGGATTTGGCTTTGATACTATGAAGGTAGGAGATATATATGAAAAAACAGTTCAAGAATCTGCATAATGAGACTGATACTATGTCAAACGCACTTGAGGCACTTCGCAAAAGCATTGCCCGATTGGCCGACAAGAACGACCGCACCGAGACTGCCTTATCGGGTTTGTCACTTTATAGGAAGGATGGGCCGACCGGGCCGGTAAGCGCCATGTATGATCCATGCATATGCCTGGCGGTACAGGGGGCCAAGCGCGCGGTACTGGAGAGCGATGAGTATGTGTATGACGCCCAGCATTATCTGATCACGCCCATCAACCTGCCCACGGTCGTGCAGATATTACAGGCGAGCCAGGATAAACCTTACCTCGGCGTTGTATTGAATCTCGATCTGCGCATACTGGCTGAGTTGATGGTGGACAGCGCCCTTCCTCAGCCCGAGACACAGAAGCCGGGCAGGGCCATGGCCATAGGCAAGGTAACACTGCCGCTGCTCAACGCCTTTCAGCGTTTGGTCGATCTGCTTGACGAGCCAACGGACATCCCCATTCTTGCGCCGATAATAAAGAGAGAAATATTTTACAGGTTACTCGTGGGAGAGCAGGGAATGCGCCTGCGTCAGATGGCTACGGCGGGCAGCANNTCACGCAGCCGTTGCGCATCGATGACCTCGCCGCACAGGTCAATATGAGCACCTCGACCTTCCACCACCACTTCCGGGCGTTGACGGCCATGAGCCCGCTGCAGTACCAGAAATGGCTGCGTTTGAACGAAGCGCGTCGGTTGATGCTCATTGAAAATCAGGATGCGGCAGCTGCGGCGTTTCAGGTCGGCTATGAGAGCCCCTCCCAATTCAGCCGGGAGTACGGCCGCCTGTTTGGCAATGCGCCCTTGCGCGACATTACGAATTTGCGTCAAATGGCTGCTATGGAGACGGCCTAGCCGGTATCGCCAGATCCGATCACTAGCGGCTGCCTGCTCGCTGTTGTGCGGGTTTCGACATGAAACAAATAGTTATGCTGATTGAAACTGCCGGCGAGTTCATTAAATATCTTGGAGCTGTTCCCTGTCATGGCAACCGTGGTATCATTCGCCCCGGAGCCTGCATAGCGTTTTTTTCGGTGGCACCCACGAGTCTGCACATTTCAAGAACCTGCTATGGTGACGATAAGATTACATCGCATGCGATATAATCTTTAACCCATATTTATGTCTACGTTCTTCCGCAGCTTCCGCCCTTCAACTAGCAAGTTTTTATTGACGCACCCCTCAGGTGCCCATATAATGACAAAAAAAAACGCATGCCGTATAACAAATAAAGTTGGGTATAAAAAGGAAACATCACCATGTCGTACACGCTATCCGAAGTTGTCCCTTGGGGACGCTCCTATGATGAATATATTTCAATGTTTTCTCTGTCTCCTGCAGATCTAAAACAAAGGATATTAGGCTGTGGCGATGGACCCTCAAGCTTTAACAGCATTCTCTCATCCAAAGGAGGTTCAGTCGTTTCTGTCGATCCATCTTATTCTTTCACGGCAGAGGGAATAAGAAAACGAATCAAAGAAACATATGAAGTAGTGCTTGAACAAGCACGAAAAAACAAAGATGAATTCATTTGGAAAAACATCTCCTCGGTGGAAGAACTCGGGCGGATACGCATGGCTGCCATGGAGTTATTTTTAAAGGATTTTGAAAATGGCAAGGCAGTAGGTAGGTATATATCAGGTAGCCTCCCTCAACTCCCTTTTCATGACAAGGAATTCGGCATAGCCCTATGTTCACACTTTCTTTTTTTATACAGCGAACAGTTGTCGGAGGGATTTCACTTTTCTTCCATAAGGGAACTTTGCAGGGTAGCTCATGAAGTGAGAATATTCCCCATCCTTGAGCTTGGGGCGAAAAAGTCGCGACATGTAAAACCGTTAGTCGCCGCATTGAAAAAGGAGCATTACCGAACTGAGATAAAAAAAGTCCTATACCAATTCCAGAAAGGCGGCAATGAAATGATAATCATAAAGTCGCCCAACAACTGCGCTCACCATAGGGCGGGAAGTGCCACGGCCTGACGGTCAAGTTTCGGCAGCGCCGCTTCTGATAACATGATGTCCCCCTTCGCTTCGCTCAGGGGGAATGCGGCAGTCTTCATGCAGTCCTTCACGGTGTTGGTAAGGGGAAGAAGCTGCGCCGGGAACATACAATGTCCTCATGGTGAAATCCTGCCTCTTTAATGCCAGCACCGGCCTGAAGAATCGCTGCGCCAAGAGAGATAACCACGCAATGACTTAGGTACTACGGAAAAGCAGAACTGCTATTTTCTTCACGAGCGCCAGCATACCCTTCCCCTGCTTCGGTCGCAGGACCCTGAGCGAAGGCACCGCTGAAAAGGATAAGAACAAAGACTATCTCTCTGAGACCTTTTCTTCTCTCTCGTTCCTGTCTGCGCTGAAAACTCGCTGAAGTTCTCGATAGCCGCAAGTACTACGCGGCACCCCCTGACCAGATCTTCCATCCCGATGAATTCATCTGTGGAATGCACCTTCTGCATGCCAGTCGAAATATTGATAGAACGGATACCTTTGGCATTGAAGATGTTCGCGTCAGAACCGCCTCCGCTAATGACATGCTCAGGACGTATCCCGCATTTCAGGAAGGTATCGTTCATGAAGTTGAGGAACAGATCGTTCTGCCTGATTCTGAATGCCCGGTATTCCTTCTCCTCAGTTATCCTGACCCGAGCGTTCCTTCTGCGGGCGACATCCCGTGCATGACCGAAAATATCGCTCGTTATGCGTTTCAGGGCTGTGGCACTATGACTTCTCACCTCGCCGCGAAGCATGATCTCTTTGGGTACCACATTCGTTGCCGTCCCCCCGCTGACCATGCCGATGTTGGCCGTCGTCTCGGCATCGATTCTTCCGTCAGGGACAGCTCCGATGATCTCAGCTGCGACCCTGATGGCATTGATGCCTTTTTCCGGCTCGATTCCGGCATGAGCCGGCCTGCCCATGACATGCAGCTCATAGGATATATGTGATGGTGCCGCAGTTACCAGTTTCCCCACCCTGCCCCCGGAGTCGAGGACAAGGGCATGTTTACCCTGTATTTTTCTATAATCGAGGTTCTTCGCACCATGCAGCCCTCTCTCCTCCGCCGAGGTGAAGACTATCTCTACATCGCCATGAGGGATACAGTGCTCGCCGACGACCGTCACCGCCTCGATGATCTGTGCAATGGCGCTTTTATCATCAGCACCGAGGACGGTATCTCCGGTGGACCTGATGATATTGTCCTTGACGCTGTAGCGGAGCCCTTCGGTGGGTTCGATGGTGTCCATATGGCCGCTGAGGATAAGCGGCAGGATATTCTTTCGGTTCCCTTTCTTTGTGGCAATGATATTGAACGATGCATCATATTTCTGCCGCAGGACCCTGCAGCCCAGGGACCTCAGCTTTGCTTCGAGATAATCACCCATCAAACCTTCATGGAACGAGGGAGAGTTTATGTTGATCATCTCCAGGAAGGTAGTGACCAGGCGTTTTCTGTTAATAAGAGATGGTTTTTTCACCTTATAGTAAGCATACCAATTCTGCGGTTCCTTTTTCATGAGACGATGGGAAACAGAGTAAACTTTTGCTATACTGAGGCAAAATACTACGTCATGGGGGCCTCACATGGATGCAATACAGGCGTTGTTCTCAAGAAGAAGTATTCGTAAATATACTTCCGATGCTGTGGCAGCAACTGCGGTCAGGGAGATACTGGAAGCCGCTATGAGCGCTCCTTCTGCAGGCAACCAGCAGCCGTGGCATTTTGTGGTCATAA
This sequence comes from Nitrospiraceae bacterium UBA6898, assembly GCA_002448975.1. Classification (GTDB taxonomy): domain Bacteria; phylum Nitrospirota; class Thermodesulfovibrionia; order Thermodesulfovibrionales; family UBA6898; genus UBA6898. The sequence goes on from DKBO01000095.1 coordinate 9,554, forward strand.
CGCAAAAGAACCTGCTTGACCGTATACCGGAGTTTCACCCACACGCTCTGATGTGCAGGGAAGCGCAGCTCGCAATCCTCGTCTGCGGCGACCCTTCCCTCGAAAAGCATGCGGGGTACTGGGTGCAGGACTGCGCCGCTGCAACGGAGAACCTCCTCGTCGCGGTACATGCGCAGGGACTGGGGGGTGTCTGGGTCGGGGTCTATCCGCGTGAGGAGCGCGTTGTCGGGTTCAGAAAACTGCTCAATATACCGGAGCAGGTCATACCCTTTGCGGTCATCCCGATCGGCCACCCTGCTGAGCAGAAGCCGCTGCGTTCTGACCGGTACAACGAAGCGCGGATACACAAAAACACATGGTGAAGAAAGCGAAGCCCAAAGAACCCTTTGTCCCTGCCGAGCGGCAAGATACCCTCAGGCATGAGATAATTGCCATCCTGCAAGGCCAGACACTTTCTGCAAAGGATATCTCAGGCGGGGTCCATATCTCGGAAAAGGACGTCTATGACCACTTAGCGCATATCGAGCGTTCGACCCATGCGACGGGGCACCATTTGACAGTGACCCCTGCAGAGTGTTTGAAATGCGGCTTTGTCTTCAAGAAACGGGTGCGTCTCAAAAAACCCGGCAGATGCCCGGTATGCAAGGGGGAACAGATCCAGGAACCGCTGTTTACGATCAACGCATAATGCTGCCTGTATATTTTTCTTCTAGCGGCGGCAGAAGCTCAGTTATTCCAACCCAGAAAGTACAGTTCACCCCTAGGCTGTCTGTCTTCCCGATGCCCGATCCTTTTTGTTGAAGATGTTCTCTTTTGTCCAGAGGTGGAAGAGGCTCCTCAGGCTCTTAACCGCTACCCTGAGGTCATGCGGGTTGCGCAGCTCGAGCACTCTTTTCATCAGGAAGGAAGGCCGCGAATAGAAGCGCCTGAACGCGATCTGCCGGAGCTGCAGGATATCCTCGCGCGACATGGTATGCGGGATGAAGGCAGCTCCCTGGTAAGTGAAGTCGGAAAGCTCTTCAGAGATCGTGCCGTACTGGTCGAGGTTGTCATAAAGGTGCGTGCCGGGGAATGGCGTGATTGCATGGAAGTTGGCGATATCGGGGTTCAGGTCCAATGCGAAGTCTATGGTCTGGAGCCCCTCTTCGTAGGTCTCGCCGGGGATGCCGA
>DKBO01000096.1 GCA_002448975.1 Nitrospiraceae bacterium UBA6898
CTGATATCCACATAAAGATGGGAATGATTTACTTGGAAGGGAAACAGTATGACAAGGCGATCGAAGAACTGCGGCGAGCGATCTCCCTGCAGCCGTCGAATCCTGCCATCCTCTACTACCTGGCACTGGTTTACGAGGATACCGGCAAGTATGATGATGCGGTGTCTGTGCTCAAACAGGTAATCAGCCTGGAGCCGTCGAATATCAACGCATTTCTTCACCTTGCCTACAATTACGGGAAACAGAACAGAGGTGATGAAGCGGTCAAGGCCTATGAGGAGATTCTGGTTTTTGAAAGGGAGAAACCGGAAATTTACCAGTACTACGCAAGCACCCTGATACAGCTCAAACAGTACGCAAAAGCGGAAACGGTACTGAAGGAGGCACTTGCCCGGTTTGTTGATGACGACGAGTTGCTGTTTACCTCTGCAGTCCTGTTCGAGAAAACCGGAAGATTTGACGACATGGTGCAATATTTGGAAAAGGCGATAACGATAAACCCGAAAAATGCAGAAGCATTGAACTATCTCGGCTATTCGTTCGCTGATAAGAGTATCCGTCTGGAAGAGGCCCTCGCGCTGATTCAGCGGGCTCTCGAGATCAAGCCGGAAAACGGCTATTATATTGATAGTCTGGGATGGGCCTATTTCAAAATGGGGAACTATGACAAGGCGCTTGCGGCGCTTACCAGGGCCATCGAGATCGCCGGCGATGACCCAACCTTGTACGAACATCTCGGTGACATCTATCACGCAATGGGACAGCGTGACAGGGCACGTGATGCATGGATGATGTCGCTGAAGTTCCATGAAAAGGAAGAGGGCCTGAAGGACCGCGTTGAAAAAAAGATCAGCGGTCTTTCCTCTGAAAAGAAATAGCCGGGACGATTGTCCTGTCTGACGGACACGATCATGTTTCAGCTGAAGGCCTTTGCAAAGATCAACTGGTTCCTCTCTGTCTTAGGCAAGCGGGGGGACGGCTACCATGATATCTTCACCCTTATGCAATGCGTTGACCTCTGCGATACCCTCCTGTTTGAAAACAGCGATGCACTGGAGATCCATTCCGACATCCCCGATCTCCCGCCGGAAAAAAACCTGGTCTTCAGGGCGGCAAGTCTCATGCGCGATAGGGTAGGGGGCAGAAGGGGTGCAAAGATCGTACTCACAAAAGATATACCGCTTGCCTCCGGCATGGGGGGAGGCAGCAGCGATGCTGCCGCTACCCTGGTCGGGCTTGACCGACTTTGGGGGACGAACCTGGGAACAGACCGCTTAATGGAGATGGGGGCAACGCTCGGGTCCGATGTCCCGTTTTTTATCGGCAATGCCTATGCCGTCGCTGAAGGACGGGGAGAACGTATCAGTCCTCTGCCGGAGGCTCCTGAACTGTTACTCCTCCTGGTAAATCCGCGCATCTCCGTCTCTTCGGCATGGGCATATAGTGCATGCCAAATTGGGTTGACAAAAAAGCCTGTTGATATTAAACTGTTCTGTCAAACCCTTGCCAGGAAAGACTTTATTACGTTGAGCACCATGCTGGCCAATGACCTCGAAAGCGCTGTTGTGGATGCCTATCCTGAGATCAACAGGATAAAGGAGAGACTTTGCCAGCTTGGCGCTTCAGCAACCGCGATGAGCGGAAGCGGCTCAACAGTCTTCGGTGTTTTTCGCTCGGATGAGGAAGCACGTTGCGCATCGGGCCAGATGGGAGCAAACTGGTGCAGGGTCGTCAGGACCCTGACGCATGTTCCCGAACCGTAAAGGGAAAAACGTTGTTGGGGCGTCGACAAATGGCAAGTCAGGAGANNCGAATCCTCCCGCCCCAGCCATCATGGCGATACCGGGTGAATGGGAGCGGAACGCCGGATATACCTACGTGAGGGTGCGCGTTGAAGCATAAGGAGAAATGATGCCACAAGGGTTGAAGCTGTTTTCAGGATCAGCGAACACAGGGCTGGCGGAAGAGGTTGCCAATACGCTGGGGATTACGCTGGGTGATGCCACCCTGTCCACGTTCAGCGATGGAGAGATCATGATCCGCATCAACGAGAATGTCCGGGGCTCTGATGTCTTTGTAATCCAGTCTACGTGCGTTCCGGTGAACGATCATATCATAGAGCTTCTGCTGATGGTCGATGCGTTAAAACGGGCTTCTGCCGGCAGAATCACGGCCGTGATTCCCTATTACGGCTACGCCCGGCAGGACCGGAAGGTACAGCCGCGGGTTCCGATATCGGCAAAGATGGTTGCTGATCTGATCAACGCTGTAGGCACGAACCGCGTGCTGACTGTGGACCTGCATGCAGGTCAGATACAGGGGTTCTTTAATATTCCGGTGGATAATCTCTATGCCGCATCAGTACTTCTCGATTACATGAAAAAGAAGTTCGACCACCGGAATCTGGTCATTGTTTCCCCGGATGCAGGGGGGGTCGAGCGGGCACGTGCATTTGCCAAGAGACTGGACTGTACGATTGCGATTGTTGACAAGCGCCGTGAAAAGGCTAATGAATGCGAGATCATGAATGTAATCGGCGATGTGAAGGGTATGGATGCGCTTTTGCTGGACGACATGGTCGATACGGCAGGCACACTCGCCCAGGCTGCATCGGCACTGAAGTCGCAGGGAGCCCGGATGGTAGCTGCTGCATGCACCCATGCCGTACTTTCCGGACCGGCAGTCGACAGGATCAATGCTTCTCCTATTGAGGAGCTGATCGTTACCAACACCATTCCCCTGAACAGCAAAACAGAGCAATGCAAGAAACTGACCGTTCTGAGTATTGCCGGACTGCTCGGCGAAGCAATAAAGCGAATTCACGAAGAAACAACATTAAGCACACTCTTTGTATAAGGAGCAAAAGGAGGAAAAAATGGAAAAGATCAGTATACAGGCGGAAAAAAGGGAGGGCAGAGGTAAAGGCGCAGCCCGTTCGCTGAGGAGGGCCGGCAAGGTGCCTGCTACGCTTTACCGGGCAGGTCAGGCGCAGTCAATACAGCTCTTACGGAAAGAGCTTTCAAAGCTCATCAATTCAGTTGCAGGCGAACAGGTCATGGTTGACCTCCAGTTTGCTGACGGAAACAAGAAGCTTGCCCTGCTTAAGGACTACCAGGTGGATCCCATCAGAAGCGAACTGCTCCATACCGACTTCTTTGAGGTTTCCCTTACCGAGACCGTCAAGATTACGGTCCATGTAGCCACCCATGGTGAGCCGATCGGTGTTAAGCGTGATGCCGGTCTGCTCCAGCATCCGACCAGGGAGATTCTGATCGAGTGCCTGCCGGACAAGATCCCGGGCAAGATTGATATCGATATCTCAAAACTCGAAATCGGCCAGGCGATTCACGTAAGCGACCTGAAGCTCGATGAAGACATCAAGATACTGAGCGATCCTCACGAAGTGATCGTGAATGTCGTTGCGCAGGTTGAAGAAGTGGCCGCACCTGTTGAAGCGGTAGTGGAAACTGCAGCCGCCGAGCCTGAGGTCGTGAAGAAGGGCAAGAAGGAAGAAGAAGGAGCTGCAGCAGCGGAAAAAGAGAAGAAGGGGAAATAGTTTTTGTGGCTTCTTGTCGGCTTGGGCAATCCGGGCAGCAGGTACGCAAGGACACGCCATAACATAGGATTCATGGTCCTCGACGCTCTTGCCGGGGATCTCGGCCTGACGTTCAAAGAGCGGGCAGACTACAGGGCTGGCGACGGCTCCATGGAGAATGAGAGGATCATCTTCCTGGAGCCGTTGACATTTATGAACAGAAGCGGTAGTGCGGTAAAGAAGGTCGCAGACAGGTATGCGGTCTCTCCTGAGAGGATCATCGTGGTGCATGACGACCTCGATCTTCCTGCGGGGAAGCTCAAGATACGGAAAAAAGGCTCGTCCGGCGGACATAAGGGCATTGATTCCATCATTCAGACCCTGGGCAGCCGCGACTTCATCAGGGTGAAGATAGGTATAGGACGTGATCCCCTGATCCCCACCGAGGCCTTCGTGCTCTCGAAGTTCAGAAGAGACGAGATACCGTTTATCCGTGAAGCGCTTACTCAGGCTTCCAAGGCGATCGCCTGCATAATTGCCGAGGGTCCCGACAGGGCGATGAACAAGTATAACTCATAGATTTATAAGAAAATTTGATAGCTTTCCGTCGTTGACAAAACACCCCTGCTGTGATACTTTTAACAAACAAAAAAAACGGGGGGATAACATGGAAGGTGTAGCGGAAGTTGTACCTCAGGTAACGTTCGGTTTCATCATTTCCGGTCTGTTGGTCGGCGCGCTGTTCGGTTTTATCCTGCAAAAGGGCAGGTTCTGTATGAACAGTGCCTTCAGGGACACCATCTTCATCAAGGACTTCACGATGTTCCATGCCTATTTGATCGCACTCGTTGTCATGATCATCGGATCCAACCTGCTGAATGACGTGGAGATCATCCATCTGAAGGCCCAGTCATTCTATCCGTTGGCAAATATCATCGGGGGCTACATCTTCGGTCTTGGCATCGTGCTTGCCGGCGGTTGTGGCAGCGGCATCATCTACCGGATGGGCGAGGGCCAGATGGCTTCCTGGGTTGCCGTGCTGGGTTTCTTCCTCGGCATCGGCATGACCACGAACGGTGTGCTCAAACCTGTTTACGATGCAATGAGAAGCATACAGGTCGGCCCTCCCAGCATGACACTGCCCGGGCTGATCGGTGACAGCCTCATGATAAAGTGGATCGTCATTGCCGTGCTCAGTGTGGTACTTTGTGCCTTTACCCTCAAGAGCAAGCCCTTTTCGATCAGAAAATCGAAAGGATTCTACTGGTCAGTGACCTCGGTGCTTGTCGGTCTCGCAGGCATCCTAACCTTTTGGGCGTCAGAGTACTGGGGTTCCCCGGGATTTGCGCGCGGGCTGAATTTCACGACACCTACCAGCGAGGTATTCTTTACCCTCCTGACAGGGGACGCACGGTCAAAGTTCTTCCCCATGTTCTCGCTGGGTCCTTTTCAGGTCACCTGGGCAGCATTCTATATCATTGGCGTTCCTTTTGGAGCAGCCATCAGCGCCAAGATACTGAAGGAGTTCATCTGGAAAACCCCCCGTGACGCCAAGGAACTGCTTACCGTGCTCGGCGGCAGTCTGATGATGGGCTTCGGTGCAGCGACCGCGGGAGGATGCAATGTCGGTCAGGCCCTTACCGGGGCAACGACCCTTTCGATCGGCAGCATCGTGGCGTCCATCTCCATCATCCTCGGCAACTGGACCATGGTATATTTCAAGTTCATCAAGCCGATGCAGGATATGGACGAATAGTATCGGCAGTAGCGCGTTATGCATGCCCCGGGAGGAGCCATGTGCGCTTCTTCCGGGGCATGCGTTTTTCAGTCCTCGGTACCCTAGCCCGGCTGGAATAAATTCCTCTCCTGCCGGTAAAATATGTCCATGAAGATCGACGCCAGAATACAGGGCTTGACGGAGGCCATGAAACGTCTGAAAGAATTCTTTCCTTCATGTAACAGCGAGGACACGTCCATTGACGTTCTCACGCATACGAAGAAAGATGCCCAGCAGATCAGGGCCTTTGCCTCCATGTCAGGGTTCAAAACCGCGATACATCATGAAGCCGGAGTTTACCGGGTCAGCATAACCGGTGCCTCATGCGGCTGCCACAGGTAATTTCATGAAAGATATGTTTTCCGATACTGCCTGTGGGGTTGTTCTGGGAGGCGGGCTGACGGGTCTTTCGGCTGCCTGCGCGCTTTCGCGGGCAGGATACGCTGTAAAGGTCATTGAACAGGATGCGACAGTAGGCGGGCTTTCAAAAACTATCCGCCACAACGGATACCGGTTCGATCTCGGCGGTCACCGGTTCTTTACCACGGACCGAAAACTCAATCAATTCGTGCAGGATCTCATGACGGATGAACTGATCACGGTTCCGAGGTCCAGCAAGATATTCATGCGCGGCAAATTTTTTGACTATCCTCTCAGACCGACGAACGCCCTGTTTGGCCTCGGGATACCTACCAGCTTCAGGATCCTCGCCGATTATGCTGTCGAGAGAATCCGCAGACTGATGCAACAGGGAAGAAGCGAGTCGCTTGAGGACTGGGTTGTTGAGAATTTCGGCCGCACCATGTTCGATATCTATTTCAAGGTATACAGCGAAAAGGTTTGGGGCATCCCGTGCAATACCATCAGCGCCGAATGGGTTGACCGCCGCATCAACGGCCTTTCCCTGGCAAAGGCCATCAGGAATGCCTTTTCCCGTGTGAGCGGCAGGAAGATCCCAACGCTCGTCGATGAGTTTCTCTACCCCTCCCTGGGTATCGGCAGGATCTCTGACCGGCTCAAGGAGGAGATCGAACTTTCCAATATGGTTCTGCTCGAGACATCGGTCGAGGCGATCCACCACGCAGGTAATGCGGTAGAGAAGATCGTTGTCAGCAGCCGGGGGCAGACAGACGTAATCACCGGAAAGCAATTCATATCGAGTCTCCCCCTGACCCGTATCATCAGGATGCTTGAGCCTGCGCCGCCGCAGCGTATCCTTGACGCGGCATCCCGGCTGAAGTTCAGGGATCTTGTTGTTGTAGCTGTGATGGTGGACAAAGAACGGGTGACCGATCAGACCTGGATATACATTCCGGAAAGTTTTATTCCCTTTGGCCGAATTCATGAACCGACGAACTGGTCGGAGAAGATGGCCCCTGAAGGCAAGACCCTGCTGGTGATCGAGTACTTCAGTTTCAAAGGAGACCGCACCTGGAATGAGACAGACGAGAATCTGATCACGACTACGGTGGATCATCTCGAAAAACTCGGTTTTATCCGCAGGGCCGAGGTATGCGACAGTGCGGTTGTGCGTGTTCCCAAGGCATACCCGCTCTTCGAGATCGGGTACCACGAACTCTGCAAGGAGCTCTACGCTTATCTCGGGAGGTTCAGAAATCTTATTATCGCGGGCAGATCCGGCATGTTCCGGTATTACAATATGGACCATGCTATTGAGTCAGGCATCAGGGCGGCGGAAGCAGTTATGGGAAGGGAAATGGACCCTGACGGCCAGTTCAGGAAAGATACCTTTCTCGCAGGTTGTGAACGATGAGATGTGCGCTGGTAATACCCTCATGGGTGCCTGAAGATATCTTCTCCTCAAAGACCGCAGCCTCTCAGATCAATTACTGGCAGCCTCTCGGCACGCTGTATGTGGCGGCCGTGCTGAGGCGGGCCGGTCATGAGGTCATTTTTGTGAACGGAGCATTCATGACCCACGAGCAGCTCCTGCGGGACGTTCGGGCATTCGATCCCCAGTTCATCGGCATCTATTCGACCACCTTCGGCTGGAACAGGGCGAAAAAGACAGCAGCAGATCTGAGGGCAATGCTGCATAATGTCTTCATCTGCACCGGCGGGCCGTATCCGATCGCAGTTCAGGAAAGATGTCTTGAGGATGCGGGCACCTTGTTTGATGCCGTCGTTACCGGAGAGGGAGAATATACCTGTGTTGAGATTTTGGACAGGCTCGCGGCAGGCAAAGGACTGGAGGGGGTGGCCGGGACCATATTCCGATCAGGAGAAACGGTGGTAAAGAATCCTCCGAGGCCGCTCATGGAAGACCTTGACGAACTTCCTTTCCCTGCTCGGGACCTTCTTGGCGACGCAATGAAGTATATCCCGCCTCCTGCGACGTATAAACGGAAGCCCGTTGCGGTGCTGATGACCTCGCGGGGATGCAACAGGCGCTGCATCTACTGCTTCCAGATCGACAAACACCGGGAAAAGGGGATCCGCTTCCGCAGCGTTGAAAATGTGCTGCAGGAGATCGAACACTGCCTTGCCTTGGGCTACCGGGAGATAAAGTTCATCGATGATACCCTTGCTGCTGATTATGACCGGGCCATGCAGATCGCTTGTGAGATCAAGAGACGGAGGCTCGACTTCACGTGGTTTGCTTCTGCCTGCGTGAACCAGGTGGACCAGCCCCTGCTTCAGGCATTCAAGGATGCAGGATGCTGGGCCATCCTCTTTGGCGCGGAGAGCGGAGTACAGAAGAACCTCAACACCATACGCAAGGGCACGACCCTCGATCAGATACACGAGGCGGTCCGTGCCGCAAAGGAGGTGGGCATCAGGGTCAGCACGCCCTTCCTGTTCGGCATCCCCGGCGAGACCTACG
>DKBO01000176.1 GCA_002448975.1 Nitrospiraceae bacterium UBA6898
CTTCTGCTGCGGCAGCGGAACCGGTCTGAACGCGAGCGAAAATATGGATATCCGGATGCGCGGCGGATACCCGAGAGCAAATGCCGTTAAGCATGTAAGGGACAAGCATGGCGTAAACATGCTGGCCAACATTTGTGCCATTGACCGGGCAACGCTCTCTGCATCCATGGACTACTGGGTCCCTGGGGTGCGGGTCACCGGTGTGCATGAGCTTGTGGCAAATGCCCTGATCATGACGGGAGAGAAAGAGAGGGAGACAGACCTCAGAGGCGAACCGCTCCCGGGGAAGGGAGGTAACGAATAATGTACAATTCCGGAAAGATTATAGCGGGGCTGGTGGTTTTCTTTATCCTGGCGACGCTGCCTTTCCTGCTGAACCTTGGCAAGGCAAATGCAAAGATAGAGCCGAGCATCGATACACCTGAAATAAACGCTATGCCCAAAAAACACTGCGTGGAAACGAAGGTATTCATGCGCGCAGAGCATATGCAGCTCTTGAACAATTGGCGCGACCAGGTGGTCCGTAACGGGAACCGAATCTATGTCGGCTCCGACGGCAACGAGTATCAGATCAGCCTCCAGAATACCTGCATGAAGTGCCATTCAAACAAAAAGAAGTTCTGCGACAAGTGTCATAACTATATGGCGGTGAAACCATACTGCTGGGGCTGTCATATCGCACCGAAGGAGAATGAGGCATGAGCATGAACAGAAGACAATTCCTTAAATTAGCCAGTGCATCGACCATCCTGGGTGTTGGCGCCGCTTCTGTCATTAACAACATCAGCAATAGCAGTCTTGAGGCAGCGCAGATACATCCTGATCCGAGGTCCCTCAAGGCGAAGCGGTGGGGCTTTGTGGTCGATGTCAGCAAGCTCACGACCGAAGAGGACTACCAGAGGTGTATCGACACCTGCCATGACATCCACAACGTCCCGAACAATCCGAATCCGCGGCATGAGGTCAAGTGGATATGGAAAGACACCTATGAGCATACCTTCCCCAACACGGCGGAAGACAAGATCATGAACAGGGAGCTACAGGAGAAAAACTTCCTTCTCTTCTGCAACCACTGTCAAAATCCGGCCTGCGTTCGGGTCTGTCCCACCAAGGCGACCTTCAAACGCGAGAGTGACGGCATCGTGATGCAGGACATGCACCGATGTATCGGTTGCAGGTTCTGCATGGCTGCATGCCCGTTCGGTGCGCGGAGTTTCAATTATACGGATCCCCGGCCGAACATCAAGGTGGAGAACAAGGAGTTCCCGACCCGCATGATCGGGGTTGTCGAAAAGTGTACCGCATGCTATGAACGGCTTGCTGTCGGTAAGCAGCCGGCATGTGTAGAGAAGTCCAATGGAGCGATTGTCTTCGGTGATCTTGAGGACCCCAATTCCGAAGTGCGCAAACTTATTGCTGAAAAGTATACGATCCGGAGGAAGCCAGAACTCGGGACGCAACCGAGTATCTACTATGTGATTGGAGGTGGCGAGCATGCTTGAAAAGGCTCTCAGCGGAAGCAACAGATACTGGGCATGGATATTTTTCCTGCTTGCCGTGATTGGTGTCGGCTGTCTTGCTTATATGAAACAATTAAATGAGGGTCTCGGCATAACGGGACTGAGCAGGGATGTTTCCTGGGGGCTGTATATCGGCCAGTTCACTTTCCTGGTTGGTGTTGCCGCGTCTGCGGTGATGCTCGTTATCCCCTACTATCTGCATGATTATAAAAAGTTCAGCAAAATCGTGATCCTCGGGGAGTTTCTTGCTGTTTCAGCCGTTATCATGTGTGTCTTGTTCATCATGGCTGATATGGGCCAGCCGATGAGAGTTGCCAATATCCTTCTCCATCCGACACCGGGGTCGATCGTATTCTGGGACGTGGTTGTCCTGAACGGCTACCTTTTGCTGAACATAGTCATTGGCTGGACTACACTCGGCGCTGACCGTAAGGGGGTCAAGCCGCCTGATTGGGTCAAACCACTGATTTACCTTTCCGTCCCTTGGGCTGTCAGCATCCATACGGTTACGGCATTCCTGTATGCCGGTATTCCGGGCAGGCACTTCTGGCTTACGGCAGTAATGGCGGCCCGTTTTCTTGCCTCGGCATTCTCGGGTGGTCCTGCACTCCTGATTCTTCTTGCTCTTCTGGTTCGGAAATTCTCAAAGTTCGATCCGGGAGCAGAAGCAATCCAGGCCGTTGGAAAAATCGTGACATACGCGATGTTTGCGAACGTGTTCCTCCTTGGGCTGGAATTTTTTACCGCCTTTTACAGCAATATCCCCAGCCACATGCATCCCTTTCTGTATCTGTACACAGGCATAGATGGGCACACAAAGCTCGTCCCGTTCATGTGGCTATCAAGTATCCTTGCCGTAGTTTCGCTCGCAATCCTCGTGTTTCCCCATCTCCGCAAAAACGAGAACATCCTGGCCTTTGCCTGCGCGATCTTGTTCATTTCTCTCTGGATAGACAAGGGCTTCGGGCTGATCATCGGGGGCTTTGTCCCCAATATGTTCGAGGGGATTACCGAGTACTGGCCGACGTTTCTCGAGACACTCATAACGTTAGGGGTGTGGGCTATGGGTTTCCTTGTGCTGACAGTCCTGTATAAGGTTGCGATTGCGGTAAGGGAAGAAGATGCTGCAGTTGAGCATTAACAGGCATCGAGAATGTTGTGATGTCAGTTTTCTAACGTCAGAAAAACCATGTTTGGTTAATGAAATAAAGGAGGAAACATTATGTATCTTGTAGCTGTCAACGCGGATGTATGCACGGGATGTGAAGAATGTGTAAACAACTGTCCGGTAACGGTCTTCGACATGGTCGATGGCAAAGCCTCGCCAACAAGAGCCGGCGATTGTGAAGGCTGCGAAACCTGCACGAGCGTTTGTCCGTCAGGCGCTGTAACGCTCACCGAAATGTAAAAAGAGTCCAGGCGGGGCAGCCTGTCAGGTTGCCCCTGTTCCTAGACAGCAGGGCTGCAAGTTCATAGGTGGTAACAAAGGCACGGATTAGATATTTTTATTTGACGGGTGAACTTACCAACTGGTATAAAGAACTGCTTTCCTCAAAATCCCTTACATAAGGAGGTGTGTCAATGAAATTAGCTGTGCTCATGAGTGATTACAGAAACGGTATTGATATGATAGACAGGCTCAGTGCAGATTCGCTCGGCATCGTCTTTGTCGGCAACGGCGTCTATCATGCAGCAACAAAGGAGGGGGGGAAGGCATCATCCCTTCTGGACAAAAAAGCAAATTTCTATGCGCTGACCGAGGACTTCGAGACCAGGGGAATTACTTCTGCCGGTCTTGACAGCCGTGTCAAGGCAGTTACCTATGGCGACCTTGTTGATGTTATCTTCAACGACTACGAAAAAGTAATCTGGTTATAAAAAGGAGGAGGAAATGGGCAAATTGACAATCGGCACATTCTCATCGCTTGTAGGCTCACTTTCCCTTGACTTTGCGGTGAAGCTAGCTGAGGCTGCCGTGAAAAAGGGACACAAAGTAGATTTTTGGATGTCCGGCAATGCTACCATGCTTGCAAAAAAGGGGCAGAAGGCCTTCAAGGACTATTCATTCCTCGCAAAGACGATACAGGACCTCATTGCGACCGGTAATTTTCAGATCTGCGCCTGCGAAGCATGCGCGGAGGCACGGGGATATCACAAGGAAGACTGCCCTGATGGTTTCATCCGAAAAAGCATGGACTGGTATCTTGCAAGCACCTTTGATGCAGACAGAGTCCTTCACATAGGAGGAGACTAATATGGCGACCACAAAACTTGCATTCATTGTCCGATCACTTCCCTATAAGACTGAAGCATCGAGACTTGCCCTCACCCATGCGATTGCAAGCCAGACAGTTGAAATATACCTCAAAGATGGCGATCTCGTCGAAGCGTCTGTTTCTTATGTTGGGGATGGTGTCCTTAACTGCATGAAAGGGCAGCAGGGCATGAAGCATTACGGTATCACCACGATCGAAGGCCATGCAAAAAACTCGCTTCTTCTCGATATGAGGGTCCTCATATGCAAGGAAGACCTTGATAAGTTCGGGCTGACAGAAGACAATATCCTGATGGATGCCGAGGACATCGGTGGTGAGACAAAAGCAAATATCGTAGCATACAGTGAAATCCAGAAGGAAATGGAGACCGCAAGTCACATCCTTGTGTGTTAATCTAAAAGGAGGAATTTATGGCAGATTTAAAATCACAGACACCGGCACAGACACTTGATGTATTGGGGCGGGTATGTCCCTATCCGCTTGTTCTCACGAAGAAGGCACTGGAGAAACTCCCGAGCGGCGGAATCCTGAAGGTCCTCTGCGATGCACCAGCATCAGCTGAGGACTCTCTCCCGAGGTTCGCACAGGACAAAGGGATGCCGATTGAGGTTGTGAAACTGGCTGACAGCTGGGAAATCTTTATTCAGAAACCCTGAGCGTCCGTCAGATTAGGTCGGAAGAGGCTCCCGGATATTTCCGGGGGCCTTCTTTATGTCCGGATCCAATCAGTGATCTTTGAGCGTGAACGTGATGGGAACTTCTATGCGGTTGTTTGCCGCTGGGAAGGGCGACGCTTTGACAACAGTATCTCGCGCCGCAGAATCGAGAATGGAATACCCGGAACCTTTCAGTATCCGGATCGACTCAGGATTGCCGCTCTGGTCGATCCGGAAGCTTACCATCACAGACCCCTCCATCTGTCTTTTTCTTGCGATGTAGGGGTAAATGAGATTTGCCTGGAGAGCAGCGCGTATTTTCTGGCGCAATGATGCACTTCCTGCAGAACTGGGCTGCTGCCCTCCACCAGAGGCGACAGGAGTGCTGTATGTGCTCACGGTGGAATTACCCTGGGAGATGAATTCGGTTCCGGATCCCGCAGGCGAAACCGTGTGTCCTGCCGCCGGATTACTCGTCATCTGCACAGAACTGCTCCCTTCCACAGAATCGTTGTTTTCAGGAGGGAGTGATTGCCTGACCTCAGATTCAGAAGCAGTCAAGCTCTGGTCTCTTGTCTGCGGCACAACGGGCGGGGCTTCTCGCGCGGCATGATTCGCTGATGCGATTTCCCTGCCAGGAGTCTTCGGGAGAAGTTGCTGAGACGAAGTCTGTTTTGCTTGCCCCGTTGTTATCGTCTCCCATTCTTCGACGAGCGACACGGCAACCATGCGCGTGTTCTTTAGTTCGCTGCTGCTTGCGGCGATGAAAGCAGCAGCGAACATCAGCGTATGGAGCATCACGGATGCGGCTATGTTGTTTCTGATGCCGAACATGTTTACAGTACTACGCGAAGCCCTCCATAGAAATTACTTTCCGGTGCGGGATAAAAGTTCTTGACGCCACCAGAGCCGACAATCCCGTATTCGGAGTACTTTTCACTGAATATGTTGTTCGCGCCGATGTATGCGGTCAGCCCCTTATACGTATACGACAGCCTGGCATTGACCACAGTATATGACTCCATTTTATCAAAATCGTTCTGAACGTCATTGTCAAGATACTTCTTTCCTATCCAGTTGACATTGGCGGCAAGAAGAAAAGACTTCAGAAACCGGAAATCACCACCGAAGCTTGCGCTGTATTGAGGCACCAGCTGAATGTGGTTGCCGTCATACGGACCGGACTCGAACTTCACGTCCGTATAGGTAAAGTTGCCGAAGAAGGAAAGCGACTCAGTAACAACGGCGGTAAAACCCGTTTCCACGCCATAATGCCTTGTCTTATCAAGATTTTTGTTTGCGCCGAAACCGCCACCGCCAGCAGGATCAAAAAAGAGCTCATTGCGCACATCCATGGTATAGAGCGTGAGACGTGCCTGTAACCGATTGCCGAAGGCATGGACAATGCCGGCCTCATAGGTATCAGACTTCTCCGGCTGCAGGTTGGTAATGGCACCGGTGAAATCAAAGAGTTCGTCAGTCGTCGGGAGACGGTATCCTTTTGCATAATTGACAAAGATCTTGGAGCCATTGGCGTAGTTGAACGTTGCGCCGGCCCGGAAAGCATCTTCCGTGAACTTCTGCTCATCAGAGACCGTCGTGAAGCCGGAGACGGTATCATCAAACCTGGTGTCGGAATACCGATAGCCAATGCTGAGAGAAATCCTGTCTGTAATGAAGAATTCATCCTGGATATACAGGCCAGTATCGTTTTTCGAGATTTCTGAATACGTGGTTGTACCAAAACCCGAGGTCCTGTTGTCGACATCGGAATCATAATAATCAACACCCGCGACGAGGAGATTCCGGTAATTGAAGGGTTTCGTATCGACGGTGAGCTTTGCCTTTATGCCCGACGTCGCCGTATCTCTCATCGTATTGAAGGGGGTGCCGAAGAAAAAGAGGTCAGAGTCGAATTTCTTGTCATTGTAGCTGTATCCTAATTCGAGGTCGCCCCACGTGCCGAGCGCGAAATTCGCCTTCGTGTCGATATACCGCTGGTTAAAGTCAACGTGATCGTCAGGTTTAGTCGACTGCCTGCGGTCCTCGTTCACTTCGCTTTCCGTAAGGCCGCCGGGAAGGCCCTGATCATCAGTATGATATCCGGCGGCGAAATCGAATGTCAGGTAGTCGGTGACCTTGAAGTTGAGCCGCGTGCTCATATCTCCGGAGGTAAAATCACTGTTTTCCCTGTAACCACTGGTCTGGCGGTGCTTAAGAAAAAAGAAATAGCCGATCTTTTCGGTGCCTCCAGTAAGAGTTCCCAGTTCCATATGCCCGCTATAGCTTTCCACCCTCCCATCAAGCATGGGTTCGGGCTTCATGACATACCCCTTCTTGGTGATGATGTTGATGGCACCGGCCATTGCATTATCACCGTATAACACGCTTTCGCTTCCCCGGACGATCTCGATCCTCTCGATGTTTTCAAGGGGGATGGTATTCCAGTCCACACCGCTCAGATCGATCTCGTTCAATTTCCTGCCGTCCATGAGGATGGCAGTGTTCAGTCCTCGGGCAAAGCCTCTCATGTCGACCGTGGATTTTGTCCCTGTACCGTATAAATCCCGGATAATGATACCCGCCTCATTTCGTAGCAGGTCCTGAACAGTCGTGGCGGTTGATTTCTTGATGTCTTCCTGGGTAATTACCGTGACGTTCGAGGAGATCTTATCAATCTCTTCTTCCGCCCGCGTTGCGGTAACGACCACCTCATCAAGTGACAGGGTCGTGTCCTCTGCCCATGCTGGCAGTGCAGCTGCCAGCATCACGATGCAGATGAGATATTTCCTCATGTATTATTCTCCTTATATTTTTTATAAATTAATTTCCGTAAGAAAGATCTCTATTCTTGATGCCGTCTTATCCTGCTTCATATCTCATGGGCTACCTCCTCTTCCCTCGAAGGGTTCTTTGGTGAGGAACACGCAGGGTATCCTGACTCAGGGCATCCTACTCGCCGGCCTTCCCATCTGCCTAAGGCGGACAGTGGCATTTTCCTGCTTTCGTTCCCTTTACAGTTGCGGGGCAGTGGAGGGTTCACACCTCACTTCCCCTTGCGTGCTTCCTTGCGCTGCTGAAAGCAGCGCGTATATAAACCTATCCGTTCAACAGTTTCATGACGGGATATTTTTCCCAAAACTCAACAATGTTCAATGCTGCATAGTCCTGTTCGATCCTGAAGATATTTTCGAGCGGCATCCCCAGGATATGGCACAGAATGATCCTATTGACTCCTCCATGCGCGATTACGGCCACATGCTGGCCGGCATGGTCAAGGAGGATCGAATCGACCGCTCTTATCACCCTGTCTCTCACTTCTATGGTGGTTTCTCCTCCCGAGGGCGAAGATGCAAGGGGATTGCCTGCCCACGCGGAAAATTCATCCGGATATTTCTCCCTTATCTCACAAAAGGTCATCCCTTCCCACAGGCCGAAACTTCGCTCCCGAAGATCTTCTTTACAGACAGGTGACAGGTTGTGCGGTTCGGCAAGAATCTCCGCACTCTGTATCGCCCGGCCAAGGTTGGAGCAATACACGGCAGAAAGCCCCGGGGCATCCGTCTTCGATTCTTCGGGGCTTCCTGGGATACCGTGCACGTCGCGGAGGTAACTCAGGTATCTGGCTTTGCCCCCCTGGGCGAGATGCTGCATCAGCACAACGCCTTTTTCGGCTATCTGCCGCCGCCCCCTTTCCGAAAGAGGGATGTCAATACTGCCATGATAGCGTTTGGTGTCACCACCGTCCGTCTCTCCATGCCGAATGAGGTAAAGCGTTGTAGTCATCTCAGAAATTGTCTCCGTAGTGGATGTAGGAACTGCCGTCAGTTTGCCGCATAATGTTCACCTGGACATCAAAGGCATCTCTTATCAAAGTATCTGTCAGGACATCTTCCGGAGTACCTATCCCAAGCATCGCGCCGTCCTTTACCAGGATGACCTTTGTGAACTGGAGCGCCATGTTGATATCATGGAGCGCCATAACTATCGAAATGTTCTTTTCGTCACGCAATGTCTTCAGCAGTCGAACGAGTTCGATCTGGTACTTGATGTCGAGGTTGGCGAGCGGTTCGTCCAGCATGAGAAGCCCCGCACCCTGCACCAGGGTCATGGCGATGAATGTCCTTCTTTTTTCGCCCCCGCTGAGGTCGGTAAGGTATGCTGTTGACTTGTCCTGAAGCCCTACCACTTCGAGTGCGCTGTCCACGCTCATCGCAGGAGGAATATCGTAGGGATACAAGCCCATGCCTACAAGCTCGCGGATCGTGAATGGCACGGCAATGTCGAGCGTCTGGGGAAGATAGCTTATCAGCTTTGCCCGGTCCCTGTTATGGTAGTCCGGCAGTGGTTTAGACCAGAGCAGGATATCTCCGCTGGAAGACTTAAGTATCCCGCTCCCGAGCTTCAGTATCGTTGATTTTCCCGAACCGTTGGCTCCCAGCAGGCCGATAAACTCGCCTTCACCGACCGAAAGGGACAGTTCCCTGATAAGTGAACGCTGCTTGCTATAGGAGAAGGATACCCTGCGCAGTTCGAGGATCTTTGGTTCAGATACTGAGGACATTTTTTCTCCTGAGCAGATAGAGGAAATAGGGCGACCCGATGATTGCGGTCACGATCCCTGCCGGCAGTTCCATGGGCGGCAGGACGGCTTTACTTATGATGTCAGCAACACAGAGCAAAGCACCGCCAATCAAGGCAGAGCACGGGATGAGTAGTCTGCTGTCCGATCCAATGAAAAAGCGGATAATATGAGGGACGAGGAGTCCGATGAAGCCGATCATTCCGCCGAGAGAGACAGATGCAGCGGTGAGGAGCCCGACAGAAACAAAAAGGAGGAACCGTTCCCTGTGGGGGGAGAATCCGAGACTGTGCGCGAACTCATCCCCCAAGATGAGCGCATTCAGCGCTTTTGCCCTGAAAAGAGAGATGGTTACCCCGATGCCGACAAAGATCGCTCCATAGGGGATTTTTGCCCACTCAGACATGGAAAGATCCCCGAAAATCCAGAGCATGGCCTTCCGGAGGCCTTCGTCGCTTGAAATGCTCATGAAGAGCATCAGCAGCGCGGAGAAGAGAAAGCTGAGACCAACCCCCGCAAGCAGGAGTCTTTCCGGCCACAACCCTCCCCGTTTCCATCCCATGATGCCGACAATCCCCCCCGTGATGAGAGCGCCGATAAAGGCGAGCAGAGGGATAGTAAATGTTCCGAGAAATGCAGCCCCCGCCATGATCCCCAGGGCGGCGGCAAGAGATGCCCCACTCGATATGCCGAGTATATACGGGTCTGCGAGCGGGTTTTTCAGGATACCTTGGAGCACGGCTCCCGACGCTCCGAGGGCCATCCCCATAAGCAGTGCTACAATGCTCCGCGGAGCACGGATAGAAAAAAGTATCTCGCGAGAAACCAGATCGTTCGTGAACGGGCTGATCATATGCGGGCCCGCCACAAGGGATACCACGAATACCAATGCTGGTATGCTGGCTATGACTGCAATTCTGAGCGGCATGTTTTTCATTGGGCAAGGTACCCTGCGAGTTCTTCTACACCCTGAATAGTACGAGGACCGAGGCGATAGAGGTGATCGCTCACATAAAAGACCCGGCGCATGCGGACGGCGGGCACGCTCCCGAGGCGCCTGATCAGTCCCTCCGAAACCCTGTCCATGCCGTTGCCTTTTCCGATAAAGATCACGTCAGGCGCCCGCCGCAGGATCTCCTCGATCGAATATTTCGGGTAGGGTGATCGAGTCGTGCCGGCGATATTTTCCACTCCGAGCATCTGCAAGGCGTCGTCCGCGATGCTGCCCGGCCCTGCAACGATGAGCGGATCAGGCCATATTATGAAGAGAACCTTTGACTTTGCCCCCTGAAGTTGCCTTGCCGTAGCGCGCTGCCTCTGCTCGAGCGCCGCAATTTTCTGCTCAAGCTCCATGCTGAGTTTCTCCGCCTGGGAGAATGCGCCGACAACAGCGCCGACCTGTCGAATGCCCTCAGGCAGTTCCTTAATACGCTTTGCCCGTAAGGTGAACGTTGGTATCTTCAGGCTGCGCAGGCGCTCCTCAAATGCCTTCGGATTGCCATCAATGGAGAAGATCGCCAGGTCAGGGCGGAGTGCAACGACAGCTTCGAGAGAAGGATTCGACATCCCGCCGACCCGCGGTTTTTGTGTGGCGGCCTCAGGATAGTCGCAGAAGCTTGAGACCCCGACGACCCTGTCCTGGACGCCGATGGCGAACAGGATCTCGGTAATATTCGGCGCAAGCGAGACGATCCTTTCCGGTGATGCAGCACAAGCAACGCCAGGCAGAATCCGCGCGATCAATACCGCGACCAAAACCGGCAGGCACCGGAACCAAAGGATGTTCTTCGATGTCTTCACTGCTTCTCCCCTGAAAATAAAAAATCCCCGGAACCGACGGTTCCGAGGATTGCACCCTGTTTCACTTCATCCTCACCTTCCTCCACGGAAAGGGCATTCAGTGACCAGCTTCAGCAGTCAGCGTCAGTATTTTTCTGATCACTTTTCACCGGGTACTGATTACGATCGCTTACAGGCAGGTCTTCTGGCTTTCCCGATCGTTCCCAGCCTTCCCATTCAATATGGAACAGTGGCATGCTACCGGCAACGACGTCTACCCTGATCTCTCAGGGTCGGGATTACAGCGGCGGGACCGCTCCTGATTTAAACAGGATTCCCTTTTATGCCTCGCGGCACCTGGTGATCTTTACTATAAGAGCGTCAGGTGCATCTGTCAAGGTATAATTAAAATTAGCAGTAGGTGTGTTATGCACTGTATGAAGGGAAAGCTGCAGCATTTTGCCGACATAGAGAGGAGAAAGATATGGCAGTTGAAGACAGAAAGGTTTCCATTGAATACTGCGGTACCTGCAACTACCGGCCCATGGCAGCGAGCCTCGCAAAGACAGTAGAAACAATCGCAGGAGTCCAAGCCACGTTGATCCACTCCCATACGACGGGCGCTTTCGAAGTGAAGATGGGTACGGAGACCATATATTCCAAGATGCAGTCCGGGCAGTTTCCGGATAACCAGAAGATCGCGGAGGTCATCCGGAAGCGGCTTATTTGATAGCTGTTGTTAACGTGTGGGCTTAATCGGGCCGGGAAAAACGGCTGATCATATCTTCCGGATAAGTTCCAGAAAATGGTCCAGGGTAATGCTGATCCGTTCAACGGGAAGACCGGTAAACAGGCTGAATTCCCGTACCTTCTCCTCATCGATCGGGATGACGCCGGTCTCGAAGACGATGATCCTCTGGTAGCCGGAAAACATGGACGAGAAGTCCATGCCGAAGTCTTCTTCCCCTGCTGCGAAGATATTTTCGTAGTTATTCACCCAGCCCGCAGTCAGAAAAAAGGACTTCGCCTCCGCGTCAAGCTTTGCGATCTGTTCTTTGCCGGCGATCGCCTCGATACAATTTCCCGCCCCCAGCTTCTTTGCCCCATAGCGGTCGAGCATTTCAATCATGTCGGGATGACAGTGGCCGTAGATGATCTTGAGTTCCGTGCCGGAAGTTCTTGCCTGTTCAAGGGTTTTTGTAAGGCGGTCCTGCAGCTTGTCGAAATTCACGTGAAGGGCCGCATCGAGGAAGATAACGTTGTGACCGAAAAGGCCGGCCCCTGCCAAGTGCTCAAGTTCCGCCCGAAAGATACCGCAGCTTATGAATACCGTTGCGTCTTCAGTCATGGCGTCCCAAATCTGCAATATTCGTATCTGTATCCCGCAAGCGCGCTTCAACGATCGCGCGCAGTTCGCTCAGCGGCAGCTGGACGCCGAGGCGATCCTCTACCGTTCGTTGCATATCAACGAGGGTGTCATGCTCAATGTCGAGTGAGACCGAACCAGGCGGCTCACCGAATGCTTTGACCGTGAAGGAAAGGTCAACTGTGGCGCTATTCCTGGCGAGACGAAGGCTCTTTGTGAGAAACCTCACCCGGTGAAAGACGTGTGTCGCATCGACGCGGTGATACCCTGTTATCTTCATCTCATGAACGAGAAACCTGGCGATGGGCCTTTCGTGCTCCTCGTCGGTATCGATGATCAGGACACTGCCTGGGCGGTTCTTTTTCGTGATGCTCGGAAGTATCTGGACATTGCGTGCCCCGCTCTCCATAAGCTTCCCAATGGCAAAGCCCAAGACCTCACCAGACAGATGGTCCGCCTGGGCCAGGATGATTCGCGATCTTTTCTCCATCGCGCCGTCCATTAAAAGTCCAGCGTCTTCATGATGTCCGACGCAAGCAGCGCCGCCTTGCGGAGAGTGGGCGCAGGCAGCGCAAGCAGGACATTTGCGGCAGCGGCGGCCTCCTCCGCTGCCGCCTTGGGATCCATACCCATGGAGGCAGCCATACAGGCACAGACCGCGACGTCCAATGATGATGCGCCTGAGCAGAGCAAGTCGATGATGGCGGGAGAGACTGCGGATATGGCATCGATCGTCTCTTGATCGGTCTGCATGAGAGCCTCCGGGGCGGCCTTGGCCAAGACGTTTTCAAGGTCATAGACCTTTCCGTCGATCTTCACCTCAACATGGACGTAGGCGTCAAAGGCGAAATGGCGCTGTGCAAAAGAGTGGCACCTCCTGCCCGATCCCGGTCTGACTGCCTTGAAGCGGATGTACTCAATATCCCTATTGAGGCGCTTCGACATTGCCTGTGCGACCGAGTCCGCAAGGGCATCGATGTGCTTTTTCTGGATCGTCTGGAGCACAGACTGAAGGCTCTTCCCACCTTTCATCTCCTGGTATGCGTAGAGAGCCCGCTTTGCGACGGCATTGGTAAAGCCCGGTTCCGTGGCCCTCAGGATCGCATCGGTCAGGGGACCTCGCTCGACCGTATCGGCCTTGCGGGCAAGTACGTTGGTGGCTGCTATGGCCTGGTCGCGCTGAAAGTGCATGTCCATGGTTTTGTTGATTGTCTCGACAATCTCGTTCTGCGATGAGCCTTTGCCCAGAAGGTAGAGCGCCAGAGTCGGTGACGTGACCCAGTGATGCAGCGGTATAACGAGAGGTCCTCCCGATCGTCCTGCACCGATCCCTGCGCCCTCCTGGATGATGGAACAGAGTTCGCTGAACATGATCATGCCCACGACCGTTGGTGTGCCGGAATCTTTGAGGATAATCGCAAGGTCCCCGACCACTTGCGCTGTCTTGAGTTCCTCGCCGGTGCCCCTGATATGGATCGTTTCAGGTAGCCCTGCCTCTTCCATGGCTGCTATTGCTGTTGTCTCGGGGGTTCTGGTCACCATGAAATGGCCGAACTCCTCCCCAACGTAAGCATCCGGATGGATGATCTCGAGTGCTGCAGTTGTGCCGAAAAGGGCGGAGAGCCATTTGTTCGGCCTCATTCCTGCTGAGACATAAGCCTTCATCATCGCCTTGGTGCCTATCGCGGCCAGTTTCTGCCCGAGCTTTGGGAAGAGGTGGTCCTCACCGATGGCGGAATGACCGACGATGGGGCCACCCGCGCCGAGGGGGAGGAAGCGCGAGTCATAGGGTGCGAGATGTTCCTGATCAAGGGCCTGGTAGATGGCAAGCGTAGCAGCGAAACCGGATATCTTGTTGTTCTGTTTTTCCGTAGGAATCGAGGAGACGCGGCCCGAGGGAATCCCTGCGGCCATCCGTGTGACGGCACCAAGCTTACGGTTCGGGCAGGGCATGCCGCACTGGACATTCACCCCTGACCAGTAGAGAAGCACAGCAGCGCAGAGCGCGGCATTGGCGGGATCTGCGCCGCACGCCATCAGCGTCTTCACTGCCTTCCGGGCGATCTCATCTACATCGGTGTGCGGCTCGTCCGTCGATTCGAGACGCATATGCTTGCCCTTTTTTATCTCCTTGGCGATGACATTCGCAGCGGCCCATACGCCGATGTTGAAGGCGCCCCAGCCGCCAAGACCGGCATCGAGTTTGTCAACGGTAAGATATTCGGGATGGGAGGTAACTGCCCGAAATGTGGCGATGATCTCTCTTTCCATCGTAGTCTCCCTTAGCGGTCTGGGCTCTTATAAATTCTGCCACTCCTGCGCGGCCCTTACAAAGGCGCGAAGGTTTTCAAGTGGAACGGCGGGGGGGATATCGCACCCTGGCATGAGAATGAACCCTCCGGCTGTTCCTGCGCTGTCAATGATCCTTCGGCATGTCGCCTCTACCTCGGCTGCATCCGCCTGAAGGAGTATCCGAACCGGATCTACGTTGCCGGCTAAGCACATCTTACCACAGAGGACTTCTGCCGCATGCGCGATGTCGGCCTTGTGGTCGATGCTCATGCAGGCTGCACCGGTTTGAGTGAAGAAATCGAAACGGTCAGAGGTGTTGCCGCAGATATGGACGATGGTTCGGCAGCCGTACGCCTTCACGGCATCCGTGAAGGCCTTAAGGTGTGGCAGCACAAAAGCCTCAAACTGGCTGCGCGATATCAGGTCGCCCGAGGCTGTAGGCTCGCCGATAAGGATGACCTCGAGCATGCCGGCCTCGAGGGACGGGCGGTAGAAACGCAGGAGTAGATCTCCGGCAAAACGGCAGATTCTTTCGACAAAGAAGGGATTCTTGTGCAGGGCCTTCATCATCGCCTCTTCACCGATGATCCGTGCGCCGAGGGTAAATGGGCCCCAGGCCGTGAGCGTGACCAGATACTCCTGCCCGATACGGGAACGGGTGAGCTCCAGCGCTGTACGCAGCGTCTGAATGACCGGGTGGGAATTTATCAGCGAAGGATCGAGGCGGGCGAGTTCCTCGGGTGTCGATACGATCGGCGCCGCCAGATCCGGGGCGCCGATCTCCCTGAACTTGATGGCGCCTCCCAGGGCTGCTACGGGAAAATTGGGGAAGCCCGAACCGACATAAACAATGTCGCTCATGATCCTATCTGCCATCTCGACAAGCATGCCGGACATCTGCACGGGGTCTCGGGAGATGCCCTCGAACGTTACTCCATAATGATGCGTGGTCCACATGCCACCACCCACGAGAGCCACGGGCACCCTGTCCGTCTTCCGGCCGCTAAGAGCGTTCAGGATCGTATCTTTCGGCGTCATCGTCTACCACTGGTCATAAGACGTTCTCTTGATGGATCTTTTCTCACAGTGCCACCGGTTCCTAATTATTACATGAAAGAAGAAAAAAGGGAACGGCGGCCGTGAATTGCCGCCGTTCCCTCTGAGAACAAAAATCACACGCGCTGCTATTCGTCGAACTTGATGATTTTCCGGTTCGCCATAATGTGCACCTCGATCTCGTCGGCTGCCTTGACCGGGTCATCCTGAAGCAGCATTCTCCCCCCGGTGATACTAATCATATCCTCTGTCAGGTACCTGGTCACAACCTGACTGCCGCTGATCATTGGCGCAGGCGACACATGTGTCAACAGTCCGTAGGCCAGCGAGGTGAAGATGTCGGCGATGGCCTTTTGCTCCATATATTCAGGAACCGAAGCGGCCACCGGAAGCTGGCTCGTGTCGCAGCCGATCGTCCATGCGAGTGCTGCCACCGTGTCGAGGATCTTGCCGACATCGGTGCAGGAACCGTAGGAAACGATCGGCGGGACGTCATAGCGTTCGCAGACCGACCGCAACTTCTTTCCTGCTTTTTTCGCCATCTCCTTTGTAGACATGCATAGATTCTGGTGCGTTGATGCGGCGCAGCCTGCGCCTATGACCATGATATCTCGTTTGATCAGCTCCAGGGTGAGTCGCTCGATGGATTTGCCTCCCTGGTCATGCCGCACATTGGTACAGCCAGCAACTGCGACAGCACCCTTGATATTGCCCTTCTTCATCTCGTCGATGTAGGTGTAGATGCTGTTGCCGAACATGGTGAGCACCGTCTCGGTCGTATAGCCGGCTATGCACGCGGTGCCGGACTTGGCAGGCGCATTGACGACTCTTTTATTGTCCGCCTTTCGGGTCCGGAACTGTGCTATGGCCGACTGGAGGATGGACTCTGCCTGTTGATCTGCGCGGGCAGGATCGAAGTCAACCGCCTCCACATCAGGGAACCTCACCGCCGGGTCCGTTGATATCAGCATGGTACCGTACTTGTCGGCATAGGTCTTGAGGGTCGGGACCGAGCAGTTCATGTCCATGAGAAAGATATCCACGAGTCCGGTGGCGATGAACAGTTCCTCCTGTATCCAGTTGCCGAGCTGGCCGCCAAAGATCTCCTTTGTCGCTCCACTCCCCGATACGTTCATCAGCTGTTGCCCCTCGCAGAGCGAGCCATAGAGCTTGATCCCCTTCGCCCCGGCTTCACGTGCCGCAGCCTGAAACTCGGGGGATGCTGCCTTCTCCATGATATGACTGGCGAAGACCGGCTGATGGCCGTTGGAGATGATATTTACCGTTCCGGCATCGAGGCATCCTGCATTTGATTCTGCTGTGACGAGCTGCGGGGTGCCCAGGATGACATCCTGCATGACTGTAATGCCCCAGAGCCCCACATATTCATTCGCCAGGCCGAGCCTGAGCGCGGTCTTCATCAGATCAACCGGGTCATTACTCACATTGGTCATGCACTTCGTCAGTGCGCCAAGCAGTTCGTAACCGGGACCCCCGGCATAAAGACCCTGTTCCTTCCAGACCTCCTTTCTCTTGTCAACCGCGAAGAGGTCCATCAGGATCATGGGCTCGTTCGTTTGTTTGCCGATCTCCCTCAGGATGAAGTCCGCAAAGAGGACTGCGAGCTCTTTGGCCGGTTTGGTGTGGTCCATGCCGAGCCCCTGACACATGCGCTGGAGTTTGCCCGGGTCCTTGATCTCGACCGGCGACTTGCCTTCTCCGATCGCCTTCAGGATCGTCGCAAGATTTCGGCATTGATAGTTATTGGCAGCGGTTCCGATCGCGGCCAGCTGCAGGAGGTTTCGGGCCACGATGACGTCGCCGTTTGCGCCGCAGACCCCGAGGGGCGCTTTGGCGCTAATTCTGCAGGGACCGTCAGAACATAGCTGGCAGCTCAGGCCTTTATTGCAGGTGCCGCATTGAGGCTGCTGGGCCTCAAAGCGCTCGAAGACTGTACTCATCCCCTGTCTTAGCACGGCCTGATGGATGTTGTGGCTCTGTGTATCCTGATGACGTTTCTTTATGACAGCGAGTTTTGTCTGCAAGGCTTCCTCATTTTCGCTGAAAAATTGGTATGTCAATCAGAGGGTAACAGGAACGGGCGCAAAGAAGAATGATTTAGATCATAGTACTGTTGTTACGGAGACTGCGGAAGAGTTAAAAGAAGAGCCATGGACTTCATTCAGGATCAGTTCGTATAATAAGTCAAAGGAAGACAATTATCGTCCTTTGCCGGCCGTAGCATGCAGTTCGACAGAGAATGGTGCCCATGCCGGGCTCGCATTGCCGGGAGAAGAGCGCTTCAATGACTAAGAAGACCCTGATCAGCAAAGACCTGTATGAAAGCATCATGAACGGCATCACCTCGGGTGTCTGGGCTGCCGACCAGAACGATGTGATCTACTATGCGAACAAGGCGATGGAGATGATCGCCGGCGTTACCCACCAGCGCCTGATCGGCTCTTCAGTATTCAGCGACTTCGCCGAAAACACGACCCAGTATTTCAGACTCCACTACCTCGAGGCAAAGGAGACGCTCCGTCCTGTGTATTACGCCGAGGTGCCTGTCTTTACGCCGGCCGGGAGGCAGACTTACCAGTCGGGCTGGCTCATCCCGAAGGTGGAAGAAGGCAAGTACGATGGCATGATCTGCACGGTCGAGGACATTACGAACCAGAAGCAGACACGGAATGCACTGCGCGAGAGCGAGGCCAAGTACCGAGAGCTTGTCGAGAATGCAAACAGCATTATCATGCGAATGGATATGCAGGGCGAGATTACGTTTGTTAATCCATTTGCGCAAAAATTCTTCGGCTTTTCCGAAGAGGAGATTATCGGGAAGAACGTCGTCGGTTTGATCGTGCCCCGGACGGCCTCCCGCCAGGGGAAGCTCCGCAAAATGATCAGAGAGATCGGTAAATACCCGGAGCGGTACGCCAGCCAAGAAGAAGAGAATATCCGGAAGGACGGGAAGAAGGTCTGGATCGCATGGACGAACCGTGCGCTTTTTCATGATGGGATACGGGTCAGCGAGATCCTCTGCATCGGCAACGATATTACGGAACAGAAATATCATGAGAACCTGCTTGAACAATGCCGCGCTGATCTTGAGGAAAAGATTCGCCTTAGGACGATCCAGCTTACGCAGGCGAATGCCGAACTGCAGCAGGAGATCAACGAACGCAAATGGGCTGAGCAGGTCCTCAGAATTTCCGAAGAAAAGTACCGTCTTGTCGTTGAACATGCAAATGAAGGCATCGCGGTCACCCAGGACGGCTTCTTCCGTTATGTGAATCCCAAGGCGGTCAGGATATGGGGTTATTCAAGCGAGGAAATTGCTTCGCGCCCATTCATCGATTTTATCCATCCCGATGATCGCGATCTTGTCATGGAGCGCCATCTCAAGAGGCTCAGAGGCGACAGCCTCTCCCACTATTTCGCAAGCCGGATCATCGACCGGGAAGGCACGGTTAAGTGGCTCGAGATCAATTCCGTACTGATCGACTGGATGGGCAGGCCTGCTACCCTCGCTTTTTTCAATAATATTACCGAGCGCAAACGGGCCGAGGAGATGCTCCATCTTTTCAAAACGGCAATTCAACAGGGCAGGGACTCGATCGTAATAACCACGGCGAATCCTGTGCGGCCGTTGGCGAAGATCGTGTTTGTCAACGCATCCTTTACCCGCATGACCGGTTATACCGCGGAGGAGGTTATCGGAAAACCGTCACTGATCCTGCAGGGTCCCGGAGCCGAGGGAATGGAATGGACCAGGTTCGAGGTCGACTCGTCCCTGAACAAAACTTTCTTCCTCGAAACCGTGGCCTATCGTAAGGATGGTTCCCGGTTTCACGTCGAGTGGCAGATCACGCCGCTCAGGAACGAAAAAGGGAAGGTCACCCATTTCGTTTCGATCCAGCGGGACATCACCGAGCGGAAGGTCGCAGAGGAGAAGTTCAAGATATATCAGGAGCAGCTGCGCGCACTTACCTCGGAACTGTCTCTTGCAGAGGAGAGTGAGAGGAGGCGTATTGCCACGCTGATACACGACAATATCGGACAGACCCTTGCGATGACCAAGATACGGCTCGGTGCGCTCAAAGACGCCTGCGATGACGAACATGAAGGCCACGTCGATGAGATCAGAGCGCTGGTCGACCAGACCATTCAATATACCAAGTCACTGACGTTCGAGTTGAGTCCTCCGATCCTCTATGACCTTGGATTCGAAGCGACCATCGAATGGCTTTCGGAGCAGATGCAGAAGCAGCACTATATACTTTTTTCATGCGAAAACGACTGGGAGCCGAAGCCGCTGACTCGGGAGATGAGCATCCTTCTTTTTCAGGTTGTGCGGGAGCTCTTCATGAACATCGTGAAGCATTCGCAGGCCCACCAGGTCATAACACACCTCGGACGGGAGGGTAACCGTCTGAAGATCGTGGTTGAGGACGACGGTATAGGGTTTGAATCCTCTTTGTTAGACCGGCNNCTTCAGCATACGTGAACGGCTGCAGTATCTCGGTGGAACGCTTGAGATAGATACCACGCCTGGCAAAGGAACAAAGGTCACGGTCATGTCCCCATTGGCACTTGCAGGGAAGAACGCGGAGAAAGGGGCAGTATGACGCTGAAGATTCTTCTGGCTGACGACCACAAGATCGTGCGGGACGGGCTGCGAACGCTTCTTGAAAAGCATGACGATATCATGGTGGCAGGCGAGGCGGAGGACGGCAGGGAGGCTTTGCAGCTGTCACGAAAGCTGCAGCCGGATGTCGTGGTAATGGATATCGCTATGCCTGACCTCAACGGGATCGAGGCAACCCGGCAGATCTTGTCGGAATATCCCGGCATCAAGATAGTGGCGCTCTCCATGCATTCTGACAAGCGGTTCGTTTCCGAGATGCTCAAGGCCGGGGCATCAGCCTATCTGCTAAAAGACTGTGCGTTTGAGGAGCTCATCACTGCCATCAGAACCATCATGAAAGGCAAGATCTATCTGAGTCCCGGCATAGCGGGGGTGGTGATCGAGAATTATATCAAACGTGACTCGGCCGGTGAGGCATCGGTCTTTTCGTTGCTTTCCGAACGGGAGCGGGAGGTGCTTCAACTTATGTCCGAGGGAAAATCGACCAAAGAAGTGGCCGCCCATCTGCATGTCAGCATCAAGACGATCGAGACCCACCGTACGAACATCATGACCAAGCTCGATATTCACAGCGTTGCCGAATTGACCAAGTACGCGATCCGCGAGGGTCTAACCACTCTGTAGTCTCTCAGTTTTGCTCCTTTTGGGAATTACCTTCAGCAATGACCATTTTTTCCCTTTGAGTTCCAGCAGTTCCCGGCAGTAGGGTTTTCCCTATCACAAAATCAGGGTTCCCCCGATTGTTTCCCCTATCTGCCGACAGCAATAATTAACCATGCGATGAATATTCATCGCCACAAGATGAAGAATCTGCTAGAAACCAGCACAGGAAGGAGCGAATGGCCACCATGACAGCAAAAGAGAGGGTAATGAAATTCCTCAAGGGTGAGAAGGTAGACCGGCCACCGATATTCAGCGGCATGGGCAATGTGATCAAGCCCGTCCTTGACAAGAACCATATCATCTTTTCGAGAGTGCACCGTGACCGTGAGCTTATGGCGAAAGCGGCAGCAGGCATGTATCGGGAGTTCGGATACGAATGCGCCGTCGTGCCGTTCGATTTGGGGGTTGAGGCAGAAGCTCTCGGCGCCAAGATGAACTATTACGACGACGTCGAAGGGCTTCTCTATCCCACGGTGAAAGAGAAGTCGGTCGTGAAGGTGGAAGACGTCAAGATCCCCGCTGACGTGAAGAATGCGGGAAGGATCCCGGTTGTTACCGGTGCGATCAAGGCACTCCGCAGGGAGTTGGGCAATGACGTTGCCATCGGGACATACGTGCTTGGCCCCTTTACCCTTGCAGGGCAGGTGAAAGAGCTCGATCAGCTTTTCGAGGAATCCTTTCTCGAGCCGGATAAGACCGCAAAGCTGCTGGAGAAACTCTCCGAATTCATCATCCAGGTGTTTACGGTCTACCAGGAAGCCGGTGCCGATTACTTTACGCTTCGGGAGATGGGCGGCACATCCGATGTCATGAGCCCGAAAAGCTTCAAAAGCCTTATCAAGCCGCATCTGGTCCATATCATTTCAAAAATGCCGCGGCCCAGCATCCTGCATATCTGCGGCGATACCAACGCGATCATCGGGGACATGGCAGAGTGCGGCGCTGATGCGGTGAGCGTTGATCAGAAGAACTGTATCACCGATACGCGGCAGAAACTGGGACAGAAGGCAATTATTTTGGGTAATTTCGATCCTATCAAGGTCCTCCATAAAGGTTCGGCAGCCGATGTCGGCCCGGCAGTGCTCGACGCACTCAAGGGCGGAGCGAGTGCGGCATGGCCGGGGTGCGACCTCTGGCCCGAAGTTCCGAAAGAGAACATGGAAGCCCTGATGAAGGCGCTGACGAACGTATAGGGAGCACAATAAGAGGTCGGCATCATGAAGATCGTGCAGGTTGCGGGATATCTTGGTTCAGGGAAAACGACACTTATCATTGCGTTGAGCAAGGAATTGGCCGCTACCGGGAGGAAGACTGCCATTCTCGTAAATGACGTTGGCGCGGTGCCGGTCGACGGCAAAGTCATGGAGGAATACGGCCTGATGGTCAAGGATATCGGCGGCGGCTGCATCTGCTGCCAGGTGGCCGGAAACATGCTCAAGACGCTTGAATCGCTTGCCAAGGGGCCGGCCCCCGACCATGTGATCATAGAGCCTACGGGCATAGCAGTGCCGGAGTCGATACGCCAGGCAGTCATGCTGAATGCAGAGAAGACAGGCGCTGTTTTGGGGCCCACGATCGTGCTGTTCGACACGACGCGGGCGGAAAAACTTCTCACGTATGAAACGTTGAAACGACTGGTTGCAACCCAGATAAAGGATGCTGATATTGTCGCGCTGAGCAAGGTTGATCTTTCGACGGACGAGGATGTCTCACAGGCCGAGCAGGCAATCCGCTCTATGAATATGGACGCTGAGATCGTGCGGCTGTCGGTGACGTCGGGAGAAGGCGTCCGGCTTCTTGCCGAGCGCGTGCAGGAAATGCTGGTGCGGAAATGACCGGCTATATCAATATCGGCGGATCCAATCCCGTTCATGACGGCATCAACAGCTACGGGGCGGCGTTCATGCTCTGCTCAGCTGAACCTGTTTCGGCTTCCGGACTGCGAAAATTTTCAGAGGCGCTCATTTCCGGAACGGCGTCAGCGTGCATCGCTGCCGGCGCGAGAGATGTGAGCCACATTAAGGCATTTGTCGAGCATGAATCCGGATTCATTCATGCCGATACCGTCGGGGACCGGCTGGACGTTAAGGTCGAGGGAAGAGACGGCGATCCGACCACCAGGTTCAGGCTCGTGGTGAATACCGTGATCTTCGGGTTGAGCGACGAGGCTGTCCGGGAAGCGACAGAGGCTGCTATTGCCCGTACCCTGTCGGAGTTTGGGTTCCGCCGGGATGAGGAGCAGTGACGTTGTGAAGAAACCGGGAACAAAGGAGACGTAACAACCATGAAAGAGACAACGATGAAGCCGGCACATGAAGCGAATATGCAGGACTACCGGATTGCGGATGAGCCGTTCTATCTCCCGATTCATGATGAAGTGGATCTTTTCCGCATAGCCTATGAAAACAAACTGCCGCTCATGCTTAAAGGACCTACAGGTTGCGGCAAGACGAGATTCCTTTCGTATATGGCCTACAAGATGGGCCTGCCGCTTATCACGATCGCATGTCATGAGGATCTTACCGCCAGCGATCTGGTCGGCAGGTATCTCTTGGATGGCAGCTCGACGCGCTGGCAGGACGGTCCTCTGAGTCTTGCTGTGCGCCACGGTGGCATCTGCTATCTCGACGAGGTCGT
>DKBO01000254.1 GCA_002448975.1 Nitrospiraceae bacterium UBA6898
ATCTTCAGGTATGACACTGCCACAAGGGAACTGATCATATTCGGTCAGGTCTGGAGCCTTGGGTTGCATCATGCTTTTTATGCTGATCACAGCCTGAGGGGTACGGGTCATGTTGCCCTGCAGTTCTTCCTGAAGGCGATCCTTCCTTGGATCGTCGTTCTTGCAATTTTTCCGCTTCTCGGCGTTTTCACCGGCAGGGTTTTTTGCGGGTGGTTCTGCCCGGAAGGTACGCTTTTTGAGCTGGCAGACCATTTGACCCTGAAACTGATCGGCAGGAGAAGCCTTTTCGCGAAGAGGCCCAATGACCCTGAGACGTCGCACAAAAGAAAGCTGATCTACGTTCTTGTCGCATTACTGAGCCTTCTGATACTGCCTCTGCTCGGCGGCATTGCACTCACCGGCTATCTGGTCGCTCCACGGACCATATGGAGCCAGATCATGAGCTGGAACTTCACCTTCGGTGTCAAGTCGGGCATTATCGGAGTTTCTCTCTACATGTTGATCACATCGATCCTCGTACGGCACTCGCTCTGCAAGTACATATGCGCCGCAGGATTGATGCAGATGCTTTTTGGGTGGGCCAGCCCCATCTCCCTGAGAGTAAGAATGGATCCGTCGCGTGCTGAAGAATGTACCAACTGCAGGGGATGCGAGAAGGCCTGCTTCATGAACGTGCTTCCGCGCATGAACAAGCGTGACATCTCCTGCGTAAACTGTGGGGCCTGCGTGGTTGCCTGTCACAGGGAACTGGGAAAAGGCAGGGGACTTTTCAGGTATCAGGCCGGCGAAAAGGCGACCCCTGCGGCTTCAGAAAGGGTGAACAGTGAATCTGCCGGGCATTCCTGCTCAAAGCCGGTCCGTCCGGTGCATACGTAACGCATATTTTCACCGCGAGTCGTACCGCAATCAGGATGCCTGTTTGCAGGTTGCTATTTTGGGTTTCATCTGATACGTTTTCCCTATGATCTTTCGCAGCGGCAGATGGACAGAGGACGAACTTGACCGGCTCATTCGTCAGACAGCTGCGATCCGGGGTGCAGGAGAGCGCATTGCCTTCATCTCAGGCCATTTTCTCGGCATTCCCTACCGGCATCCGACGCTGTTAGGAGATGCACAAATGCCGGAGAATCTGGTTATCGATCTCGGCGGGATGGACTGTTTTACTTTTCTCGATTATGTCGAGGCGATACGCATGTCGTCTTCTCTTGCCGACTTTCCCCCTGCTCTCCAGCGGGTCCGGTATCACGGCGGTGTGGTCACGTACCGCACGCGCAACCACTTCTTCACGGGCTGGGCAGTGTACAATACCGGCTTTGTCGCGGATGTTACCGCCGAGGTCGGGCAAGGCAAGGCCGTAATTGTGCAGAAAGAATTGAACCGACGGGCTGACGGGACTCTCATGCTCGATGGGATTGAGTCAAGGGCCAGCACCTTCACCGTTCTACCGGTCGACGCTTTCAATGAAGAAATAGCAGCGAACATGAGAACCGGGGACTATGCCGGCATATATTCTGAAATGGAGGGGCTTGATGTTTCCCATGTCGGCATTGTCATCCGAAAACAGGGCAGCCTTTTCTTCCGGCATGCCTCTTCAGCACCCGGTGCAGGAGCGGTCATTGATCAGGATTTTCTGGAGTATATGAACGGTAGGCCAGGGTTGATCGTGCTGAGACCGTTAGATCTGCCAATGAAAATAGCGGACTGCAGATAGCTCTGGTATTCATGCAGCTGATGTGTATACTGCGAGACAGCGTATGCGCGCTTTGCGCCGGGGCTTTTCCTCTTGAGCGCATAAGCTCGCGCTGTCGGTCGAGCGAAAAGAAATCGAACGAATACCCTGTACTGCCCTGCCTGTGTCATCAGCAGGTGCACATGCCAGACATGACGAGATGCTGCAGACAGGTCTTGCCGCGAGATGCATTACATTATGTTTCCCGGATTCCCTCGACCTCTTTTTTCAGATGAACAATCATCCATAGTCCGGGAAGAGCCGTTGCAGCCGTGACCAGAAAAAACGTTGCCCAGCCGACGGAGGCGACGAGATAACCGGACGACGGCGCGATAACAATACGTCCCAGTGACGCAAGGGACGAAAGGAGCGCATACTGCGTTGCGCTGAAGCGGTGATTGCAGAGCGCCATAAGCAGCGATACAAAGGCTGCGGTGCCCATCCCGCCGGTCAGGTTTTCGAATCCCACCGCAAAGATCATGACAGCATAATTTTTCCCTGCCCAGGCCAGAAGCATGAAGGAAAGGTTGGATGCTGCCTGAAGCATGCCGAAATACAGGAGCGAACGGTAGAGGCCGAGCCTGACCATGAGCGTTCCACCGAACATCGCACCGATGATCAGCGCGGCCAGGCCGAAGCCTTTGTTGACCGTTCCCACATCAGTTGCAGAAAACCCGAGACCGCGTATGAGAAACGGTGTGGTCATGGTGCCGGCATAGGCGTCACCGAGTTTGTACAGAATGATCAGGAGCAGGACCATAACTGCAGAAGGACGCGAAAAATAATCTTTGAGCGGACCTACCACCGCCTCTGACAGGTTCTTGGGGGGCACGATCTTTTTTTCCGGTTCAGGGCCTGAAAGGGAAGAGATAATGCCGATCATCATGCATGCTGCCATGAGCAGATAGGTGTTCTGCCAGCCGATACGGTCAGAGAGGATAAGGGCAAGGGCACCCGATACCAGCATGGCGATACGGTACCCAAAGACAAAGAGTGCAGCCCCCGCGCCCCGTTCCTTTTCATGGAGCAGATCGGTCCTGTACGCATCAACCACAATGTCCTGGGATGCTGACGTAAAGGCAACGATCAGAGACAGGGCTGCAAGCGCCCAGAGCGCGTGACGGGGAGATGCGAATCCCATGGCCCCGATAGCGAGCATGAGGATGAGTTGTGTCCCGAACATCCACCCCCTTCGCCTCCCGAGCCAGGGAGGAACGAACCTGTCCATGAAGGGGGACCAGAGGAACTTGGCGGTGTAGGGAAGCCCGACCAGAGAAAATACGCCGATCGTTCGGATATCGATGCCTGCCACGGACATCCATGCCTGGAGCGTACCGCTGGTAAGCGCAAGCGGCAGTCCTGAAGAAAAGCCCAGCATAGCGATCACCGCCATGCGCCTGCTTCTGAAGACCTGGAGATAATCGGATTTTCCAAAGGCCATAGCGTCTATATTAACAGGGATGCAGTCTTCTTGGATAATTCCTGCGAAGGCTTTCCTTCACATGCCCTCTGATGGGGAAGACAGAAAATATGCATACCCGCCACCCCATATGACACAGCTCATGCCGCAAAAAGCCTGATGTATGAGAAAATACCGCTAAGGAAGAATATATGAAACGCTATATCCTGAAGGAATACGGGTCATGGGGTGTCATGCTTATGGCATTTGCTGCAGGACCGGCAGTCTCCGGCAGATTCAGCATGAAAGCGCTTGCCGCGCTCCTTGCGCTTGCATTGTTTATTAATGCCAAGCAGTCGTTCACGGTCTGGATGCGCAGCGCAGCTTCTGAACGGTCAATACCGCTCGCCGTCTTTCTCGTTCAGTGCGTTCTGGCAACGGCGTTGATGACTGCCGTTGCAGGACAGAGCATCACGCAGCTCATTCCCTATGCAGGCGTCCCTTTTGCCTATCTTCTCTGCCTGAAACTGCTCGGGGAGCATGCTCTTCCCACTGAAGTGCTCGGCTTTATCCTATTGTCGCTTTCCTCGCTGATAGGGAGATTTGCTGTTTCCGGGGTCATAGACCCGCGGCTGTTCCTGGCAGTGGCGATCTTTTTTACTGCCGGGGTATTCAAGGTAAGGATACAGTTCAGGAAAGAGGTGCGCTACCGCGTTATGATGATCGTGTACCTCGCAGCATCCATCGTAATGTATCTGACATTCGGGTTGCCGCTCCTGCTGCTCGTCCCGCTTGCTGACAATCTTCTTTCTGCCCTGATCCGGTACCGGCCAGCTCTGCGCACGACTGGATGGCTTGAGGTGAGTAAGGGCCTTGCCTTTCTGGTTCTGCTGGCATTTCATTATGCCTGAAGCGCACGCAGGACCTCTTCTACCGTTACGACACCGCGCCTGAGCACGAAGGGTCTATCCCCGGTTGCATCGACGATCGTTGAAGGAACCATGCCCGGGGTCCTGCCGCAGTCGATGACGGCATCAATGCGGTCATTGAAATACCGGGAAACGGCCTCCGGGCTTGCAGCAGGAGGGTGCGTTGAAATGTTCGCGCTCGTTGCCGTTAGCGGGAAATCAACTGCTGCCGCGAGTGTCTTGGCAAAGGACGTGCCGGGGATCCTTACGGCAACCGTACCGGTTCCCGCTGTGATGTAGCGTGAAAGGTTTGCTTTCGCCGGCAGGATAAGCGTCAGGGGGCCGGGCCAGAACCTGTCCATAAGACGCTCTGCCGCGGGCGGGACGGCTTCGGCTACCAGGCTGAGAAGCTTCCGCTGACCGATGATGAGTGGCATGGCCTTGTCCCGCGGCCTGTTCTTGATCGCGTAGATCCTTTCGAGCGACAAGAGGTTGTCGTACTTTGCCCCCAGACCGTAAAAGGTCTCCGTCGGAAAGGCAATGATATCACCCCGTAGCAGCGCTGCCGCACACCACGTAACGGCCGCTTCCATGCCGCATTCCCGGGGTCTGATGATCTCCATGAAGAGATGGTAGCATAGCCGTGATTTCTTTAGAAAGGGAAGTGTTTTTCCTTGACAAACCGTTTGGGTATTAGGCATATTTGAGCTATCCTGAAACCGCACTGTAACGTGCCGCAGGACGATTTATATTCCGAGGAGGATGCATGGGTACGAGACTGTATGTAGGGAATATCTCATTCAAGGCCAGCGAGGATGATCTGAGGGAGTTCTTCTCTCAGGCAGGAGAAGTGGCATCAGTGAAACTTATCAAGGACAACGCTACCGGAAGGCTGCGTGGATTCGGCTTTGTTGAGATGACCGCAGATGAAGACGCCCAGAAGGCCGTAACCATGTTCAACGGCAAGCAGTTCATGGAGCGGTCGATCGTGGTCAATGAAGCAAAGCCCATGGAAAAGCGGGAAGGTGGCTTCAGAAAGGGCGGCAGGGGAGACAGGGGAGACAGATACTAATTCACCGCATCATTCCGGTGCGCTCTGGTGACAATCCGGCGCCCTTTGTCAGGACCTCCTAAAGAGCATTGAACAGGGCATAAGCCCTAGTTCCCGAGAAACAACATCGCATTTTGACTGGAAAAGAAAGTACGTTCTTTTCTCCGTTCCGGAAAGCGTTTCGAAATTTCCCTGTCCCTTGCTTATGATCAGGGCTGCTTTTTCAAAGCGCTCCCTGAAATCCGGAGAAGTCCACGGGAGGATGGTCCCGATCGCATCGGAGCCATTGTCAATGACCTCGCATATGCCGGAAAGACCGACTTGGAAAGCGTCTTCCAGCGTTACATCATTCAATACCGCAGAACCTTTTACCACCGCGGTAACACGTTTCCCCGCTGCTTTCAGTTCTTCGATCAGGAGCCTGTCGAAGACAATCTCTCCCGCATTATCAAGCAGATAGAGGACCTCTTCGGTTGCCATGAGATCTTCCCTGAAGGAAGCAAACGCATCGACCGCGATCTCGGTCCTGAGCGACTGGGCGATGGACTTTTCTATATCAATGCTCGTGAAGATACCGAAATCAATAATGTTGCCGGCAATGGCCAGCCGCGAGGCTGTCCAGAGCGGGTCCGGGCTTGCCTTGACACGGTCCCTGAGCGAAGGGTAAAGGGAAAGGGCAATGGCATTGAACTCTTTCTTTATCTTTTCGAAGGGATCCCGGTCAATGCCGTCCCGGATCGTCCGGTGGATGAATGTCGTGGTATATGCGGGAGGCTTGCTCATGTCCGCATCCTGCATGATCGCCAGTACGTCCCTGAACACCTTCTCATGGGTCTTTTCATCGCCTCCCAACTGTCTCAGGGCGATGACGGTCTGTTTCAGGAAGCAGGGAAGGCAGTCGATGCTGGTCTTCATCTTGCTTTCTTTTCGAGTTTGAGGGCCTTTTCTTCTACCTCCTGTGCCATCTTTTTCCTGTGTTCGACCAGTGCCTTGCGCAGCGCAGCATCATTCCGTGCCAGTATCTGACAGGCGAGGATCCCCGCATTTCTTCCCCCTGCCTTGCCAACTGCCACCGCAGCTACCGGGATGCCGGGAGGCATCTGCACGATGCTGAGGAGTGCATCCATACCATGCAGGGGGGATGCATCAAGCGGCACGCCGATTACCGGCAGGATCGTATGAGAGGCGATAACCCCGGGAAGATGCGCTGCCATGCCGGCGCCTGCGACGATCACTTCAGCGCCGTTTTTTTCGGCCTCGCGGATGATCCTGAGCGTCCGATCGGGGGTTCTGTGTGCGGAAGCTACGGTCATCCGGAAGGGGATATTGAATGCCGTGAGGACTTTCCCCGTCTCTTCCATGACCGGCAGGTCAGAGTCGCTCCCCATAATGATGAGCACTTTCAGCTTCATGATTCCTCCTTAAAACAGTGAACGGTGACGAGCGGCCGGCGGTCAGCGACCGGTGAGTACCAAACAGTTATATCTCCGTTTTTCCCTGTCTGCTCATAACGCATCCCTATTCACAGGTCACTGCCTTTTCAATGCCCTGTCAGCGATGTCCTTCCGGTAATGCATACCGTCAAAATGTATCTTCTGAACAGCCTCATATGCGCGGGCCTTTGCCGCGGCGATATCCGTTCCTCTTGCCGTCACCCCGAGCACCCTCCCGCCCGAAGTTACGACTGTATCATCCCTGAAGGAGGTCCCTGCGTGGAACACCTGGACGCCTTCGAGTTCCTGTGCCTTGTCAAGCCCGGTGATCACATCCCCTTTCCGGTACTGGCCCGGATATCCTTTCGACGAGATCACGACGCAGACAGCAGGGTCCGGCAGCCACTCCATCCTTATGTCTGCAAGCCGTTCCTCCGCGATCGCCATGGCTATCTCCATGAAATCCGTCTTGAGACGGGAAAGCACGGGCTGTGTCTCAGGATCGCCAAGCCGGCAGTTGTATTCAAGCACGGAAGGTATCCCGTTGCGGATCATAAGCCCGGCATAGAGGACACCCTTATAGGTGATCCCTTCCGAGCGCAGCGCCCTGACCGTCGGCTCCAGGATCTTATCCATGACCGTCTTTTCCAGTTCAGGAGTGAGGATCGGTGCAGGGCTGTATGCGCCCATCCCGCCGGTGTTCGGCCCCTTGTCATTATCGAAGATCCTCTTGTGGTCCTGCGAACTCACCATCGGGACTATTGTTTTGCCATCAGTGAATGCCATGAATGATGCTTCCTCACCCTGCAGGCATTCCTCGACGATCACTTTATCGCCTGCCGCGCCGAAGGCCCTGTCCTTCATAATGATCCTGAGCGCGTCGAATGCCTCCTCGATCGTCGATGCTACGAAAACACCCTTGCCAGCCGCAAGACCGTCTGCCTTGATAACGATGGGTGCTCCCTTAAACTTAATATACTCCTCAGCATGCAGATACGAGGTAAAGACCTGGTATTCAGCAGTAGGAATACCGTGGGACCTAAGGAGATCCTTGCAGAAGACCTTGCTGGATTCCAACTGTGCACCCGCTTTTGTCGGGCCGAGGACCCGCCTGCCCTCTTTCTCAAAGAGGTCGACAATACCCCGGGAAAGCGGGTCTTCCGGTCCTATGATGGTAAGATCGATCCACTCGTACTTTACGACATCAAGGAGGGACCGGAAATCGTGCTGATCGACCTTGATGCATTCGGCGATCTGCGCGATGCCTGCATTGCCCGGACAGCAATAGATCTTGTCAACAGACCTGCTCTGGGAAAGTTTCCAGCAGATCGCATGTTCCCGTCCCCCGCCTCCTATTACCAGTACTTTCATAGCATTAACCTCGCGTTTCCTGATCAAGATATCCCGTTGCACTGCACCCGTGAGTTCGGTCCCTGCCGGAAGGTCCTGTCCCCGCCCCCGGGCACACAGGAGATACTATTATACGTTATCCTGCCTTCAAATAGCCTTTTTCCAGCATGCTGGTATATCCGNNTTCTTGACATCGAGCATGAGACAGTAGAACACCTCCTTCATCAGCCCCTGAACCTTCGGAAACACAAAGGCGTGGACATCCCGGCCAGCGGTAAATGATGGCCCCCGTGAAGCTGTTTCGCGGAACATGCGCCTGCCGAGTTCTGCGGCAGCCCTGAGCTGGGCAGCCTTAGCCTTGCCTATGCCCCTGATTGCGGAGATCTCTGCGAGAGAGGCCTGCTCCAGGTTCCTGAGCGCACCGAATCTGGCCAGGAGCTCCATGGCAAGATCCAGCGCACTTCTTCCACCTGCTCCTGTTCGGAGGATAACTGCGATCAGCTGAGCCTCGGTCATTGCGGCTGCACCCTCACTGAGGAGCCGTTCGCGCGGCCGTTCACTTTCCGGCCATTCCTTGATGCTTTTATACCCCATGAGTTGAGAGATTGTATCATCCTCGGGAAGGGCAGGTAAAGATGCTCTCATGTTATAATTTAAGGCAACCGGCAGGCTATGCCGGACGGTTCGACGGAGGGGATAGGTAGCATAGGATTATGGCAGAAGAGCTGCGAGAAAAATTATCACCCGATACAAAGCTGCTCGCTGATGCGGTGATAGAGCTGAACCTATGGCGGAGAAGCCTTGGCATATATCCTCCGGAACACCCCGTTATCAAGAACGCGATCGAACGGGCAAGTCAGAATCTTGAGAAGCTCTTTGAGATCAGGGCAAGCATTACCCTGGGTATTGCAAAGGATGCACTGGTCGTCGACGAGATAACGCTCGACCGCGGGAATCTCGTCTTCAAGGAGTTCGCGAAGACCCTGCATGCAAAAGCCATTTCTGCCATAACATTCTCCGCCGGGCTCAATGAGGCAGAGCTGCTAAGGTTCCTTGGGCTCATTACCGCAAAGGGTGGACCGACAGGCAATGAACTCGCAGAGCTTGCCCAAAAAGACATGGAGCATGTCGTGTTCATCCCTATTGACATGAATAACTTCTTTTTCATCGAGGGTGCGCAACGAGACGCAGCTGCAGGAGATGGAATCTGGGAGAATTATGTTCAGGGCGTCCTGGAAGGCAAACTATTCGGGGTTGATGGCCCCGGCATACTCTCGGTCCCGGTGGAAACCGTTGCCGAAGCCGTGAACGCCGGTTTGTCAGAGAAATCCGGCGAGGAGTCCTATGATCGGGTGATCACCGCCTACCTGGGGAA
Organism: Nitrospiraceae bacterium UBA6898; assembly: GCA_002448975.1. Lineage (GTDB taxonomy): Bacteria > Nitrospirota > Thermodesulfovibrionia > Thermodesulfovibrionales > UBA6898 > UBA6898. The sequence goes on from DKBO01000254.1 coordinate 9,246, forward strand.
AAAGGATGAAGCAAGGATGAGCAGGGAGGCTTTTGACAAGTTCTTTTCCTTCCTCGACCGGATCCGACCGGAGATCAAACGGCAGCTTCTGACGAGAACCGGCGCACGACTGTCTGCAGATATCGGGAAGGTCGAAAATATCTTCAGCGAAATGACCATCGAAAGTTTCCAGAAGGTCGCTGACCTCCTTACGAAACATGCCTCGTTCATTCCCTCGACCCTGAAAAACCTGATCGACAAGCTCGCCGGCATCAAGCAGATGAAGACATCCCATTTTGATTTTTTTTACCAGCAGTCAGCGGTCCTGGACGACATCGAGATCAGCGATGATGTCATAACGCTGTTTGGCGAAGACCATTTTCATGCCTATGTGAACAAGCAATACCAGCAGGAACTGGAGCACATGCTCGCGGCAAAAACGAGCGACAAGAGCACCGTCAACCTTTTCAGCAAGGAGTGTGAAGAAGAGGCCATTGACAGTGTTGCCCTCGACATTATGCTGGAGCTTCTCTATGCAGACTTTATTACCTCAGCAGATTACCTGACGATAGTTACGAAACTGTCTGATTTTATGAACCTCTTTGTGGATACCGGCCGGTTCGAGGAGATCCTGCAGGCCTACAACACCCTGAGTTCGCATGCGCTGAGCGGAAAGTTCACGCATGAGGCTTCCAGCACGGTAGAGTATTTTTTCCACTCTCCCGAATTCATCTCGCGGCTGGTCACGGCTTTCAACCTCTGGGGCAGGAGAGAACGGGAAGGGGCTGTCAGGCTGGCAAGGGCATTGCGCCGTTCTGTCACAGATCCCCTTCTGGATGCGCTTACCGATGAACAGGACCCGAGCATGAGGAAATTTCTGCTCTCCCTGCTCGAGGGGATCGGCAGTGATGTCGTCCCCAGTGCCGTAAAAAGGCTGGATGACGACCGCTGGTATGTTACGAGAAATATGATATCCCTTATCCGCAACTGTAATGGGAAAAAAGAGGTCGAAAAGATACGCAGATTCATAAAGCACCAGAATATTGAAGTACGCATCGAGGCCCTGAGGACGCTCCTCTTCTTTGGGACGCCTGATGCGGTTCCCTATCTGAAAGCCTGCCTCCAGAGCGAAGAACCCGGCATGCGGCAGGGCGCGATCAAGCTTGCCGGAAACTTCAGGGTCAGAGAGGCCGTACCGTATCTGATCACGCTTGTCTCGAAGCGCGACCTCTTCGGTGCCGGGGCGTCTTATAAAAGGGATATCGTGAGGTCACTCGGCGAGATAGGAGACAGCCAGGCGATTGATGCATTACTGAAGATCTATCGCACATGGTCCCTGTTCAATCGCAAGAACCTTGCGGAACTCAAGGTGGAGATATTCAGGAACCTTCAGAATTATTCTCCCGAGGCAGTACGAAAGCTGATCGACGTGGGCCGAAACGCAAAGAACGAGGAGATCAGGTCCCTGTGCGAGAAAGGTCTGAGACGAAGCTGATTGCATACAGGAAAGGAATATGACGGATGTCCGAAACAACTGATTTCATAGCTGACATCATGATCGCCATCTCAAACTGCACCCTCTATCGCAAGGAGCACCCTGCTGTCCTGCACCTCTGTCAGAGGGCCCATGGCCGTCTCGGCGCGCTCTATGCGGAAGATACCTTCAACATAGCGCTTCTGGAGGACAGCCTGCACGTCAACGGCCAGCCCTTTTCCGAAAAAAGCCTGCACCTCAAAAGTTTCTTGAAGCGCCTGAAAAGAAAGGAGATCGAAAAGATCATCATATCCCGCGGAGTTACTGCCGTCGAGCTGATGGAGTTCATCGCCGAAGTGGCGCTGCCCGGCAGGATCAGCGGGACCTATCCTCACATTGTGTGGGGCATAATCGAGGTGAAACGGGGCAGCGGCGCCGGGGTCGACGTTGCCTCGGTAATGGAAGAGAACATCGAGAAACTGAAGGGGGTTTTTCATGGTGTCGCCCGGTTCAAGCGGCTCGATATGGCGGGTCTTGAAGAGATCGTTGTCAGCTTTATCGATACCTTGAGCCAGGAGGTGAATATCCTGAAGGTCATAACCCCGGCAAAATCCTACAGCGATTATACCTATACGCATAATACCAATGTGGCGGTCTTGTCGATCTTTCAGACGCAGTCACTGGGCTTCAGTGAAGAGATCCTGCATGACATCGGGCTTGCAGGACTTCTTCACGATGTCGGCAAGATGTTTGTTTCCAAGGAAGTGCTGGGGAAGCAGGGGAAGCTGACCGACCGCGAATGGGAAGAGATGAAGAAGCATCCGACCTACGGGGCCATGTACCTTGCGACACTGCCGGATATCCCCAAATATGCGCTTGTCGCGGCATATGAACATCATATGAAATTCAGCGGCGGAGGATATCCCGCGACCAGGAGGAAGGGAGAAAGGCAGCATATCATCAGCCAGATCATTGCCGTAGCCGATTTTTTCGATGCCCTCAGGACAGACCGTCCTTATCGGAAGTCCGTCGATCCTTTCTCTATCATCGGCCTTCTGACGGAAACATCAGGAAAGGACTTTAACCCCTATCTTGTTGAGAATTTCGTGCGGTCGTACAAGCAAGTTACGGCAGCATCATCCTGAGCTGTTGGCAGTTCCCGGAATCCGGCCTTCTCTTGAAAAGCAGACGGAAAATAGTGTATATTGCTCTTTACCTGCCGAAGTGGTGGAACTGGTAGACACGCACGTTTGAGGGGCGTGTGGGTAAAACCGTGCGGGTTCGAGTCCCGCCTCCGGCACCATCCTTCTCCCTGCTATGACCGACAGCCAGAG
>DKBO01000019.1 GCA_002448975.1 Nitrospiraceae bacterium UBA6898
AACCGGCTGAAGTCGCTGCTTGATTTCGAGACCCTGTACTGGACACAGGTCGCTGTCAGAGAGAAGGCTGTCGCCAGATTCGAGGCAATGGCAGGGATTATGAAAACTGTGGGGGAATCTCGATGAAAAAAATATATCTTGTTGTCATTGCCGTACTCCTTATGGCAGCTGTCGGTGTATTGTATGGTCTGAAGCTCGTTAAAAGAAACAGCGCACATGTTCAGCAGGGCAGTTCGCAGGGCACTGCTGTGCAGGGTCATCAGGGGCATGGGACTGCCGGGTCTCAACAGAACTCGGAAGTTGCGGAGGAAGAAGAGGCCCCTACGGTCGAGATTCCCGAGGACAAGCAGCAGATGCTTGGGGTAAGGACGGTGGCAGCTGCAATACAGCCGCTGCAGAAAGTGATCAGGACTGTCGGAAGAATAGAGTATGATGAGCGGCGACTTGCTACGGTGAACACGAAGATCGCGGGCTGGATTGAAAAGCTCTATATCGACTATACCGGAAAATATGTAACGAAGGGTGAACCACTTGCTGATCTCTATAGCCCCGAACTTGTTGCGACACAGCAGGAATTCATTGATGCTCTTGCATGGGCGGGCAAAGGAAGTGCTAACAAGAGCGATGCCGTCGGAAGTCTGCTTTCAGCGGATGCGGACAGGATTGTCAATGCGGCGCGAAAGCGTTTGAAGCTTTGGGATATATCAGATGAGCAGGTAAAAAAAATAGCAGAGACGGGCAGCCCCATGCGCACGCTGACCCTCTACAGCCCTGCCAGCGGATATGTCGTGCAGAAAATGGCCCTGGAGGGGATGAAGGTGATGCCGGGAGAAAAACTGTTCGACATTGCAGATCTCTCCAGCGTATGGGTGATTGCAGATATCTATGAATATGAACTCCCCGTGGTTCGACTTGGGCAGACAGCGGACATTACGCTCAGTTATTTGCCCGGGAAGGTATTTTCCTCAAAGATCGAATATGTCTATCCCACTCTTTCTGGAGACACCAGAACAGCCAAAATTCGTTTCACCATAGCCAATCCCGGCGAACAGCTCAAGCCACAGATGTTTACCAACGTCGAACTCCAGATCGACCTTGGAAAAAAGCTGGTTATCCCTGAGGATGCCGTTATCGATGCCGGAATCCAGGAAGTTGTCTATGTTGATAAGGGTGACGGCTATTTCGAGCCCCGGCAGGTCAAGCTTGGTGTGAGGGCAAGTGGAATGTTTGAGGTTCTCAAAGGGCTTTCCGCGGGTGAAAAAGTCGCCTCATCTGCAACATTTCTTATAGATTCCGAGGCGAAGCTGAAAGGTGTTGCGCCGCTCGGCAGCCCGCAGCACTGAGAAAGAACCGACACCGATGATCGCCAGAATTATCGAATACAGCGCGAAGAACAAGTTTATCGTTTTTCTTCTTATTGGATTCCTCTGCATATGGGGTATCTGGGCGCTGAAAAAAACACCGCTCGATGCAATTCCCGACCTCAGCGACACCCAAGTCATCATTTATACCGAATGGCCGGGTCGCAGCCCGGACCTCGTCGAAGATCAGGTTACCTACCCGATTTCCTCGACGCTTTTGGCTGCTCCTAAAGTCCAGGCGGTCAGAGGCTTTTCATTCCTTGGCAGCTCGTTCATTTATGTAATATTTGAGGAGGGTACTGACATCTATTGGGGCCGGAGCCGCGTTCTCGAATACCTCCAGTCAGTCCGCAGCAAGCTTCCCGCGGATGTAAACCCGGTGTTGGGGCCGGACGCGACGAGTGTGGGATGGGGGTTTTCGTACGCGATTATCGACGAAAAGGGACAACACGATCTTTCCCAGCTCCGTTCTATGCAGGACTGGAATGTCAAACTGGCGATCGAGAGCGTACCGGGAGTTTCACAGGTCGCAAGTGTGGGAGGATTCGTAAAACAATATCAGGTGACGATAGATCCGAACCGGCTTGCCGCATACAATCTCCCCCTCATGAGCGTCATGGAGGCAATTAGGAGAAGCAACAGGGATGTAGAAGGCCGGGTACTGGAATTCTCAGGCGTAGAGTATATGGTCAGAGGCAGGGGGTATATCAGGAACCTCAGCGATCTTGAAGAGCTGGCGGTCGGAAAGAGCGGCTCTGGTACACCGGTATATCTTCGTGATATTGCCCGTGTGCAACTTGGACCCGAGATCCGCAGAGGACTGTTAGATCTCGACGGAAAAGGGGAAGTAGCCGGCGGGATTGTGGTTGTTCGCTTTGGTGAGAACGTCCTGAATGTGATCGAACGGGTAAAGGAAAAGATCGCCAGCGAGGTGCAGCCTTCTCTGCCGGAGGGCGTTAAAATCGTGACGACCTATGACCGGTCTGAACTCATCCTCCGCTCTATACATACACTCAAGGAGGAGATCATAAAGCTCTCGATCGCGGTCAGCGTGGTATGCGTCGTATTTCTTTTCCATCTGCCGAGTGCTTTGGTCGTCATTCTGACGCTTCCGGTGGCCATAATTATTTCCTTCATTTGCATGTACTATCTGCAGGTGACATCGAATATCATGAGCCTCAGCGG
>DKBO01000075.1 GCA_002448975.1 Nitrospiraceae bacterium UBA6898
CGACGAAATCGACAAGATCAGCCGAAAATCTGAAAATCCTTCCATTACGAGGGACGTGTCCGGTGAAGGTGTCCAGCAGGCGCTCCTCAAAATCGTAGAAGGAACAATTGCCAACATACCTCCCCAAGGGGGGAGAAAACACCCCCAGCAAGACTTTATTCAGGTCGATACGACAAACATACTCTTTATCTGTGGCGGCGCTTTTATCGGACTTGAGGGGATCATCGAACAGCGTGCAGGTAAAAAGACGGTGGGTTTCGGTGCTTCTCTGTCCGGCAGAAGCGAACGGAAACGCGGAGATGTCATCAGGTCGGCAGAACCGGAGGACCTTATCCGATACGGGCTTATTCCTGAATTTGTGGGACGCCTCCCTGTCGTGACAACGCTGTCAGAACTTGATGATGCCTCTCTGGTGAAGATCCTGACGGAGCCGAAAAACTCCCTCACCAAGCAGTTTCAGAAGCTCCTTTCTTTCGACAATGTAAGACTGAAATTCACGGATGCAGCCCTGTCCGCTATTGCGAGAAAAGCAATACAGCGGAAGACCGGCGCGCGGGGGCTCAGGTCAATCATTGAGGAGATCATGCTGGACGTCATGTATGAGATACCGTCCCAGAAGGGCATCAAGGAATGTCTCATTACAGAAGAGACGGTCATGAAAAACGAAAAGCCGATCCTCCTTTACGAAAAACAGGCAGAGTCTGCATAGCGTGTGAAAACCCCTGGATGGGTTTACGGCTGCCGTATAACGGCAAGGGATCTTTCTATGGCCTTCCGGATGGATTCTTTCAGCTGTTTATCAGCGATCTCCGAAACCACGGAAGACGCAAAGGAAATATCGTCAGCGGAGAGCTGCCGAACTTTTTTCCTGCCCTGATGCTGCTGTTTCTTTTTCTGTACTTTTCCTACCCTGAAGCGAACGCCGGTTATTCCGTAAGGAACGAGCTGCCGTATGATATCTTTTTTGTAATAGGTGAGCTGTTGCATCCAGACAGGAGAGTCAACATTCAGCAGCAGTTCACGGTCGGAACAATTGGCGGGGTACATATGAGAAGAGAGGTCGGCTTCAAAAATACTGAACCAGTCAGTTCTGATACGTGCAAGCCTCACCCCGCTCTCGATCCCGAGCCTTTTCAGCATCGGGCCGAGAACGGCTTCAGCTTTCTTCATCAGACTACCTTCGTGACGGTGCCGCTCCTCAGACAGCGCGTGCAGACATAGGCCCGTTTCACCCCTGCCTCGGTCTGTATCCTTGTCCTCTGGAGATTCGGCAGGACCTGTCTCTTGGTCTTGTTATTGGCATGACTCACGTTGTTTCCCGTGGTCTTTTTCTTTCCGCATGCATAGCAGCTTGCCATGTTCTTCCCCCTTTCATCATTGCATAAAGATAGTTGGTTATGATAACATTTTAGAATTCTTGTTACAAGAGTACATCACTCAGTGCAGTAATCTGCTAGAGCGCATCGCACGGCTTAAGGGAAAAATAACATGGCAAAAGTCAGGATATACGAATTAGCGAAAAAGCTGAACAGGAACAGCAAAGACATCCTCGATGAGCTCTCCAATATGGGCTTTGAAGGGAAGTCGCATTCCTCGAGCATCGACGAGTCGATCGCTGACAAGATAGCCAGGCTGCTCGGAGAAGCAGAACAGGTTGAATCGCCTCCCGCTCCGAGAGAAGAGCTGAAACCTAAGAAGGAGACCACCAAGGAGCCGCTCAAGGAAGAAGAGAAGAGAGAAGAGATTAAACCCGAGGTCAAACCAGAGATTACGGCTGAGGTTGAGGCAACAGTAACGGTAAAAGCTGAAAAGAAGGTCGAAGCAAAAAAAGAGGTTAAAGAAACAGCCAGGAAGAAAAGTGAACATAAGAAACCGGCGAAACCACATAAGGGAAAGACAGAGACAACCATAAAACTTGAACCGAGTCTGCCGAGCGAACCTCCTCCCCTCATCACAGAAGAGACCGCGGTTGAACAGCCTTCTCCCCCTGCTGCGTCTGAGGGAGAAGAAGACGTCGCGCTTCCTGACCGCTTCAAGAAAGATATCGATGCAGAAAAGATCGAGAAATTCAAGGCAAAACCCGGGCTTCAGCGGGCATTTCAGACCATACGAAAGGTCGAGCCCAAGAAATGGCATGACACAAAAGCGCTACGAAAAGGCGGAAGACCGGCTTTTTCCCCGAAACAGGATACAAAACAGCAGGTGCTTTCAACCGCCCCGAGGAAAAAGAATCTCAAACTGCGTGAAGGCGCATCGGTCAAAGAGTTTGCCGAACTTCTCGGCATTAAGATAGGAGAGGTTATTAAGAAATTCATGGAAATGGGTTACATGCCGACTATTAACCAGCCTGTTGACACCGATGCCGCGCTGCTCGTTGCTGACAGCTTCGGCAGCAAGATCGAACTTGCCTCGGTTGAAGACGATCTGATGCTGGAAGAGGAAGTGCGGGAGGATGCTGCAGACCTCGTACCCCGTGCTCCCGTCGTCACGATCATGGGACATGTTGACCATGGGAAGACCTCTCTGCTGGATGCGATACGGGAGACCAAGGTCACCGAGACCGAAGCAGGTGGAATAACCCAGCATATCGGTGCCTACAAGGTAAATCTCAAGGGAAAGGATATTGCATTTCTGGACACCCCCGGCCATGAAGCGTTCACGGCGTTAAGAGCAAGGGGAGCAAAGGTCACGGATATCGTTGTCCTGGTCGTCGCTGCTGATGACGGTGTCATGCCGCAAACGGTGGAGGCAATCAATCATGCGAAGGCAGCAAACGTCCCGATTGTAGTTGCCGTAAACAAGATCGACAAGCCCGAAGCAAATATTACCCGTGTCAGAAACGAGCTTTCCGAACGCGGCATCATTTCGGAGGAATGGGGTGGCCATAATATCTTTGTCGAGGTCTCGGCAAAGAAGCGCCTCGGCATAGAACACCTTCTCGAGATGATCCTCCTTCAGGCTGAAATGATGGAGCTCAAGGCAAACCCTCTCAGAAAAGCAAAAGGTACTATTATTGAAGCAAGGCTCGACAAGGGAAGGGGTCCTGTTGCTACACTCCTTGTGCAGACCGGTGCACTCAAGGTCGGAGACGCTCTCCTTTCGGGTGTGCATGTCGGCAAAGTCCGGGCCATGAACGACGATACCGGAAAGAGGATCCTGGAGGCAGGCCCGTCCACACCGGTTGAGGTCATAGGATTTTCGGAAGTGCCGTCTGCAGGCGATGTATTCACGGTAGCGGATGACGAAAAACGGGCGCGCCAGATAGCAATGACGAGACTTCAGAAACAGCGCTCGCTTGAAATTGCGAAGGCAAAAAAGCTGACGCTTGATGAGCTCTATACCAAAATAAAGGAAGGCCAGATCAAAGAACTGAACATCATCATTAAGGGAGATGTCCAAGGTTCCGTAGAAGCTATCAAGGACGCCTTTGAAAACATCGTCCATCCCGAGGTGAAGGTGAAGGTCATACATACCTCTGTCGGCGGCATCAATGAATCTGATGTCATGCTGGCTACTGCTTCCAACGCAATCATTATCGGGTTTAATGTGCGGCCCGAAACAAAAGCATCGCAGACTGCGGAAAAAGAAGGCGTTGATATCCGGCTCTACAACATTATTTATGAGGCGATCGACGACGTGAAAAAGGCGCTCGAAGGAATGCTTGCACCGACGCTAAAGGAAAAGGTTCTCGGGAGAGCTGAGGTCAGGCAACTCTTTCCAGTCTCACGTCTCGGTACCATTGCGGGATGCTATGTTGTCGACGGCCATATGTCGAGGGCATGCGACGGTATCCGCGTTCTGAGAGACAATATTGTTGTATACGAAGGCAAAATGGCCAGCCTGAAAAGGCTTAAAGACGACGTCAAAGAGGTTCAGACGGGCTATGAATGCGGCATACTGGTCGAGAACTTTAACGATATCAAGATCGGCGATATCATCGAGAACTTTATCATCGAAAGCATCGCCTCAAGACTGTAACGGCGTATTTTGCCTTTTTCCTCTCCCCTGTAAAGATGCTAACCCTTGTCCTGCATTTCTCACGCAGCCGGCTTTTTTTGCCGGGGAAAATCGTTTATTATGTAAGCAGAGAGAGAGAGGTAATGAGGTGACCCGTGCTACCATATAAGCGTTCCCAGAGAGTAAGCGACCTCATTCGTGAAGAGGTTGCTGACATCATCATGTATCGGCTGAAAGATCCGCGAATAGGTTTCATCACGGTCACAGGGGTGGACATGACCGATGATCTCAAACTCGCACGCGTCTTTGTAAGCATTCTCAACGAAGAGGACCGTGAACAGACGCTTGAGATACTGAATGACGCGAAGCCCTTCTTCCGTTCCGTTCTCGGTAGGCGGCTGAAGATGAAATTCATACCCGCAGTCGAGTTCAGGCTCGACACCTCCATCGAATACGGACACAAGATAGATCGGCTCTTGAAAAAAATAAAGGATCATAATGAAGATTCCTAAAGGCCTTATTGCCGATTTCAGGAAGGAGCAGGTGTTTCTCCTGACTACGCACATCAGTCCTGATGGTGATGCCATCGGGTCCTGTCTGGCGCTTGCTGAGGCACTCAAGTTACTTGGCAAGACCGTCGTCGTCTATGACAAGGATCCGGTGCCGGAATATTACCGGTTCATGCCGGGATGCAGGACATTCAGGTCAGCACCCGGGGATATCCTTTCGAAAGATCCGTTTGTGGTGCTTCTTGACTGTAACAGTCCCGAACGGGCTGCTCTGGAGGGCCATTCATTTCGGAAAATCATTGTCATTGATCACCATGAGACAGAATCCGATTTTGGCGATATCCGATGGGTGGAACGCAATGCAGCCGCCACCGGGCTCATGATCTTTCATCTTATTAAGGCGCTGGGGGTTCCTATCACGAAAACCATTGCGACCAATCTCTATACTGCCATCGCCGTCGATACCGGGACATTCAGATACAGCAATACCGGCACGGACGTCTTGCTGGCCGCTGCATCGCTGGTAGAAGCGGGGGCTAAGCCCGGAACTATATCCGAATATCTGTACGAGCGATGGAAAAAAAGCCGTTTCGACCTGCTCACACTCTCTCTTGAAACTCTCGAGATCAAGGACGGTGTATCCCTGGTCCATGTGACAAAAGAAATGCATAAGAAAACCGGCACCACGGAGTCTGATACGGAAAATTTTGCTAATGTTCCGAGAATAATAGACACGGTTAAGATATCCGTCCTCATACGGGAGGTTGACGATGGCCGCTGGAAAGTAAGCATGCGGTCAAAAGGCAGAGTAAATGTGGCAACCATTGCTTCGGCCTTCGGCGGGGGCGGTCATAGAAATGCAGCAGGATTCAGGATGAAGGCTGATCTCGCTACGGTAAAAAAGGTAATTCTCAAATCAGCCAGAGCCATTATTTCTCAATCCTGAAATGTACTTTCCTCCCGGCCAACTTCCAACTGAAACGTCTGGTATTCCATGCGCCCTGATAATATCATCATCGATCTGAACAAGCCTCAAGGTATGACCTCCCAACAGGCGGTCACGAAGGTTAGAAGGATCCTTGGCGCAAGAAAAGCCGGTCATGCTGGCACCCTAGACCCGCTCGCAACCGGCGTGCTTCTGGTATGTCTTGGTGAGACAACGAAGATCACCAGATTCCTCATGGACAAGGACAAGGAGTATCGGGCAAGGATGAAACTTGGCGAAAGAACTGATACCCTTGATGCAGAAGGTACCGTTATAGAAACCAGGGCAGTTACAGATCTTTCAGCCCAGGAGATTGAAGAGGCGGCTCGGGAGTTCACCGGCAGGATTGTGCAAAAACCCCCTATGTACTCGGCTATCAAGCATAAGGGAAGACCGCTCTACGCTCTTGCCCGAAAAGGGATTATTGTCGAGCGAGCCACACGCACGGTGGAAGTTCATGCGATAACCGTAACCGCGGTTGATCTTCCCTATATTGATCTGACAATCTCCTGTTCGAAGGGCACCTATATACGATCACTCTGCGACGACCTTGGGGCACGCCTTGGGACCCTTGGCCATCTGACAGCTCTGGTACGAACCAGAACCGGGATCTTCACCCTAGAGCGGGCCGCCGGTCTTGACGAGCTCTCTTCGGACTTGGAGAACTTCAGCGCATATCCGTATGTTTTTACGATCGATGACGCACTTGCGGATTTCACCGAAATATACCTGAACGAGAACGATTACCGGAAAGCCAGAAATGGCATGCAAATAGACGCCTTGAATCTTCAGGCACCTTCATCACAGCCGTTTGTGCGTCTCAAATCTCCATCAGGAGAATTGTTTGGAATCGGCAAAATAGATAAGCCTAATATCACCATAGAAAGACTCATTAGCGTACACACCAAAGGCATAACTTAAACCATTTTCTCAAGGATTAGTTTAAAGTATCTGATATAACTACAAAAAAAATGCTTGACAAGAATTTTTTTTTCTGGTATTCATTAGTCATGCTTTTTAGCGGAAAAGATTCAATAGGATTAGACATCGGCTCCAGCTACATTAAAGCCGTCAAGCTCAAAGAGGTAAAAGGTAGCTACGAGTTAGATCTTTGTCACCTGCATACCCTGCCCCCAGAACTTATCGTCGACGGCTCGATTATCGATTCGCTGCGATTGGTTGATTCGTTGAAGGAAATGATCAAGACCGCCGGCATTAAGACAAAAGACGCAGCAATCTCTATCTCCGGCCACTCCTCGGTCATCATAAAAAGGATTTCCCTTCCCGAGATGTCGGAAGAGGAACTGTCCGAATCGATAAAGTTTGAAGCAGAGCAATATGTGCCTTTCGACATTGATGACGTCAACCTTGACTTCCAGATCATAGGCCCAAAGGATGAGCCGGGCCAGATGGATGTCGTTCTCGTAGCCGTCAAGAAGGATATCATCAACGAATATATCCAGGTAGTCAAAGAGGCTGGGCTTAGCCCGATTATTGTTGATATCGACTCCTTTGCACTCGAAAATATGTACGGCATCAATTATGAGATAGAGTCGGGGAAAAACGTTGCCCTGCTCAATATCGGCGCGAGCACGATAAATCTGAGCATCCTGAAGGGCGGCACATCAGTATTTACTCGGGATAGTTCTCTTGGCAGCAATCTTCATACTGAAGCGTTACAGAGAGAATTCAATATTACCTATGAGTTGGCAGAAAAACTGAAGCGCGGAGAGCCGGTTGAGAACGTGACCCCGGAAGATGCCAATGCCATTATCGAGTCTGCCTCTGAAGAAATCCTGAGCGAAATCAGCCGGTCTTTTGATTATTACCGGAGCACCACAGTATATGAGGATATTTCAGAGGTTATCCTGAGCGGTGGCTGTGCCCTCATAAAGAATTTTGCATCCATGATCGCTGAACGGTCGGGAATAGAGACCAAGATCGCCGAACCTTTCAGAAACATCAAGATTCCGAAACGGTTTGATGTCTCCTATATAGAAGAAATAGCTCCCATGATGGCCGTTGCCGTTGGTCTGGCACTCAGGAAGCAGGGCGACAGATGATAAAAATCAACTTATTGCCGACAAAGAAGAAAAAGAAGCAGAAACCGGTATCGACTTTTCTCATATATACCATCCTTCTGACCCTCGTTACGGGAATGGTAACTGCGTATCTCGCTTATTTCTATAGTTCTCGACTTTCCGACAGAGAGGCAAAGGTTAGGGAAAATGACCTCAAGATAGCTGAACTCAAGGAAAAAATCAAGGCTGTTGAGGATTTTGAACGCCTGAACAGGACTTTCCAGCAGCGCAAGGATATTATTGAAGAACTCGGAAGGAATAAGTCGCTGCCGGTAAAGACTCTTGATGAGATCAGTGCTCAGCTGCCGGTCGGCGTCTGGCTAACGGCCATGGAGGCAAAAGGTTCTGAAATTAAACTGAGCTGCACGGCCTTCTCAAATACGGATGTCGTGAATTACGTCAATAATCTGAAAAATTCCAAACTGTTTACTGATGTATATTTGCAGGAATCTATTCAGGTAAAGACAAAAGAAACTTCCGTTTATACGTTCAGACTAACCTTCAAGGTGAAATCCTGATATGGCATTAAAACTTGACATAAAGGCCATGCCGATCTATGCAAAGGTAATAATTGCAGTGCTGCCGTCAATCATCATTGTCGCGCTTGTGCTTTTCCTGGTCATAAACCCTAAGATGAAGCAGATAAAGGTCCTCGAAGCAAAAATAGACAAGCAGAACAATGAGATTGCTGCAAGCCAGGCAAAGGCTGCAAAACTTGAGATGCTGAAGATGGAGAATGACCGGCTTGTTGCAAGGATCAACGAACTGAAAGAGCAGCTACCTGAAGAAAAAGAGATCTCGAGCCTTCTTAAACAGGTGTCCGACATGGGAATTTCTGCAGGTCTCGAAATCAAGTCGTGGAAACCATCACCAAAAGTGACCCATCCAAGTGGCATTGTCTATGAAATCCCGGTCTCAGTAAGTGTTGAGGGTACCTATCATAATCTCGGATATTTTCTCAGCAGCCTTACGCGGCTGAACAGGATAGTGAATATTACGGATATGAAACTCGGGAGCCCCAAACGAGAGCGCAACGAGAGCATGCTTCAGGTATCTTTCAAGGCCTCTACGTTTTCGGCGATTCCGGAGGCGGAAATAGCAAAAGCAAAGCCGGTGGCAAAAAAATGAAGAAAAACACTATCCTGCTTGCTGTTTTTGCATGCTCAATCGTTGTAGCTCTTGCAGCGTGCGGTGACAAGAAGCCTGCCCAGAAAAAAGCTCAACCCCAGGCGGCAGCACCTCAAGCAGCGGCATCCGCTGCTTCTGCAGCGCTTCAGAATGAGGTCAAAGCCGAAAAAGAAATATATGCCTATGAACCCAAAGGGAGAAGGGATCCGTTTGTCCCTCTGAACGAAATCGTCAAGGAAAAGACCCTCAAGAAAAAAGGTTCCCGGCCCATTGAAAACGTTGATGTTGAAGAAATAAAAGTAATCGCTATCGCCTGGGACAGCCAGCAATTCTATGCCATGGTTACCCTTCCTGATAAAAAGTCATATACCATCAGGAAAGGAATGACTTTGGGTCTGTATGGCGGCAGGGTTCGTGAGATCACGAAGGATTCCGTCATCATCACCGAGCAGATAAAGGATTACAAAGGCCAATTAAAGACGAAAGATACCATACTGAAACTCCGCAAGGAGGAGGAAGAATGAAAAAAGCACCTGTTCTAAAACTGGTTATATGCATGACTATGCTCATGCTTATTCTTGGCTGCGCTTCGACGCAGGAAAGCAGGCAGGCATTGGACCCTGTCGCATCCCCTGCACTGACATCTATCCAGATCGAAGATAACATGCTTATCATAAAAGGCAACCAGCATTTCACGTATGCGATTTACAAGGCAAATGATCCGTACCGGGCGACCATAGAGATTCCGGACATGACAAGCGGACAGTTTGGCTCCAAGATAACCACAGATCGTGCAGGAATTACGGAGATCATTCCCCAGCAGATCGACTCTCCCAAACTTATGACAAGAATCGATATTGTGCTGGAGAACCCGGCTTCCCTCACCCCTTCTTACAAGGACAATACGCTCGCCATAGCTATCGTAAGAAATGAACCTCTTGTCCTTACAAGCGAGCTTGGGGCCGAAGCTGCCCAGAAGCCTGAAGTGCGGCTTGCTGTGGAAGAAACATCAATGGAAAAAGCTCAGACTGGGCAGGAAAGCGCCCCTGCCAAATCAAAAGCAACAGAGATAAAGAACATAGAGGTTAAGAAAAGTGCAGATACCGTGAAAGTCTTTATTACAGGCGATGGCACAATGGTCCCCAACGTCTTCCCTATAAACGAGCGGATCGTTGTCGACATCCCGGACGTTGCGTTGCACGCTTCGATTCCGTCCAAGGCAATTTCTCCTTTGAAAGGCATTCGCGCAGGAAAACATCAGGACAAAATTCGTCTGGTACTTGACCTGAAGGAAAAGACAAATTTTGACGTCACCGCAATCGGAAACAGCATTGAGATCACCCTTACGAGCAGGGAAACTGCCTCTGCGCAGCAGGCATCATTCGCTGCAGAGAACGACACGGTAGCGTCTGCGCCCGTTGCCAGTGAAGCCCCTGCTCAGAATGCATCAACAGCACCTGAACCCATAGCTGAAGGCAGCTATACCGGCAAGAAGATTTCACTCGATTTCCAGGATGCCGATATCGTACCGATCTTCAGGCTTCTCGGCGATATCAGCGGCTATAACATGGTGGTCAACCCCGATGTCAAGGGCAAGGTTACGCTGAAACTCATCAACGTCCCTTGGGACCAGGCACTGGACATCATTTTGCGGACCTTCTCGCTTGCCAAGATTGTTGACGGCAATATCATCAGGATTGTTCCGAATGGTGTTGTCGCAAAAGAGCTGGACGACATGGCAAAGGCGAAGAAAGCTGCTGCTGAGGCCGGAGATCTGAGAACAAGAATATTTGCGGTAAATTATGCTGAATTGAATAAGCTGAAAGACTCTATCGATAAGGCAAAGCTTCTCAGCTCAAGGGGAAGCTTATCTCTGGATGAGCGGGGAAGCAGTATTATCATCAACGATCTCGACAGCAATCTGGAGCGGATTGCCGATCTCATCAAAGAAATAGACCAGGAACAGATGCAGGCCCGCCAGGTCATGATAGAGGCAAAGATCGTCGAAGTGAATACCGACTTCACAAAGGAACTGGGGATCCAGTGGGGGGCATTCTACAAGACCCCGGGAAATAACAGCTATACCATTGGGAGGACTTCTACCGGATCGCCGAATAATTTCCTGGTCAACCTTCCTGCAGCTGTAGGGGCAGGTTCGGGCGGACAGATAGGCTTTGGCTATATCAGTAAGGCTGGCAACTTTACCCTTGACCTTCAGATATCTGCGCTGGAACAAACAAGAAACGGCAAGGTTCTTTCAAACCCGAAGATCATGACCATGAACAATCAGGAGGCAAGGATAACGCAGGGCCGAACGATCTATCTGCCTGTTGCCACATCCGACAAGACCGATTATAAAGCCATCGATGCACTTCTCTCCCTGACGGTAAAACCACGCATAGCGCCTGGAGGCGCGATCTTTATGGACCTTGATATCACAAAAGACGAACCCGGCTTACCGACAGCTGGCGGTGTGGACGTTCTGAAAAATACCGTAAAAACCTCAGTCCTCGTCAATAACTCTGATACGATAGTCATCGGGGGAATATTCAAGAACAGCCTGCGGAATAATGAGGATGGTGTGCCGGGACTCTCCAGGCTGCCCATTCTGGGGCTTCTTTTCAAGAAAGACAGCGATGTGAGCCAGACCAGTGAGCTTTTGGTCTTCATCACGCCGACGATCGTAAATTTCAGCGCTTTGAAATAAGGACAAAAAAAGAGGGGATGTCTTTATTGACATCCCCTCTTTTTTTTTGCATACTTCATAGCACTTCACTATGCAAACCATAAGATTTTTTACATCGGGGGAATCTCACGGCAAGGCCCTTATCGGGATCATCGAGGGTATTCCGTCGGGATTTTCTCTTTCCTCCGAGGACATAGGTCGTGACCTGAAGCGCCGCCAAGGGGGGCATGGCAGGGGCGGCAGGATGAGCATCGAAACAGACAGGGCGGAGATCATATCGGGTGTGCGGTGGGGAAAGACGATTGGCTCACCAATCGCCATCAGCATCGAGAACAAGGACTGGAAGAACTGGGATGAGGGAATGTCAGTCCTTAGAGAAAAGCGGGGATCCATACCGCCTGTGACACGCCCGCGGCCAGGACACGCCGACCTTGCAGGAGCGCTCAAATATGGGACAAAAGACATCAGGGACATCTTGGAGCGTTCGAGTGCCCGGGAGACCGCAATGCGGGTAGCACTCGGTGCCATAGCCAAGAAAGTTCTTGCCGACTTCGGAGTCGTGCTCGGGAGCTATGTAACGCAGATCGGAAAAGTTCCCTCACCTGCGGGCAAAAATATAACTGCCGCCGACCTCCAAGGTCTTTTTTTGGCCGCCGAAAAGTCTCCTGTTCGTTGTCCGAACGAAAAAGCTTCCCGCAATATGGTGCGTCATATTGACCATGCTATCAAAGAAAAAACGTCACTAGGAGGTACGTTTACGGTATTTGCCACCGGCGTCCCCGTTGGACTGGGAAGCCATAGCCAGTGGGACCGGAAACTGGATGGAAGGCTTGCACAAGCAATCATGAGCATCCAGGCAGTTAAAGGTGCCGCAATCGGAGACGGTTTTGCGATGGCATCGCTTCCTGGTTCGGCAGCCATGGATGAGATTTACTTTTCTCCCTCGTCAACAACGGGGGGAAAGGCATTCTATCGGAAAACGAATCATGCGGGCGGCATTGAAGGTGGTATGTCCAATGGGATGCCGATACTGATCTCTGCGGTCATGAAACCGATTCCGACGCTCAGGAAACCCCTCCTGTCCGTTGACATACTAAGCAAACAGTCTTTTTCCGCTGCCTACGAGCGGTCTGATACCTGTGCAGTCCCCGCGGCAGCAGTTGTGGCTGAAGCCATGACGGCGCTTATACTTGCGGATGCCTTTCTCGAAAAATTCGGGGGAGACAGCAAAAAAGAAATACGGCGAAATGTCCAGGGCTACCTCTCCTATCTGAAATCGTTCTGACCTGCGTTTCCATTTGCATTTCTTCATGCCGTGTCTTGCGCGTTGTTTT
This sequence comes from Nitrospiraceae bacterium UBA6898, assembly GCA_002448975.1. Lineage (GTDB taxonomy): Bacteria > Nitrospirota > Thermodesulfovibrionia > Thermodesulfovibrionales > UBA6898 > UBA6898. The sequence continues at coordinate 12,681 of DKBO01000075.1, forward strand.
GCAATTTCTCCTCTCACCATCTAAAATATTAGCCTGCAATACGCGCAAAAGAGGAAGAACACGAAGAAGCGATATGAGGAACATTGTTCTCGCGGGTTTTATGGGTACGGGAAAGACCGAAGTAGGGAAGGAACTGTCACGTCTCCTCAGCATGCGGCTTATTGATGTCGACCATGAGATAGAGCAGGCGGTGGGCATGCCTGTAAAGGATATTTTTTTGAAAAAAGGCGAATCATACTTCCGGGAAATTGAGACTGAAATCATACGGAAGTACGCAGCAGAAAGGAAGCTTATCATAGCCACCGGAGGGGGAGCGGTCCTGAGGGAAGAAAATCTTGCTGCGTTAAGAAAGAATGGCACGATCTTCTGTCTCACTGCCCATCCTGAAACAATCCTCGACCGCACCAGCAGAAATGACGATAGACCACTATTGCAGGGGAACGAAAGGATGGATAAGATACGACATCTTCTCAGCATCAGACGCCCGCTGTATGAGCGAGCAGGCATCATGATAGATACGGAAAACAAGACCCCCCTGCAGATTGCTGAAGAGATCATCGGGATCGCACAGCGATGAGTACCGTACAGGTTGAGTTGGGGAACCGCAGCTATCCGATAACCATAGGTAACGGTATCCTGAAGGAAGTCGGCAGGTCGCTCAGACAGTTCAATTTCAGCAGCCCGATTGCCCTTGTGAGTAATACTACCGTTTTCCCACTGTATGGTGCTGCAGTGTCCCGGTCGCTCTCTGTTTCGGGTCTCTCCTGCATCGAGATCATCCTCCCTGACGGAGAGGAATACAAGACATTGGCATCTGCCGAGCGAATTGTTGAAGCTTTGCTTCAGGCAAGGCTTGACCGCAAGTCAGCGATTGTAGCCCTCGGCGGTGGCGTTATCGGGGACCTCGCCGGTTTTGCCGCCTCCGTATACATGCGGGGTATTGATTTCATACAGATTCCTACCACACTGCTTGCTCAGGTTGACAGTTCCGTTGGGGGAAAGACTGGGGTAAACCATCCGCGGGGCAAAAACATGATAGGCACCTTCTGGCAGCCCCGTCTGGTATGGATAGACATTGATACTCTTCTCAGCCTTCCCCGCAGGGAGTTTATGGCCGGCGCAGCAGAAATCATCAAGTACGGCATTATTTGGGACCGTGACCTTTTTGATTTCCTTGAAAAATTTGCTTCCAGCGTGCTGGAACTTGACAGGGATCCGCTCAGGCATATTGTCCGCAGGTCATGTGAGATCAAGGCAGATGTTGTTCGCCGCGACGAGCGGGAGGGGGGGATCAGGGCGATTCTGAATTTCGGTCATACCATCGGTCATGCACTTGAGACCGCGACTGGCTACACTACCTTCCTTCACGGTGAGGCAGTAGCTATCGGGATGTATGTCGAAGCCGAGATTGCACGTCTGATGGGCCTGATACATCATGAGGAGGTCCTCAGGATTCGCCACCTCATCAGTGCCTATGGGCTGCCCTCGGCAATTCCCGGCAACATTGATCTGGAGCTCTTCTTTGCATCCATGAAGCTTGACAAAAAAGCCGTTTTCGGTACAATCCGCTTTATCCTTCCCGACCGTATCGGAAGCGTCACCTTACACAGTTCGGTGCCGGAATCTGCCATACGAAAGGCAGTTGATAAGGCAATGGAACAATGATCACGAACCTGCACGAACACATTTCCGACTTTTGATCCGGCTTTTTTACTCTGGAGATTCCTGAGTATTCTCTGTCATAAAGAGCTAACCTTTTGAAACAGAAAGATAAACTCCCCATCAGCATCTTGCCTGATGCAATCTTTATAGCAATGGAGATTCCTGAGTTTCAGATGCCCTATCATAGGGAAAGCCTTATCTGAGGCTGAGATGGAGGAACTGTGAGCGGAAACACCAAGACAGCAGCCAGGCTGAGGGGACAACTGTCGCAATACTCAGGAATCATCTCGAAGGGATTTGGCAAAGCCAAACAGGGGCTCATCCAGGAGGTGCTGTATGGGATACAGGCAGCAAAAGACGTAAAGCTGAGCGATATTGCCAGGACGCTGAAAGAACAAGAGGCATTGATCAAGCTTGAAGACCGGCTGTAGCGGAACCTTGATGAGGAGGATTTTACCGAAGTGATCGACGAACAGGTATGACGCCTTGGAGCAGCGAAAGTGACCGACAACATGGTCATAGCCGTTGGCCCCGGAGACATCCGGAAGAACTATGCCGGGGAAGGTATACGATGGCAGGGACTACGAAGTGGGTACCGGCGATCGTAGCAGTTGATATCGAGAGCACCCGGGCGATCCCTTTGTACGGTGACGCATATGCCCTATACTGCGGTGAAAAGCGAAAACAGCGAGCTGCTCAATGCAATAGGTGTGGTGCAAAGCCATATCGGCGATAACGGGACCCATGCCATAGACCGGGGGGAGACCGTGGAGTGATCTGCAGGCATTATCTGAGCAAGGATATCGCGACACGGTTTGTGATCTGCCTGAAGCAGAGTGACCTTATCCATAAGGGGAAACGTAAGCACTGTCTTGCCATGGCTACAACGTTGCCCACGCCCCATGAAAGCGTGCTGATTGTATTTGATGACGGCAAAGAAAAGAGACGGGCTGTCAGGTACAATGCGGTGGCCGTAAAGCTCCCCGACTATGATCATAGACTGTACTTGGTCGTCGACAAGGGATTTGGCATCAAGCCGATGACGCTCCTGACCAGCTGTCCGGTGAATATCAGGAAGAAAGCATCGGGAAGATCGTTGAATACTATCTGGCCCGGTGGAAAGGTGATGAGTCGTTCCGGCACATAAAGCATATAACCTTGAGGACACAGGGGTGAGGAGCTATATCAGCATACGCAACATCGTGGTGCTTGTGCTTGCGGCGTCGTATTTTGTAGCGGTGTATCTGGGACAGAACATAAAGCTCAAGTTGCTGGTGGAGAGGGTTTTTCTGGTGTAAAACGGTTCTTTGCTGTCCCGAGCTTCTTCAACCATGCCATAGC
>DKBO01000036.1 GCA_002448975.1 Nitrospiraceae bacterium UBA6898
CCGCAATACCCGGGGGGATTCATACAGCCGTTACGACGACCACTAACGCGTTCAACAATGACTATGAGCCCACTAAAACTCTCCTTTGGCTGGTTGGCAATGAAAGGAATAACATAAGCGTTGATCCGCTATTCATAAATCCGTCAAACGGAGACTACCATCTCTCCCAGGCTTCGCCCGTCAGAGATAGGGGCGATAACTCGGCTCCTTCCCTGCCGTTGGAAGACTTTGAAGGTCAACCAAGGATATCGGAGGGAATGGTGGACATTGGAGCTGACGAATACAGTTCTATCACTGTATCGTTCAGCGCAAATCCCGTTAAAGGCCTGATTCCACTCACAGTCAATTTCATGGATCAGTCGAGTGCGATTCAGGGATCTATTGTTGCATGGGCATGGGATTTCAACAATGATGGAACAACAGACTCCACAACAAAGACCCCTTCATTTACTTATGGAGAAATTGGTATTTATTCAGTTCGTTTGATGGTCACCGATTCAAGCGGTACTACAAACACAATGGTCAAAGAAGGCTATATTACTGCGGGAGATACCACCGACAGTGACGGTGACGATATTATTGATGTTATGGATAACTGCACGAACACTTATAATCCGGTACAGTTAGACCTTGACGGTGACGGCATAGGAGATGCCTGCGATAAATACGTAGATTTATTGGCCAATGCAGGCTACAGCAGTGGACTCAAATCTCCATCCGCTAAGGAGTTATCCCCATATGACGTGACTGCAACCATGAAGGATGGGATCCTTGATATAGGATCCAGAGTGGCGTTGAATAAAGGGAAATATAACATCATGAGTTTTAGGTCAAATGTTAACGCGACTAAACTTTCAACACTGATTTTGAATGTCTATGCCAGTAGTCTTTATAATGGGACGCCTCAAGTCGCGAGAATATACGCCTATAGTGCAGATGGAATGTCTGTGCAAGCAACGAAGTATCTTGATATTAGCCTGACATCCGGATGGAACAATCTCAATCTTACACCGCTTTTGCATCTTATGGACGGATTCGGATTCGTGAATTTCAGGGTTACTGCCGTGAAAAATTGGTTTGAGATTTCCGAGGCGTACTTTAATGAGCTGACAGATGCGTGGAAAATAGACGTGGCGCCTTCAAAACTAGAATTCGGAGCCGTCGCCGTTGGAACATCTAAGACTCTGAGTATGGTCGTGTCTAACTCCGGGAACGGCAATCTGAAAATCGCGAAAGTTACTTCACCCTCTTCTCCGTTTTCGATAACATCAGATGGATGCACAGGAGTTACACTTTCCGCTTCGGCTACGTGTACCGTTACCGTGAACTTTTCTCAAAACACTGTCGGAACTTTCTTTGATTCCTTAGAAATACTATCCAACGATGCAGACCATCCGACCACATTTGTAAGGCTTGCCGCTGTACCGCCAGCCGCCATTTTAAGCGGAACGGTCACCGATGGTCACTACCCCCTTGCAGGCGTCACGGTTACAGTGACTGATCCCATGGTCACTTTCATCACTAAGACGGCCTCAAGTGAAATCCCTGTCTATAATGGAACTTTCAGCTTGCACAATCTTACCCCGGGCAGCTTTACGGCCACATTCGAAAAATCAGGATATATCAAGATGACGATTAATGGCTCATTAAATGCGGGGCAAAACACGCTCGACGTCCAACTATCGCCTCTCCCACCTCTTTCGCTGTCGATCACATCGCCACAGGCAGATCCAAGAGAAGAGCATAACGTTACTGTCAATTCTTCGCCTGTAGCTGTCACGGGTACTGTGAGCAATAATGCAAATGTGTCTGTCAACAGTATTCAAGCCTTGGTAAACGGCAACACATTTTCTGCTTTTGTTCCTCTTAATGAAGGGCAAAATACACTAACGGCAACCGCAATCGATCAATATAATCAGACAGCATCGCAGAGTATGTCAGTTACGCTTATTACTAAAGGGGCTATCTCCGGAACGGTGAACGATTCATCAACCGGACTGCCCCTATCCTCCGCAACGATAACAGTCATAGACGCTTTAAATACGCCCCTGACAGCATTAACAGATTCAGGCGGGCAATATACGATAAGCGGGGTTGCACCGGGTACTTTCAGCGGCGACATAAGAAAGGACGGGCTTTCTTCATATAATTTTACGGGCACAATATCTCCGGGGCAGACAATAATCATTAATACAGCCTTAAGCCCGATATTGCCAACAATAGATAATATCGCCTCGATTAACATAGCTGCCGATTCTGCAACAATTTCATGGACAACGGACCAGCCTTCCGACAGTCTTGTCGAATATGGTGAGACAACTGCGTATGGGAATACCGCCTCAGATGGCGGATTGGTAACAGCACATGCTATAACTCTGAATAATCTCAGCCCTAATAGAAACTATCATTTCAAAGTAACCTCGAAGAATACTTATAATAACTCTGCTTCTTCAGGAGATCAGACATTTACTACGCTCAGCCCTCCACCGCCGGCAATCAGCAGCATATCGGCCAGCAATATAACATACAATGCAGCGGTTATTACGTGGACGACAGACCAGCTGACGTCTTCTATTGTAGAATATGGAACTTCGACGGCATATGGCAGTTCGGTCTCTGATTCAGCGCTCACAACCGAGCACAGCATTCAAATCCAGAATTTAACCTCCGGAACGATCTATCACTTCAAAATTATCGCCACAAATGCATATGCTTCTTCATCGTATTCAGAGGACAGCACATTTATGACCGTAAGTCCGATAACGATAAACATAAGTTTGCCTGTGAATAATGAGGTGATTAACAGGCCTGACGTCTTGGTAAAGGGAACTATAACAAACTCGACGGGCAATGAGACTGGAGTAACAGTCAATGGCATAGTTGCTACGGTCTATGGCAATAAGTTCATTGCCAACCATGTGCCATTATCGGAAGGCACAAACACTATAACCATTACGGCAACGGACACGGCGGGNNCCGCCGTAACAACCGGCAATTATATTCGCGTGACATCGAATATCGAATCCGTCATTTCACCGCTTCAGGTAATGTTAAGGGCTGACGGTTCATTCAGTATCACAGAATCAAACATAAGCGTGTCGGGACCTGGTGCGGTGGAATTCCTGCCCGGCGACAGGGTAGATGAATACGAAATAAGAATGACGACAGAAGGCACTTACTACTTTACTGTCAGTGTGCCTGGACCGGATAACGTTGTCTATCAGGACACGGCTGCGATTACAGTCTTGAACAAAACACAGCTTGATACGCTGCTGAAGGCGAAGTGGGAGGGGATGAAGGGGGCGTTGATTAATCGAAACATTGAAGGTAGCTTAATGTATTTTCATGATGGTTCTAAAGAATCCTACCGACAAGCATTCAATTTGATTCTTGATGATCTGCCACAAATTGTATCTGATATGCTGGGCGTAGAGATGATATATGTTAAGGATAATCTTGCTAAATATCGAATTAATCGAAATCAAAACATTGATCAAATGCTCCAGACATTTACCTACTACATTTATTTTGTTCGAGACCGTCACGGTGTTTGGAAGCTTAACAGGTTTTAGGCAATGTGATAAACAGAACATTGTTATGACTATCTGTCAGGAGGGTAGCGTATGAAAACACTGACGGCATTGCTTGTAATGCTGATATTTTTCGCTTCTTCAGCCAGTTGTGCTATTACCAACAAATTTGGGCCATATTCCGGGAAAGTTGTAGATACTGAGACAAAGGAACCGATAGCGGGTGCCGCTGTGCTTGTTGTTTTTTTTACCGAAGAATATGGTCCAGCAGGTGCGATAACGCGGTTTGCAGATGCAATCGAAGCGGTTACAGATAAAAACGGTGAATTCAAAATTAACGCCAGTAGAGTTACGATTTTCAGACCTTTACAGGGATGGGATGTGCATGGGCATTTTTGGATATTTAGACCAGAATATGGATGTTATCCAGAACATAAAAATGTAAAACCAATGTTTATCCCTAACGGAACTTTGCCTGCAAATCAATATGTAACTATAGAATTGCCGAAGTTACAAATCAGAGAGGAACGTTTAAGAAATATTGACTGTTACCCGCTTGGTGTTCCAGATGAAAAAATGGAAAAACTTATTGAGCTTAACAATATCGAAAGTGTAAATCTGGGATTGAGACCTACGCATGTAAAGAAGGAAAAGAAATGATAAGACGATTACTCCTTATTAGTCTGGCATTTATTTATTCAAGCACGACAGTAAGCAATGCCTATGATACAGACAATGTTCATCCTAAAATTAATGAGAATGCACTTATTCAGTCTACGGTTGACAGGTATCTGAAAAGTCAATTGGGTTTTGCTGATGGAGTAAAAGAAGTTTTTAAAAATAAAAGAATAGCGGAATGGATAAAAGAAGGTGCACGCCTCGAAGACGAGACTATTTGCCGTTCTCGCAACCATTTTCATGATCCCCTGAAATCTTGGAATAGTGCAGGGCTGAATAATGCAGGGGTAAATAGTGCTTGCCTTCTCTTAGGATTTGAAAGCTTCTCCATTGACTCTTCCGTAATATGGGCACAGAGGTATGATAATCTCTGGTCATGGCCAAAAGCGAGACAATCTTACTATAGCGCATTGACACTTGGCGATAAGGATTTGAAAGAGCAATTTTTTGCCGAGACATTGAGAGCGCTTGGGCAAGTAATGCATCTTCTTGCCGATTCATCAGTTCCTGCGCATGTTAGAAATGATATCCATGTATTTCCGCTGACGTTGCCGGGCATTGGTATTGAAGTTGGTAGCCAGACTTACGAAAGCTGGGCAAAGCAAAATCATACGGAACTTTCGTTCACTAGTTTCACCGTAGACAATTCTTCTTTTAATCTGTCCGTGCCAAATGCCTCAGCACCTGTTGCTATTTCTGCTCTTTGGGACCAAGACAAATACGACGGTAGCGGGATTGCCCAGACAATTGGCACAAGTATAGGGCTTGCTGAGTACGCCAATGCCAACTTCTTTAGCGAAGATACGATATTCAGAGATTATCCGCACCCAGCTCATAGTGATACAAATTACTTTACTGCTTTTACTCAGCCTGAAGTCGTTGATGCAGAAGATGGGCAGCTTGATAATAGGGTGTATATTAAGAAAACTGTTGGTGCTGCTGATGCACGACTTGCAGCTTTTAGTTATATTTCTTATGATCTGATCAAAAAAGGCCATTACAACTTCTCCCCACTTGTATTGGACGATAAAGTTTATAAAGATTATGCTGCCTTTCTCATCCCCCGCGCAGTCGGTTACTCAGCCGCACTGATCGATTACTTCTTCCGCGGCACGCTTGAGATAACGCCGCCCACCAATTATATCTATTCGATCGCCGACGGCAGTTTGAATCCCCAGGAATTCACGAAAATCAAGGCGAGTGTTAAGAACACGACAGCGAACGAAGCTCTGCAATCAGGAATCCTGCAGGCCGTAGCCCGGTACAAGGTAATACCGAATTATTCGCCTGATCTTTCTGCGTATCCGCCTGATGGCACAGCCATGAAAAATGTTCCCTATTCCTATTCAGTCTCTTCGCCAATCACACTGTTGCCCGAACAACTGGCATCCCTAAACATGTATCCGACCGAGTTCACCTTTGACTTTACCGGCAATCCCGTACCCGCCGGGATAACCGACCTCTCACTGCAGGTCATCTTCAAGGGCACGCTTGGCAGTGAAACAGATACTGCCGTGGCTGTTGGCATGAAAGACCTGATGGAGCCTACGCACCATGTTTTCTGGAATCTGACCGACATGTTTTCCCTGGACGGCCACCTGTATACAGCTGAGTGGATAAGGGGCGACCCTGAGTTGCTGGAGCGTGCCAGCGGCTCATATATAGACCCCTATCCAATGAACTTTGAGATTTCATACATGCCGGAATCGCCACTTGCAGATCGACCTATCGTTTCAGCGGGAGCTGAAAACCTTCCGGAAGGCAGATATATAAGGCTGATAACACTTATGGACGATGAGCAGCCCCATAATTATGTTCGTCTTGTATTTTCAAATAACATAGATGCAACCGCTGAAACCATTGATTTTGCTTTTGATGGGGTTGTGAATCAGGAAACAGAAGGTGTATGGCAGCCGCCGACACCTTCTGTTGACTTCAGGAGAGCAAAAGGTCATTTTTATACAGGGATATTGAGATGCAAACCAATGTCCGTCGACCCTGTAACCGGCTATTCTTATTGTCCTTATCCTGAGTCAGAAGCATATCCAGCTGATTTGAAGCCATATCCGGCAGTGATAACTTTCCCATAGGATGGCTATCAGGTACGCCGGGGGCAGGCTGAGACTTTAAGATGCGGTTGGGCGGGAAGATTTACTGAACGTACAGTCTGTTTCCTGAAAGGACCGACAAAAGCCATGGCCCAAGTATATCTCGCTTGTTCGCTGGGGCATGCTGGCAAGGACATTCTTTTATCCACGCGGACCCGTAGCCCTTCGTCGTTAAAACGTCCATGAAACAGCCATTTGATCAAACGGCGTTGCAGCTGACTTTTCCTCGCGTATCTGAACTTTGTCCCGGTCGTTTGTACTCCCGTAGTTTTGGAAGAATCACGTTGCTTCATGAGGGCGGCGAGCGGAGCGGCTTGCTGCACATCCGCTATGATCCTCCGCTGATGAACTGGCCGAGGTCGCGGGTTTCATCCGATGACATCTGCCGGAAGCCCACGCCATAGAAGATCGAACTGCCCGCAGGTGTTGACGTCCTCCGGATAACCTTTGCCTTGAGGGAAAACCTGTTTCTGTTGCGCGGGTTCACAAAACTGACGAGGAGATGTTCGCCGTTCTGAAATTCAGCGACGCATTCGAAGGCCATGCCGCTCTCGCTGAAGTCGATCGAGATGCCGGAATAGCGGAGATTGCTCCCCTCCTGCTGTACACTCACCAGGATGCGAAAGACACGGCGGGGAGCCCTGTTGAGGAACTTCGAAACCAGGGTCTGGAACTGCAGTCGCTGCACCGGTATCGACAATATCGCCTGAACGTCAAGCGTCCTGCACTCCTCATCCGTGACCGATGATTCAAAGGGCAGGATCAATATCCTAGGTACGCGGCTGAAGGCAGCATGGTTCTTTACGATGCCGATGTCATCCCGTATCTCCTGAAGCCCATCGCTGCAGAACAGGATGACAAGCGCAGGAAACTCATCGGACCGGACCGCCTCGTCAGGGGTCTGAAATGATGCAAAGGGCAGGCTTCCTTCCCTGAGATAGGATTTTACCGTCTGGAAGACATCTATGGAGCGTTCTATGAGGAAAACCGTTTTCATGGAATTTTCGCGATGCTATTGTAGCATTTCAACCGGGCTTTTTCTTTGTTTCCGGCACGGGGTGGCGTTGCTTGACCTGCCGGTCGGGTTTGAGGTATTTTTCTCTCATGGACCTTTTACCGCTGGCGCTTACCGTCATTGGCATCTTTTTCATCACCCTTGTCCTCAATCTTTTTTTCGGGTATTTCAGGGCAAAGGTCAGAAAATATTCCCTGAAATGGTTTCTCTCTATTCACCTGCCCATTCCCGTCATCGTTGCTGCACGGGTCTATTTCGGACTTGGGTACCGCGTTATCCCTCTTTTTGTCGTCGCTGCAGTTGCAGGACAGTTCCTTGGCGGCAAGCTGGAGCTCTGACCCATGCGCGCCGCTATCCTGAAAGAGCCGGGTAGCATTGAGGTCTGCAGCATGCCGCGTCCTGTCCCGGCCGAGGGAGAACTGCTCATACGGGTAAAGGCTGCCCTTACCTGCGGCACCGACCTCAAGGCATTTCTGCGGGGGCATGCACTCATCCCGATGCCCGGACCGTTCGGCCATGAGTATGCCGGCGTCGTTGTGGAGAAGGGAAAGGGCGTGAAGCGGTTCAGGGTCGGCGACCCGGTCATGGGAGTGCACAGCGCACCCTGCCGTGCCTGTGCGTTCTGCAGGCAGGGGCATTACAACCTCTGTGAGGAAATCATGGCGACCAAGGTCCTGGGATCGTTCGCTGAGTACCTGCTCATACCGCGGCATGTTGTCGAACAGAACCTGTTCAGGAAACCCGAGAATATAGGCTTTGACGAGGCTGCATTTCTCGAACCCCTTGCCTGTGTCGTACACGGGATGGAGCCTTTGGGCATCACCCGGAGGGACACGGTGCTGGTCATAGGGTCAGGCCCGATCGGACTGCTCCATCTCCTGCTTGCGCGATTACGGGGAGCGAAGGTCCTGATGACCGGGCTTGAAGAGGAGCGTCTCAGGACGGCGAAGGAACTGGGTGCTGCGGCAGTGTTCCATCCGTCACTTACGGCAAAATCCGTCAGTGCGGTAAGCGACGGCATGGGGGTGGACTATGTCTTTGAATGCACCGGACAGCCGCAGGTGTGGGAAAGCGCTGTCGATTATGTACGGAGGGGCGGAACAGTAGTACTTTTTGGCGGCTGCAGGGCAGGCACTACGGTTACCTTCAGCGCTGACAGGATACATTATGACGAAATCACGCTTAAAGGCGTGTTCCACTTCACCCCCCGGGATGTAAAGCGGGCCTTTGCCCTCCTGCGGGGCCGGAAGGTCCCGGTGAAGAAACTGATAACCGGACAGTGCTCCCTGCAGGAGGTCCCGGGGGTTTTTGCCCGGCTCGCGAGGGGCGAAGGCATCAAATATGCGGTCATCCCTGCCTGATGGCGGCAGCCGGAACGGATTCCTGCGGACCAGGGGTGCCGGTCTGCTCATTGCCCTCATTTCATCGCTCGTGCTCAGCCGGGCAGCCCCGGCGCAGCTCTACCAGTATTTTGACGAGGAAGGGACACGCATCGTCACCGATGACCCCTACGGCACGAAAAAGAAACTCCCCCGCCAGCACCGTGAGCACCCGAAACAGCGGCAGGGTGTTGCACCGCAGGACATCCGGCTCAATTTCCGGGATGATGTGTCCTATAATTTTTATCCGGTGACCGGGCGCAGCCTCTCTGAGCTCGTCGCGGCCACGGACAGCCTCGGCCCCTTCGATGCGAAGGAAGGGAGACGATACGCTGCCCAGACGCAGTGGAGGTACGGGCTTGCCTATCAGCTCGATTTCAGTTACCAACGCCAGGGAAATCTTGTCACCGCGCAGGTGAACGTCCACGATATCGACTTCCGGCCGGAAATCACGATCCTCCTGCCCGAACTCTCGGACACCCGCCTCCTTTCCGCCCATGAGCTGAAGATGTGGGAGCACTATGTGCAGCGGATTCTGGTGCACGAGCATGACCATGTGCGCCTCGTTCAGGACCCGCGCTTCAGGCAGGAGATCGTCGACGGGATCGCGGGGATCCGGGAGCTGACCTTTTCCGCGGCTGACGAGGGCCGGCAGGATGAGGCTGTCCGGAGAGCCGCTGATGCGCGGATCACCCACGTGGTGCACGAGCATGTCCGGACGATCAAACAGCTGAATGAAGCATACGACGACGTCACCGACCACGGCAGGAAGCCGGAGAAGCGGTCCGCCTTCTTTCAGGGCCTCTGAGCCATGAAAGTGGCGCGGCTCTACAGCGTTGCCGACATCCGGATCGAGGACGACCCTGTGCCTGAGCCGGGGCCTGATGAGGCACTGGTAAGAACGCGCGCCTGCGGTATCTGCTCCGGCGATGTGATGCCGTGGTATATTGCGCAGAAGGCGCCGCTGGTGCTGGGACATGAGCCGGCCGGCGTGATCGCCGCTGTGGGCGACAGGGTGGACGTGTTCCACAAGGGCGACCGGGTTTTTGTCCACCATCATGCGCCCTGCATGGTCTGCAGGCACTGCAGGCGGGGAGATTTTGTCCAGTGCGCAGCATGGAAGGCATCGCGCATCGTGCCCGGCGGCATAGCAGAGTACATCCGAGTGCCTGCAGTAAACCTGCAAAACGATACCATCCGCATTCCGGATTCCATGAGCTTCGAGGACGCTACACTGATCGAGCCGACGGCCTGCGTGGTGAAGGGACTGAGAAGAACGAGGATGAAGCGCGGGGATGTGGTGCTGGTGATAGGCCTCGGGGTCATGGGGATGATCCACCTTCTCCTCCTGAAGAACTACGGCGCAGGCAGGATCATTGCTGCCGACAGGGTGGCGTACCGGCTGGCAAAGGCCCGTGAGTTTGGTGCGGATGCGGTGATCGATGTCACCGCGACAGGGCTCGCAGAGGGACTGCAGGAGCTGACCGGCGGCGGGATGGCGGAGCTGGTCATTGTAGGGCCGAACAGCGCGGACGTGATGATGCAGGGTATGTCCTGCGTGCGGCCCGGCGGTGAAGTGCTTTTCTTCACGCCGGCAAAGCCGGGTGAACTCCTGACGATAGATCCGAACTATCTCTATTTCCGGGATATCAATATCATCACCAGCTATTCCTGCGGGCCGGACGATACGGAGCAGGCCTGCAAACTGATCAGGCAGAAGATCGTATCAGCAGACAAACTGGTGACGCACCGGTTTCCCATCGAGAATACCGGCGAAGCCTTTGCCCTTACGTCCCGTGCAGGGGAATCACTCAAGGCATTGGTGGTATTTGCGTGAACGAACCGTATCGTTGCATATGAACAGGGCAGGTGTCCCTCAAAGCCGCTCAAGGCGATGCTATTTCTTTGGGCATTGCATCCTGTCAGCAGGAGTTCACGGAAGGTGAAGTCCTCTGAAGGCATGCAATCGCGGCTGCCGATGCTCTTCGGAATCGCGGCGACCGGCTTTATAATACACCCGCCCTGTTCCGGATTATGTTTTTGTGCGCTGGGAAGGTAACCATGATGAACTTCATCCTTACGGTATTCCGTGCAGGCCTGACACGAGGGGAGGAGATGCGGCTATGAAGAAGAAAGCTGCCGGCCGGTCAATGTGTGAATTGCCCGTGCCGCCGGAGAAGAGTCGCAAGGACCGGAAATCCGGTTGCTGCGCATTCTACAAATACCGGAAAGGGTTCCGCTGGAAAGGGATCGCGGATGAGGTCTACAAGCCGGAAGGTTCTGACTGGAGCAATATCGTGCGGAGGGTGCTTGTCGGAGGACATGGCGAGACCGCCAGGTTTCATGTGCGGTACTTCGAGATATCCTCCGGAGGCAACAGCAGCCTGGAGAAACACCGCCATGAGCACGTGGTGATCTGCATCCGGGGCAGGGGTAGTGTGCTCACCGGGAAGAAAAAAAGAACGATGGAATATCTCGACACCCTGTATATAGCGCCGGATACCCCGCATCAGCTCATGAATCCCTTCAGGGAACCCTTCGGGTTCCTCTGCATTGTCAATGCACGGAGGGACAGGCCGAAGCTCCTGGGGAAGGGGAAATAGCGGGCCGCATCATCGGGAAGGAGGCCCTTTCCGGACCAAAGGATCTCTTGTGTTGTCCGTGGTAAAAATTCTAATATATACGACTTACGAATCAGGGGAGTCATGCATGACGGAAGAAAAAAAGAAGACGATATTTGACAGGATTTGGGATGTATTCTCAGCGGTAAAACTGGCGGTCGTTATCTTCGCGCTGATCTCGCTGACCTCTATCGTCGGAACGGTCATAGAACAGCAGGCCGATCCGGAAAAGAACATCAAGGTCCTCGTAAAGATGTTCGGCATCGGACATGATACGGCACAGAACGTGTTGGGGGTGCTGGACCGGCTGGGGTTCACGGACATGTACCATTCATGGTGGTTCCTCGCCTTTCTCCTCCTGTTTGCCGCAAACCTTATCATCTGCTCCCTGGACCGGCTCCCCCGGGTCTGGAAGCTTGTCCAGGAAAAGATACGGCCCATCCCCCTCTCCTATGTGGAGAAGATGTCGATCAAGCATGCGCTTACGCTGCAGGGAAGGGCGTCGGATCTGAAGGAGGCTGCTGCTGCAGCGCTGAAATCCGCCGGCTTTACGCCTGCCGAGGCCGTGGAAGGGCAATCTATCGAGCTGTATGCGGAAAAAGGCAACTTTACGCGGCTTGGTGTGTATGTTACCCACCTGAGCATCCTGGTGATACTGGCAGGAGCGATCATCGGCATCTTCTTCGGGTACAATGCGTTCCTGAACCTCCCGGAAGGAGAGATGTCCTCTGTCGCCTATAAGGACCGGGGGATTGAGGTGCCGCTCGGCTTCGACATCCGCTGCGACAACTTCGAGGTCGAGTACTATCCGAACACGGAGATGCCCAAGACCTACAAGAGCTGGCTCACGATCCTGAAAAACGGGCAGGAGGTCATGAAAAAAGCGATCGTGGTGAACGATCCCCTTACGTATCAGGGGATCACCTTTTACCAGTCAAGCTTCGGTATGGTGCCGAACAGCGCCGGCAGGGGTGTGCTGATCCTGAAAACGCTTTCAAAGAATGGCCTGTCCGAGCAGCTGAACCTGAAGGTAGGAGCTACCTTTGCCGTTCCGGGGACAACGTTGACCGGCACGATACGCGATTTTAGTCCTGCACTTTCCTTCGACCAGACCGGCAAGGCATTTACCTTTTCCGAACAGATGTCGAATCCGGCGGTCTTCATCGATTTTGCCGAAAATGGTACGCCGAAGTTCTCGGGGTGGGTACTGAAACGATTCCCCAATACGGGCGACCTTCCTGACGGGAACAAGGTCGTATTTCTTGACTACTGGGGTGTCCAGTATACGGGCATGCAGGTGCGCAAAGACCCGGGAGTTCTTATCGTGTANNGGGGGCAAGTAAGATGAACAGTTCTGTCTTTTTCGGGTTGGCGACTATAGCATATATTTTCGCCATGATTCTCTATATCAGCTACCTTGCGTTCAAGAAGAATGCCGTCGGCATGGTGGCTACGACGGTAACCATTGCGGGGTTTGTCTCACAGACCTGTGCGATCCTGCTCAGATGGGCAGAGTTCAAGGACATCGGCGGGATGGGCTGGCTCAGGGCCGTGCCGCTCACCAATCTGTATGAGTCGCTCATCTTTTTCGTCTGGTGCCTCATCCTCGCC
The DNA here is from genome assembly GCA_002448975.1 of Nitrospiraceae bacterium UBA6898. Lineage (GTDB taxonomy): Bacteria > Nitrospirota > Thermodesulfovibrionia > Thermodesulfovibrionales > UBA6898 > UBA6898. The sequence goes on from DKBO01000036.1 coordinate 12,943, forward strand.
TATCTCATCATTGAGTTCAAATACCGGAACCGCAGCTTTGGTGCCTTTATCACACCGGTTGCCGCTCTGGCGCTTGCCTTTATCGACCTGTCGGGCATGTCCAAGAATATCCAGCCCCTCGTGCCGGCGCTCCAGAGCAACTGGCTCCTTGCGCATGTCATGATGAGCTTTATCTCCTATGCGCTCTTCGCCATTTCCTTCAGCACCGGTCTCATGTATCTTATCGTCCGGTCCGAGGAGCGGACGGAAGGGTCGTACATCTTCTGGACCGTTACGCTGGGCGTCTTCGTCATCACGCTTGCTGCCATGGGCATTGATTATCTCACCTTCAAGATGGCGGTGAAGAGCCAGGAGGAGTTCATCAAGGGGTACCTGTTCCGGGCAACGTTCCGGAGCGATTCTGCTGTCGTGTCCCTGGTGAGTTTCGCCGCGGCAGCGGCATGCATATTCCTTATCTGGCGGTTCGGGGGTATCCTGAAAAAAGTCATTACGAGTTTTAACATATCTGCTGAGGCGCTTGATGATCTTACCTACAGGAGCATTGCGATCGGATTCCCGATTTTTACCCTGGGCGGTCTGATCTTCGGTGCTATCTGGGCTGACCAGGCATGGGGCAAATACTGGACCTGGGACCCGAAAGAGACGTGGTCGCTCATCACCTGGTTTTTCTATGCGTTCTATCTCCACAGCCGTCTCATGAGAGGATGGAAGGGCAGAAAGGTGGCTGCAGTCGCTGTTCTCGGGTTTGTTGCCGTCATCTTTACCTATCTGGGCGTGAACCTGCTGCTTTCCGGTCTCCACAGTTACGGTTCGCAGTAAGCCCGCCGGGAAGGGGTTCGCCTTGCCCCCGGCCTTCCTGCGGGAAAGAGGTGAGCCGTGCGGAGGAGGGAGCGTTGCGTGAGTATTAACAGAAGACTTGTCCTTTCTTCCGTTGCGGTATTCCTTGTCGTCATCGGGGTTTTTTCCTGGCAGACCTATGAGATAAACCGGAGCCTGGCTGAGGAGGCGAGAAAGCAGCGGGTTGAGCTTCTTTCGGAGATCGTAGCGAATGGCCTGAAGACGATCATGCGCGAGGGCAAGACAAAAGATGAGTTCCAGCGGTATATCGAAGGCCTTGCCGCAGAAGATATTGTAGCGGTCCGTATCATTTCGGAGGGCGGGAGGATTCTGAGCTCTACCGTTCCCGGCGAAATCGGCCGCGGGATAGATATCCTGGGTCTTCAGACCTATAAGCATGAATCATCGGAAACCTTCTTTACGTATGAGCAGGAAGGGCGCAAGGTATACGCAAACTTTATCGTCCTGAGCAACGACTGGCCGTGTCAGCGGTGTCATGGAGCGACTGATCAGGTCAGGGCAATAGTCCACCTGGAGGTCTCGCACAAAGCCTTTGATGCCACAACGCGCAATGCCGCCGTCCGTACGGTCTTGTCGGCGCTTCTCATCATTGTTATTCTCGCCGTCGCTCTGTACATTCTGGGCAGGTATCAGATCCGGGAACCGCTGCAGAGGCTGTTGTCGGAAATCAGGGCAATGGCCGGCGGCAATCTGACGGTGCGTGCTTCGACATACCGGGGTGAGGAATTGGGAGCCATCGCAGCGGCGGTGAACAGGATCGCCGAAAAACTCCAGGGCGCAAGGGAGTCGGTGATACGCCATGAGACGAGGGAAATGAGCCAGCTGGAAAAGATGGCCTCCATCGGCGAGGTTGCGGCAACCGTTGCGCATGAGATCAAGAACCCGCTTGCAGGGATCAGCGGGGCGCTCCAGGTGATGGCGGAGGATATCCCGCAGGACAGCCCGCGCAGGGAGATCGTCCGCGAGATACTTGCAGAAATCGAGCGGCTCGACAGGGCGGTAAAGGACCTGGTGATATTCGCAAGGCCGCAGGAGATCAATCCCGTCCGGACTGATCTGCATGCGGTCATCGGGATGGCCGTTGCCGCAGTGGACGAGTTCGCCCGCAGCATGCATATTGAGGTAAAGGTTCTCGTGACCAGGCTCCCGGAGGTCATGGTCGACCCCGAACAGATGGCGGAAGTATTCCAGGATATTCTTCGCTTTCAGTGCTCCCTGATGCCGGATGGAGGGACCATCAGCATTTCTTCTGTCGTGGAGGAAGAGCGCGGAGAGATCGAGGTCCTCAGCGCTGACACGGGAAAGGCGCTGACCGACGAGCGGATACGGAATATATTCAAACCCGCCTTTTCGACGCGTCATACCGTTACCGGCCTGAGTTTCGCCATCATCAGAAACATCCTGGAGAGCCATGGCGGCAGGATCAGGGTCACCAGCGAATTTGGCATCGGCAATACCTTTCGTATTATAATTCCGTTGGTGAGATAACTATGGAAAGTCCGAAGATCCTTGTTATAGACGACGAAAAACTGCTCCGCTGGTCTCTGGAGCAGAACCTGAGCAAGGAAGGCTATAACGTCATCACGGCGGAGAAGGGGCTGGAAGGGCTGGAACTGTTTTCCGCGGAACTGCCGGATGTCATCCTGCTCGATATACACCTTCCGGACATATCGGGCATCCAGGTGCTCGAGCGCATCAAGAAAGAAAACAGGAACACCGTGGTGATCATGATTACGGCATTCGGGGACGTGCAGACCGCGGTGCAGACGATCAAGTTCGGCGCCTACGATTTTGTTGAAAAGCCCTTCAATATGGATAAGCTCAAGATCCTGATCAGCAAGGCGCTGGAAACGGTAACGCTGCGGAACGAGGTGTCACAGTTCAGGGACAAGATATCGCAGCAGTATCATTTTGCGAGCATCATCTGCAGATCACCGGAGATGGTGAGGATCGTCGATCTCGTCCGGAAGGTCGCGCAAAGCGATGCCACTACCATTCTCCTCCAGGGAGAAAGCGGGACCGGCAAGGACCTTGTTGCCAAGGTGATCCATTACGAAAGCAGCAGGGGGAGCAAGCCGTTCATGGATATCAACTGCACGGCGCTTCCGGAGACGCTTATCGAGAGTGAACTCTTCGGGTTCGAAAAGGGGGCCTTTACCGATGCCAAGCAGATGAAGAAGGGGTTCTTCGAACTTTCTGACGGCGGTACGATATTTCTTGATGAGATCGGCGACATGAAGCTGAGCACCCAGGCCAAGCTGCTGAAGGTCATCGAGAACAAAACCTTCAAGAGGATCGGCGGGGTCCGGGATATCACGGTCGATCTCAGGATCATTGCATCAACCAACAAGGACCTTCACGAGCAGGTGACAAAGGAGAATTTCCGGAGCGACCTCTATTACCGGCTCAAGGTCATCCCCATCCTGCTTCCTCCCCTGCGCGAACGGCCGAGTGATACGCTGCTGCTCGCAAAGTATTTTATCGAGCAGTTCAACCGGGATTTCAAGAAACAGGTGAAAGGTCTTGCAAGGGAAACGGAGCAGGCATTTCAGGCCTATCCCTGGCCCGGCAATGTCCGGGAGCTGAAGAACGTAATAGAACGCGCCATGATACTCGAGAACGAGGAATATATCCTTCCTGAGCACCTTCCTGCCGAGTTCTCCGCGCAGAATACCGGTGCTTTGCCCGCAGAGTCATCAGCGATCACCATACCCTCAGGGGGACTGGACATTGAGGAAGTTGAAAAGGGGCTCATCCGGCAGGCGCTTGAACAGACCAAGTGGAACCAGACGCGGGCAGCACGACTGCTGAACCTTACGCGTGACTCGCTCCGCTACCGCATGCAGAAATTCGGCTTGCTGCCGGAAAAATCATGATAACGCCGCTTTATTTAATTGAAAAGATGTATTAACATATCTTGATGAAAATCCTTGTTGTGGATGACGAGCAGCTGGTCCGCTGGTTCCTCGACCGTGCGCTCAGGAAAGGCGGTCACGAGGTCGTTACGGCTACCAACATTGCAGAGGCCGCCGAGAGACTGAAGGCTGACGAGATAGATCTGCTTTTCCTTGACCTGCGGATGCCGGGAGGAAGCGGTGTCGAGCTTATCCGGCAGGTCGAACCGCCTGCGACGCGGCTGAAGATCATCGTCTGCTCTGCCTTTATCACCCCGGAACTGGAAGAGGAGTTCAGGACCAAGGGCATCTGCATGCTGAGGAAACCCTTCAAGCTTGAGGAACTGAACCATACCCTGAAAACGTGCCTGGAGCAATGAGCGGCTCTTATTCGCTGAGGGCTCTGCAACTTCCCCTTTTTCCCCGCCCCTGCCGGTTTTTTTCTTCTGCGGCATGAATGTCCTCGTGACCGGTGCGTCCGGCTTTATCGGCAGTTTCCTTGCTGAGGCCCTTCTGCGCAAAGGCCATGCCGTGACCTGTCTTGTCAGAGAGACCTCGGATCTCAGATGGATACGACACCTGGCCGTGGCCTTCCTGTTCGCCGATCTCGCTGACCGTGGCGCATATGCGCGCCGGCTCAGAGACTTCGATATCATTTTCCATGTCGCGGGGCGTACCAAGGCAGATTCCGAAGGTGCGTTCTTTCAGGCGAATGCCGAAGGCACCCGCCTTCTTGTTACGGCAGCTGCCGAGGAAAACCCGGAACTGAAAAGGTTCCTCCTGGTGAGCAGCCTTGCTGCTGCCGGTCCGAGTCGTGACGGAAGGCCGCTGACCGAAGGGGCAGCAGCCCGGCCGGTTTCTGCTTACGGCAGGAGCAAACTCGAGGGAGAAAGGGCGGCAGTCTCACAGGCGGGAAGCATACCGGTCACGGTAGTCAGGCCGCCGGCAGTATATGGCCCCCGGGACCGGGATTTTCTTCTCCTGTTCAAGGCGGTGCAGCGGGGAGTTTTTCCCTCCTGGGGAAAATGCTCCTATTCGCTCATTTTCGTCGAGGACCTCGTCAGGGGGTTGATCCTTGCAGCAGAAAACAGCGAGGCTGCCGGGAATACCTATTACCTTGCCGACCGCAGGGTCTATACCAATGATGAGATCCGCAGTGCGCTTTCCGCTGCCCTGGGCCGTCGTGCCGTCCGCCTTCGGCTGCCGCGTTTTGTGTTGCCGGTCCTTGCCGCAGGCATTCAAAAATTTCAGAAAAAAGGTATAATGAACGCTGACAAGATGCAGGAAATCCGCTTCCCTCACTGGACGTGCAGCCCTGAGAGGGCGGCGAAGGACCTCGGTTTTGGGACCGAGACATCCCTGAGGGAGGGGTTTACGCAAACAACAGCATGGTACAGAAAAGAGAAATGGCTATAGAAAAGAAAAGCGATATCTTCGAGAAGTGCTTCCGGTTCACCCGGGCCAAAGAGCTGATGGCTGCCCATCTCTATCCGTATTTCCGGGTGATCGAAAGCGCTCAGGACCCTGAGGTGATCATCGGCGGCAGGAAGATGATCATGATCGGTTCGAACAACTATCTCGGTCTCACGAACCATCCGAGGGTGAAGGATGCCGTAATCGAGACGGTGCGGAAATACGGTTCCGGCTGTGCCGGTTCCCGTTTCTTGAACGGCACCCTCGACATCCACGTCCAGCTGGAAGAGAAGCTCGCAGGGTTTATCCGCAAGGAGGCTGCGCTGGTCTTCTCGACGGGGTTCCAGGTGAACCTCGGCGTGATCTCCGCGCTGGTCGGCAAGGATGATGTGGTGATCATCGATAAAATGGACCATGCAAGCATCATTGACGGCTGCAGGCTTACGCACGGCGACGTGCTGAAGTTCCGCCACAATGACATGAAGGACCTCGATCGGGTGCTCCAGAATCATAACGGCAGGGGAAAACTCATCATTGTTGACGGCGTTTTCAGCATGGAGGGCGACATTGTAAACCTGCCCGATGTTGTGGACCTCGCACAGCAGCACGGCGCGCGGGTCATGGTCGATGATGCCCATGGCATCGGCGTGCTGGGGAAGTCCGGAAGGGGTACGGCAGAGCATTTCGGCCTTGAACGCGAGGTAGACCTGATCATGGGCACGTACAGCAAATCACTGGCATCCATCGGCGGCTTTATCGCCGGCTCGGAGCAGGTGGTCCATTATATCAAGCATTTTGCGCGGGCCCTCATCTTCAGCGCGAGCCCGCCGCCGGCATCGGTCGCTGCCGTGAGCGCAGCCCTTGACATCATTGAAAACGAACCGGAACGGATCGCCCGGCTCTGGANNCCCATCATTCCGGTGATCGTGGGTGAGAACGAGACGGCATTCAAAATGGCCATGATGCTCCAGGAGGAGGGGGTCTTCGTCAACGTGGCGATCAGTCCTGCCGTACCCGAGGGCCATGCGCTCATCCGGACGAGCTATATGGCAACGCATACGGATGAGCAGCTTGACCGGGTGCTGGCTGCCTTTCAGAAGGTAGGCAGGCAGCTCGGTCTCATCCGATGATCCTTTGAAGATCATCGAGGCCAGGACCGCGCAGGAGATCGCGCGTTTCATAGACCTGCAGACCTCCCTTTACCGCGCATACCCGCATTTCATCCCCCAGCTCCGGAAAGAGCTGCAACAGCAGTTCTCACGGAAGAACCCCTTTTTCCAGCATGCAGAGGCCCGGTTTTTCCTTGCTGAGCACGAAGGGAAGGCGGTGGGCAGAGTTGCCTCGGTCGTCAATCAGCGGCACCGGGAATATCAGCATGAGGATGCCGGCTTTTTCGGGTTTTTTGAATCGGTATGTGACCGGGATGTTGCTGCGGGCCTGCTCAATGCGGTTTCCGGTGATCTGAAGACCCGGGGAATGAAGATCATGCGGGGGCCGATGAACTTCTCGACGAATGAGGAGTGCGGATTCCTCATGGAGGGATATGACGCCCCTCCCATGCTTATGACACCCTATAACCCGCCCTATTATCATGAGCTGATGGAGGCGTGCGGCATGCGGAAGGCAAAGGACCTGCATGCCTACATCCATGTGATACAGCCGCGCCTCCCGGAGAAGGTCCTGCGCGTTGCCGCCATCGCGGAACGGAGAGGTCTGACAGTCAGGCCGGTGGACAAAAAGCGGTTCAGCGAAGAGATGCTGGTCTTCAAGGAGGTCTATAACGCCGCGTGGGAGAAGAACTGGGGGTTTGTCCCGCTTACGGACGAAGAGCTCTTTTATCTGGGCGAACGTCTGCGGCAGATCGTCGTGCCCGCATTCACGCTCATCGCCGAAGACCGGGGGCAGCCGGTAGGGTTCATGGGATTCGTACCGGATTTCAATTTTGTCCTGAAGCATATGAACGGCAGGCTCAACCCGGTCAGCATCGTAAAGGCGCTCTATTACTCCCGGAAGATATCAGACCTGCGGCTCATGCTCCTCGGCATCAAGAAAGAATACCGCAATAAGGGAGTCGATGCGCTCCTGTTCCGGGAGGGGTTCAGCGGGCTGCAGAAGAACCCCCAATACCGGCGCATCGAATTCTCCTGGGTCCTTGAGGACAATATCCCGATTCAGCGGATCGTCGAGCTGGTCGGGGGGAGTGTGTACAAAAAATACCGCATCTATGAGAAACTGATTTGACTGCCTGCCTGCTGACGCACACGCATGACATCCTTCCGCATCCTCTTTATGCTTGAATGTTTCCTCGCTGCCCGATGGTCATAGTATGTATGTGGTTTTATCTGCCCGATATGCAGGCAGTATGTAGTTACTAAGGAGATCATAATTAAGAGGACACCCCCCCTCTCTTTTTTCCTCTCCCTCCGGGGGCGAGGATGGCCTAAAGAGTACCCCTCCATCGAGGGGAGGGGGCTGGGGGGGGTGAGGTGAGAAGTTTTACTTTTGATCTCCTTAGTAACCCGAACGAGGGCAAATTCCCCGGAGGCCGGAGACCGGGCATGAGCAGGAATACCCTGTCCTTTCGCGCTTTTCAGCGTGCATGCATACTCCGTCCCGGCTAGCGCAGGACCTATCTCAAAATTGCTTTTTTCTTAAAAGGCGGTCATACCCGCGAAGGCGGGTATCNNGTATCCAGAAGTCTTTGAAAAGACCGGATCCCCGTTTTCACGGGAATGACGAGAAGAGAGCCGGCCATAAGGAGACGATAGTTTGAGATAGGGTCGCGTGCTTCCATCGTTTTTTTCATACCTGCAGGCACGACCAAAGTCTCCGCGAAGAGGCATTCATGGCTGTCATTGCGGCTTGTCCGCAATCTTTCTGAAAGATTCCATACAAGCGGGAAGGGCAACAAGAGATGTAAGAAACAGTATACTAGCCGTGCTTCTGCAGCACCAGGACGGCATTCATCCCGCCAAAGCCGAAGGAGTTGACGAGCACCGTCCGGATGTCGGCGCGAAACGCCTCCCTGACGATACGCAGCGGTATATCCTTGTCCTGCACGGAGAGATTGATGGTCGGGAATACCCTGCCCTGATCGATTGCCATGGCTGCAGATGCCGCCTCGAATGCCCCTGATGCAGCAAGCATATGACCGGTCATGGATTTCATCGCTGCCACCGGGATGACCGCAGCGTGCGTTCCGAAGACCTGACAGAGCGCCCGGGCCTCGGCAATGTCGCCCAGAGGCGTTGAAGTGCCATGGGCGCTGATGAGATCGATCTCCTCCGGCGCCCTGGACGACGCGGACAGGGCTGCCGACATGGCGCGTCCTTCTCCTTCAGGGTCGGGACGGGTCGGGTGAAAGGCATCGGCAGTGCTGCCGTACCCTGCAATCTCGGCATAGATGTGCGCGCCGCGCTCCTGTGCGATGTCGCGCCGCTCGATCACGAGGACACAGGCGCCTTCAGCGAGCACAAAGCCGTCCCGCGCTGCATCAAAGGGCCTGCTTGCCCTATGGTCCGGGATACGGGAGAGCGCCTTGGCAGCGCCATATCCTTCCAGGCATATCCTGCTGATCGGTGCGTCCGCGCCTCCTGCAAAGACCGGTCCTGCATGGCCTGATCTGATGAGGCGGCAGGCCTCGCCGATGGCATTTGTCCCTGAAGTGCATGCATTCGATATGCCGAGGCAAGGTCCCCTGATGCCGAGCTTCTGCGCTGTAGAGGAGGCAGCCGCGCTGACGGTGGTTGCCGGCATGAGATAGGGAGACACCCGGTATCTCGCGGTTCCGGCAGACTTCAGCAGCGCACGCTCGATCGTGCCGATGCCCCCCCTGCTCGATCCGATGATCACACCCCCGGAGCTCAGATAGTCATGCGGCGCATACCGTTTCCCGCCCTTCGGCCTTCGGCCTTCGCCCGCTGCCTCCTGCAGGAGCCCGGCATCCCGGGCCGCCATGAGCGCGGCGGAAAGGGCATACTGGGCGAAGAGATCGAGCCTTCTTGCCTCCTTGCCGTCGAGATGCACAAGGGGATCAAAGGCGCTGACCTCACCGCAGACGGTCCAGGGCAGACCCGCCACAGGGACCCGAGAGGCTGCACGGATACCGGACCTTCCTTCGCAGGCAGCGGTCCATGCCTCGCCGAAGGAGTTCCCGAGAGGGGTTACCGCACCTATGCCGGTAATGACGATCCTGCGCATGGTAAACCCTATGGTACCATAAAGGTTTACCAATAGCCTAACCCGTCACTGCTTGCATAATGTCCTGTAATAGATAATAATAACGAAACCTTTTTCCGTATGAGGGGAGCGCGTGGCAGGAGAGATCCTGAAGAAAAGAAGGGAAGAACTGGGCCTCGGCATCAAGGATGTGGCAGCCCTCTTACGGATCAAGGCGGAATATCTCTTCTCGATAGAAGAAGACCAGTTCGAACAGCTCCCGGTGGCGGTGTATACCATCGGCTACATCCGGTGCTATGCCGCCTATCTGCAGGTTGACCCTGAACCGATCCTGGCGGTCTATTCAGGACATCTTTCTTTTCCGCAGCCGACGGCGGTCTTTCCCGTTTCTTCTTCCAGGAAAAAAGTACCTTTGTCCCATTATCTTATTGCCCTGATGGTTCTTCTGATGATCGCGCTCGCGGTCTTTATCGCCACACGGCAGGACTATCCCGGCACACCGGCAAAAGCGGTTACCGTCCCCGCGCAGCCGGTGCAGGCGGAAAAACCACCGCAGGTCACACCGCTGCAGGAGCCCCAACCCGCGATACCGCAGCAGGCCCCGCAGGTCCTGGGAGCGCAAAACCGGTCCCCGGAGGCGACGGCATTAGCCCCCGTCCACCTCATGGAGATAGCGGCGCATGAGCTGACGTGGTTGCAGATAACATTTTCCAGCGGAGCTACCGAGGAAGTCCTCCTTGGTCCCGGCATGGTGAAGACCTGGACCTTCCCTGATACGGCGGTGCTCAAGATCGGCAACGCAGGCGGGATAAAGATCGGTCTGGACGGCAGGGATATGGGTACGCCGGGCAGCAAAGGGCAGGTCATGACCATTGCATTTCCCGAGAACCGGCGGATCGTGAAGGAGGCCGGCGTTGCCGCGCAGCGCTGACAAGGGACACGGGAAAAGGACATTTCCCCGGAAGAAACTCAATCTTGCCTTTGACCTCATTCTGACAGGAGAATACGTACCTGCCGTCATTACGGACTTTTCGCTCTGCGGTATGGGCATCCTGGTCAAGGGCAGGTCGGACCTCAGCGACCGGACCCTCGACCTCAATATCCGTTCTCTTGACGTAAACGCTACCGGCAGGATCGTCTGGCAACAGGAGATGTTTTCCGGCATCAAGGTCGGTGTCAGGTGCATCGGCCCCATCGCGGGAAGGCTTCGCAGCTATTCTTTTGCCGACCTGGTAATAGGGGTATACCGTTCAGGCAAGACCGGCGCGCTCACGGTCAAGACAGGGCAGTGGACACGGGAGATATTCTTCAGGGACGGCGAGATGGTCTATGCCGCCTCGGACGTCGGGGAAGAGCAGCTTGGCAGCATGCTTCTTTCCTCGGGCAGGATCTCGCTGCAACAGTACCAGAGCTCATTGGACTTCGCCCGGGAGACAGGCAGGAGCCATGACACCGTACTGGTCGAAAGGCGTCATCTTAGTCCTTCCGAGCTGGTTGCCGCGGTCCAGCAGCGTGTGGAGGCCATTGTCATGAATCTCTGCGCTGTGGAGGATGCAGAGTTCTCTTTCCGGGAGGGGAGCCTTCCCGAGGCGGAGATCATCGTCATGAAACTCAATTCAGCCGAACTCCTCTATCGCGGTTCCAAACGGATTGTGCGTCCTGACATGGTAAGAAACGTACACCTTAGCCCCGGGGTGCTGCTTGCCCCCGCTTTCGAGAGCGAGAGCATTCTCCCTCGCCTGTCCCTCAGTGCGCAGGAGAAACAGATCCTGTCGGTCGTGCAGGAACATACCACCCTCGGAGAGGTCCTTTCCCGTTCCTCCCTGACGGAGGATGAGACGCTGCGGACCATGGCTGCCCTGATCAATGCCCGCGTGATCGATATCGCAGAAGAGGTGCAGCAGCGGGGGGATGCTGCGGAAATGAAGGCGGAAGCGGGTTCCCCTGCGGGAGCACAGCCCACAGAGCAGGAAGTCATAGAGAAGATCGAGCAGCTCTATGCCAGGAATATGCAGCTCGATTATTTCGGGGTGCTCGGCCTGCAGCGGGGGTCGGTCACGCCTGCCGAGCTGAAGCGCGCATACCATGCCATGGTAAAGGAGTATCACCCTGACCGCTATCTTCACCTCTCCAGCCCTTCCGCACGGGACAAGCTGCACAGCATCTTTGTGTCTGTTAACGAGGCATATCGTGTTCTTTCACAACACGGCGGAACCGGCGGGGCCGGGCCGGAGCCGCTGAGCCGGCCGAATGAATCTCCGGAAGAAAAGAGAAGAAATCTCGCGCAGACGAGATATCGTGAGGGAAGAGAACACCTGGCAGCAGGAGACCTTGATGAGGCCATTACCCTTCTCGGCCAGGCTGCGCACCTCGGCGAATCCGAGCCGGAATACCATTTCTTTTACGGCGCAGCGCTCTTCCGGGGAAAGAAGTTCAAGGAAGCAGAGACAGCGGTGCGGAAGGCCGTGCACCTGTCCCCGCGCAAACCCGAATATATGGCTGAACTCGGGCATATCTACCTCAAGCTCGGATTCAGGACCCGGGCACGAAACACCTTCGAAAAGGCGTTGAAACTGGACCCGTCAAACTCCCGGGCAGCGGACGGACTCAGACAGACAGGAAAGATGCAGTCCTGATATTACCGCGCCTTGAATCCGGGGCAGCCCGCGAAGCCGAAGCAGCCGCCCGCTTTCTTCCTGAGGGTACAACCGGTATTCATGCAGATGGGTGTCTTGCCGCCGTATGCCTGGCGGGATCGTGGGGCATCACCTGAAGCGGATGCCCGTGCAGGGACAGGAGTTCTTTTTCTCGCAGTTCTTGATTTCACGCCCTATGCCGCTTCCTGTTGCGGGTTTCCTTTCCGGTTGTGCGGAATCTCTTTATCATAATATAATTATCTTCTCTTATCAAAGGAACAGGCCGAAAAAACCATGAGACCAGCAGACCTTATCACGAAGGTTGATGAGACCATACGAGGCAACGGGCTCCTTTCACCCGGCAATGCTGTTCTGCTGGGGCTTTCGGGGGGGCCGGATTCCACGTGCCTGCTCCTGGTCCTGCATGCACTGCGGGAGGCATATTGCCTGGACATCCATGCAGTCTATGTCAACCATAACCTCAGGCCTGATGAGACCCCTGCAGAGACGGCCTTCTGCAGGACGCTCTGCGACGGGCTCGGCATAGCCTTCATGCAACGTTCCGTGGACGTAGTTGCATACCGCACGGCCCGCCGCATGAACCTTCAGGAGGCGGCGCGGGAACTGCGGTATCAGGCCTTCCAGGATGCTGCCCATGAGGTCAGGGCAGACAGGATCGCCCTTGCCCATACGGCAGACGATCAGGCCGAGACCTTCATCATGCGGCTGGCAAGGGGCGCAGGGCCTGCAGGGCTTTCCGGCATACCGGTCAGACGGGGGAATATCATACGACCCCTCATCGAAGTGCCGCGCAGCGGGATCGAATGTTTCCTGAAAGAGCGGGGCATTGTTCCGGCCATGGATTCTTCCAATCTCAAGGAGGAGTATTTCCGGAGCAGGGTCCGCATGTCCGTCATCCCCCTGCTGAAGCGTGCCAATCCGAACTTCGTGCATTCGCTCGTCACTACCATGACGATCCTGCAGGAGGAGGAGCGCTATTTCGCGGTCCTGGTCACCAAGGCGCTGATGAAACTGATCAGCAGGAAGACCGGCAGGAGGATCGAACTTTTTCTCGCACCCATGGAATCCATGGAGAAGGTCATTCTCCGAAGAGTGCTCAGGCGGGCAATCCAGGAGACAGAAGGGCTCAGGGGTTTCGGGTTCGGGCATATCGAGGGCATCATCAGGCTCATCCGGGAGGGCAGGGCAGGAGACAGGCTTATGCTTCCGCGGGGGGTCCGGGTGATCCGGGAATACGCGCTTCTGGTCATTACGTCCGAGGAGCCCACCAGAATTGCAGAATATCCGCTTGCCGTGCCCGGCGAAGCGGTCATTGTCGGGGCCGGAGTCGTCATCACCGCGTCCCTGGTTCCGCGTCCCGAAGAGCTGGGTGACGGCTGCTCGGCCATCGTGCTCGACGCGGACAGGGTGAGGCTGCCGCTTGTCGTAAGGCCGCGCAGGCCAGGGGATTCTTTCCGCCCCCTGGGATTCGGAAGGACCAGGAAGGTCCAGGATCTCTTCGTTGACCTGAAGGTGCCGCGTGATGAGCGGGACAGCATTCCCCTTGTCACCTCGGGCGATGACATCATCTGGGTAGCCGGCTACCGGGCCGACGAACGCTTCAAGGTCACGGAGCATACGAAAAAGTTCCTGAGACTTGGTATAGTACAGGGGAAATTTTGAAAAAGCGGGTTTGCGGGGTCACGTGAACGACGTAATTTTTTCCCGTGAACCCGTGAGATCAACACGGAGGATAGGGTGAAAGAACAGGTGAGGGTAAGATTTGCGCCGAGTCCGACAGGGCATCTGCATATAGGAGGCGCCCGGACAGCGCTCTTCAACTGGCTCTATGCACGGCATCATGGCGGCACGTTCATACTCAGGATCGAGGACACGGACCGGACCAGGTCCACGGATGCATATATCGAGGCGATCACGCAGGGGATGCATTGGCTGAACCTCGACTGGGACGAGGGACCCTTTCGGCAGACCGACCGGTTCGCTGTCTACCGGAGCTATGTCGAGCGGCTGCTGCAGGAAGGCAAGGCTTACCATTGCTACTGCGCTGTGGAGGAACTCGAGCAGCGCCGGCAGCTTGCCCTGGCGCAGGGCAGGCCGCAGAAATATGACGGCCGGTGCCGGGACCTGAAAGAAGCGGTGCCGGGCCGCGTACCGGTGGTGCGTTTCAGGACACCGCAGCAGGGCGAGACGGTCGTCGACGACCTCATCAGGGGCAGGGTGGTCTTTGACAACAGCCAGCTTGATGACTTGATCATCCTCCGCTCCGACAATTCGCCTACCTATAATTTCACCGTCGTGGTCGACGACGTGGACATGCGGATAACCCATGTGATACGCGGCGATGACCATCTGAACAATACGCCCAAGCAGATCCATATCTATAAGGCCCTCGGGTACGAGATCCCGAAGTTCGCCCATCTTCCCATGATCCTCGGCGCTGACAAGACCCGGCTTTCGAAGCGTCACGGAGCGACTTCCGTCATGGCCTATGAAGAGATGGGCTACCTGCCGGAGGCCCTGACGAACTATCTGGTGCGTCTCGGCTGGTCGCATGGTGATCAGGAGGTCTTCAGCCGTGAAGAACTGATCAGGTTCTTTTCCTTTGAGAATGTGGGCAATGCCGCAGCCGTATTCAACCCGGAAAAGCTGCTCTGGCTGAACCAGCAGTACATAATTGCAGCAGCACCCGGGAGACTTGCGGAGCTGGTGGTCCCGTTCCTGGCAAAACAACAGATCATCACGGAAGGGCAGGCGCTTGATATGGCATGGCTCGCACGGGCGGTGAAGACGCTGCAGGAACGCGCCAAGACCCTGGGCGAACTTGCATCATCCCTGCGCTATTATATTGCCGAAGAAATCACGTTCCAGGAAAAGGCACAGGAGAAGTTTCTGAACGAAAAAAGTCTGCCCCTTCTGAAAGACCTGAAGGAGGCGCTTGCCGCATGTGCAGATTTTTCGCATGCAGGGCTTGAGCCGGTTTTCAAGGGAGTTGTCGAAAAGCACGGCGTCAAGCTCGGGGCGGTTGCCCAGCCAGTGCGTGTTGCCATGACCGGGGGCACGGAAAGTCCCGGCATATACGAGGTGCTGGAGGTCCTGGGCAAAGAAAAGACGCTGCAGAGGCTGGAGAAGGCGATCCTCAGTATCGGGTGATGTGCGAGGGCGTTACGTATGACCTCCTTTGTATATCGGTATGGCCGGTCCGGAGAAGGTCATGCTTCGATCTGCGGATGCGGGATAACCACAGGGTAAAAGGGCTGTTGCGGAAACTCCCGGAAAGGGATTGGTGAAATGGTAAAGATCGCAATTGCACTGACAGGCTGGTTCTTGCTGGGCTGCTACCTCTTTCTTGAATACCGGGAATACGGACCTGCGTTCTTACGACATCTCTCTGCTGCGGATCATCCCGCGCAGATGATTTTTCAGGGGGTCATGTTCCTCATGCCGCTGATAACCGCAGCGTTTGCCTATCTTATCCACCAAAAAGATAACCTGCTGAAGAACATGGCATCGGAGAGGGCCAGGCAGGAAGCGATTCTCGGGGCGATCGGCGAGGGAATCAGCATTCAGGATACCCATTTCAGGATTCTCTATCAAAACCCGATTCACAGGAAATTGCTGGGAGACCATTTGGGGGAATTCTGTTATACGGCGTTTCAGAACCGGGAGCATGTCTGTGAAGGATGTCATCTTGCGATGACCTTCAANNCTTGAGGTCACGGCATCGCCGATGACCGATCTTTCGGGGAAGATCATCGCCGGCATCGAGGTGGTGAGAGATATTACCGGATGGAGGCGGTACGAGGCAAGGCTGCGGGAGAGCGAAAAAAAGTACCGTGAGCTTGTCGAGACGGCAAACTCGGTCATCCTGACATGGGACACGGAGGGAAGTATCACCTTCGTGAATGATTTTGCCGAACGATTCTTCGGGTATGCAAAGGAAGAACTGCTCGGCAGAAATGTGGTCGGCACGATCGTTCCCGCGACCGAGTCGTCGGGCCGTGACCTCGCACAGCTGATGCGGGATATTCAGAGGGACCCGGACCGGTTCAGGGACAATGAAAACGAGAATATCACCAAGGACGGCACCCGGGTATGGGTCCGGTGGGCGAACAGGGCGATGCGGGACCACCAGGGCGCCCTTACGGGCATCCTCTCCGTCGGGAATGACATCACGGCCCGCAAGAAGGCGGAGGAGGCGCTGCAACTGACCCGCTTTTCGGTGGACCATGTTGCCGATGCAGTCTACTGGATGGACGCAAAGTCCCGGATCATTGACGTGAACGAGACGGCCTGCAGCATGCTGGGCTATACCCGCGAGGAGCTGCTCAATCTCACCGTGCTCGATATCGATCCTGACTTCACTGCCGGCCGCTGGGTGGAGGCCTGGGAGACTGTCAAAGGCAAGGGCAAGATGACCCTCGAGACGCGGCATCGCACCAGGGACGGCAGAATACTGCCGGTGGAGGTCATGGCCAATTACCTCAGCTTTGGCGGCAGGGAGTTCGACTGTGCATTCGCACGCGACATCTCCCGGAGGAAGCGGGCAGAGGAGGAACTGCTCAAGACCCAAAAGCTCGAGTCCCTCGGGATCCTCGCGGGAGGCATAGCTCACGACTTCAACAACCTCCTGACG
>DKBO01000182.1 GCA_002448975.1 Nitrospiraceae bacterium UBA6898
CCCCTCCGCCGCGAGCGATTCCTTAATCATCCCGATCATCATGGCCGTGTTGCCGGCGCCCGCGTGGGGGGAGCCGTTCACGGCGACCACGGTATGGTTCGCGTTCATTCCTCTTTCCTCCTTCGGGATCCTTCCGGTGACGGGGTTGGGTTCCATTGTAGGCGGTGCCCCGGCCGGTCCGTGATCGCTTCCGATCGGGAGCGGTCCGGATTTTCGCTGGCAGTACGACGGGTAGAGCCTGTTCGCCGGGAAACCGACCCCCAGCAGGAGAATTCCGGGCAGGAGCATCTCGAAGATCGCCCCCTGCAGGAAGCCGCGGATCCCGAAGACTCCGGGGATCAGGCCGGAAACGGCTCCGGCCGCGAACAGGACGGCCCACAGGCCGGTGAGATGCCGGTTGATCCGGAGGAACAGGTCCGTGTTCCAGACCGCCTCCGGCGTATCCTTTCGGGCGAACCAGGTGGTGAAGGGGGGATTCCCCAGCAGCGGGGGCAGAACGGCCACCAGGAAGAGGACGAAATAGAGGGACGCCGCCGAATACCGGGACAGAAAGGGAGCCGCCCCGGCGGGCAGAAGCATGACGGCCGCAGCCATCCCTGCCGTGTACACCGACATCCCCTTGTCGATCGGGGACGCATTTCCTCCGGGGGACAAGAGAAGAACGGCGGCGATCGAAGCAGTCGCGGGGAGAAGGGCAGCGGCCCGGGATTCCGGCGTGGCGAACCCGGTCCCCTTGGAGAGAAGGATCATGCCTACGGTTGCGAGTACCGGGATCCGGCGGACGATGGCGGTCAAGGAGCTTCCTGCTCCTTGAGGTCCCGCATCGCCGCCACCCGGTGCTGGAACAGCCGGTCGATGATATAGGACCGGCACCTGCGGGCGTCCTTGACCATCTCGATCGTTCTGGCCGCGTCTTCGGAAAAGGGAAGGGCACGGGTCATGCGGCTGCGCAGCGCCATCTCGCGGTCGACGATCTTTTCTCCGAACTCGACGTAATAGTCCATCTCCCCGACCTGGACGCCGGCCTCCAAGGCGCGGCGGTACATCCGCCCCATTTCGAGATCCTCGGTATCGAACCGTCCCTTTTCCAGCGGATGGAGCAGGCGGGCTTCGAGCAGTTGCGCGAGCTGCTTCCGGGTCAGGCCGGTCTCGCGCAGGAACTCTCCGGACCGGATCGCCCGGCCCGGGCGCTCCCTGCCGAAGACGATCTCGTGGAGTTCCACCCCCAGAGAGAGGTCGGACGGGTCCGGGTGCGCCGCAAGAAGTTGGCGGATTTCGTCCAAAGAGAACCGGTGGCGTACCTGCAGCTGCCGGACGCGGCGGACCCGGTCGACGCAGAGCGGATCGTAGTAGGCCATGTTGGAACTTGTCTTTTCCGGCTTGGGCAACAGCCCCCGCACCAGGTAATAGAGGATGGTGGACTTCGGGACTCCGGCGGCCTCCGCCAGCTCGTTCATCCGTAGCCCCCCGGGGCGCTTCTTCGCAACGGATCTGGTCATGACGGTGCCGTCCTCCTTCTTCCGCAGTCGGGAATTTCCACGAGAAGCCATCGTACCTGCACTCTACCTGGCCCTTCGACAAGTGTCAAGTGTTACCTTACACTTTATCCAGAGGACCTCCGAGGCTCCCGGCGCGGAAGCAAGGCCTGGCAGGACACACCGCGGTCCGTCATTCCGCCCGTCCTCTTCCGGTCTCGGTGATCCCTATCGCCGGGCGAGGAATATTCCCTGAACCCGTCGGGTACAATTTCCGATAGGAACGACAGGACGAGAACGGAGAAAGAGGGGCAGGGAGCGGAGAAAAACCGGGGGACTCCCCGGGACGCCGGGCGCGGCCGGGAAGGAGCAATGTTGGGAGCCTGCATGATCGTGAGCATGTTTCTTGCCCTCGTATTTCCCGTGTGCGGGGGCCTTTGGCCACTCCTGGAGGGGATCCCCCTGACCCAGGGCGGCGCTTGAAGACGGTAGCAAGGGGGATGACGCAGGAACGAAGGGGGATTGCATGGAGGAAACCGGTCGCAGCCATACGGGACTGACCGTCGCCGACCTGGAGTTCCTCGTGTCGACCGCGGCCCCCGAGTCCGGCGACCCGGCCCGGCTGAAGCAGATCCTCGAGGCGGACGAGGATTTCCGGAACGCCTTCATCGACGACGAAAACACCATCCGCAGGGTGATCGCGGACAAGGAAGCGTTTCTCAAGATCTCCCCCCGGCTCTATTTCGAGATCCTGCTCCGGAAGGTCCGCAAGGAGCTGGGGACGGCCGGCCACACCCTCGAACGCGGGGGGACCCACAAGGTCGTCGTCTTCGACGCCGGGAAGGTGTTCGACCTTCTCTCGCGGACCCCCGTCCTGTATTACCTTGCCGAAATGCTCTCCTCGTTCACGAAAGTGGAGAGCTATTCCTTTATCTACCGGGTCGGGGAGAGGGTGTGGAGGAAGATCTACTTCCACGACGCGGATCTGGATTCCCTGATCCGGTGCATGGAGTCGGCGGGCGAGGAGTACCGGTTCCATTTCTACAGAAGGATCGCCGATATCTGCCTGTTCCTTCTCGGCATCTTCCCTGAATACGTCCGCGCCTCCTCCCGCTACCCGCTGTCCGGCGAACCGAGACCTCGGTTTGCGGGGCGGACGGGAAGGACCATGGAAGAGTACGAGGAGGAGGGGAGGAGATATTACCGGCTGGCCTCTCTTCACCCGGAGGCGCACGAGCGGGAGTTGTCCGAAGTGTTCGGCCTTCTCCACGAAAGCTTCCACGTCGCCAGGAAGCCGCTCCATCTCATCGCCGAGCACTACATCCACTGCGAAAGGCCCGCCGGCATCCCGAGCTAGGCGGTTCATTTACCTGGGCTCCCTGGTCGATGCCCGGAGGGTTTTTCCTTCCTGCTGTGAAACGGGTCCACGGCTGCAAAGGCCTTCACAACGAGGCTCACAATGGCGGCCCACGCCGTATCCACGCACATTGCAAGGGTCCCTCCATTGCAGGCAGCCCTCCGCAGCCTCGGAGGGGATGAGGAGTTCTGAGGGACGCCCCCGTTCTTAGGGCGGCCACGCGGTTGCAACGGCGGGCGGTTCGGTGGCATCTTGGTGTGGGGCGGTCCGGCAGTCCAAGGAGCGGGGGAGGAGGGGCGGCATGCGCTGGGAAGACGAACGCAGGAGCGAAAACGTCGAGGATCGACGGGGGATCCGGGTTTCCCGCGGAATGGTGGGGGGAGGAATCGGAACGCTCGTCCTCGTGCTTCTCTCCCTGTACCTTGGCATCGATCCGACATTCCTTCTGAATCAGGCCCCGCCGGTTTCCGGTCCCCCGACCGGGACGAGCCGCGAGGCCCGGCCTCCCGAAGAAGACCGGCTGGCGGACTTCGTCTCCGTCGTGCTCGCCGACACGGAGGACACCTGGAAGGAACTGTTCCGGCGGGGCGGCAAAACTTACCGGGAACCGAAGCTGGTCCTGTTTACGGATGCCGTGGAGTCCGCCTGCGGATTCGCCGAATCGGCCGTCGGCCCTTTTTATTGCCCCAAGGATCAGAAGGTCTACATCGATCTGGGCTTCTACCGGGAGCTGAAGGACCGGTTCCACGCGCCGGGGGATTTCGCACAGGCCTACGTGATCGCCCACGAGGTCGGCCACCACGTGCAGAACCTGCTGGGGATCTCGGAGAAGGTGCAGAACGCCCGTGCCCGCCTGAGCGAGGCGGAGGGGAACCGTCTCTCGGTCCGGCTGGAGCTTCAGGCGGACTGCCTCGCAGGTGTCTGGGCGAACCACGCGAACCGGGCGCGAAAGATTCTGGAAGCGGGCGACGTCGAGGAGGCGCTTGGCGCCGCCAGCGCCATCGGGGACGACCGCCTGCAGAAGCAGACCCGCGGCTTCGTCGTCCCCGACACCTTCACCCACGGGACCTCCGAGCAGCGGGTCCGCTGGTTTCAGGCCGGCATCGATTCCGGGGAGGTCAATCGATGCAACACCTTCCAGGGAGCGGGGGGGTAGCACCCCCGGCCCCCGGCGGGAGGAAAGCGGCGGACGCCCTTACTTCTTCCCCTTTTTGGCCTCCGCTTTGGCCTCGATGCTCGTCGCCTTCATCTGGTACTGGATCGTAACTTTTGCGCCGACCTTGAGGTCGCCCGTCACTCTGGTTGCCTTGTCGTGGGCGACTTCCCATTTTTCCTTGCCCTTCTCCACGACGATCACATCGTCTTTTATTTCCAGGACCGGACCGGTAACCTGATAGGTTTTGAGAGAACCGGCAAACGCGAGCGAAACCATCACCATACACAGCACTACTGCCAACATCACTTTCCTCATACGCACGCCTCCTTTTCGGAATGAAATAATGAGCCGCCTGTCGAGGCGGAAACTATCTTCTTGCCTTGCCGAAGATCGATCCAAGGACGCCCCGGATGATCTGTCTGCCGACCTGGCTGCCTATCGCGTGTGCAGCGCTTCTGGCCATGGCCTGCAGCATCTTCGTGCTTTCCGGGACCGGCTCGCGGCCTGCTTTGGGCGGCGCTGGCGCCGCAGCAGCCTGTGCAGTCTTTTCCTTCAGTTTTTCGTATGCCGATTCCCTGTCCACAACGCGTTCGTAGTGTCCGGCCAAAACCGAACTGCTGATCACCGAAGAACGTTCCGCGTCAGTCAGCGGCAGAAGACGGCTCCGGGGAGGGCAGACCAGGGCGCGTTCTACCATGGCGGGGATACCCTTGGCGTCGAGGAAGGAGACTAGTGCCTCTCCCACACCGAGTTCCATGATGACCTTCGACACGTCGAGGGCAGGATTGGCGCGGAATGTCTCTGCCGCTGCCTTCACCGCCTTCTGCTCCTTTGGGGTGAAGGCCCGCAAGGCATGCTGAACCCGGTTGCCGAGCTGTCCAAGCACGTCCTCGGGGAGGTCAAGAGGGTTTTGCGTTATGAAATAGACGCAGACACCCTTTGACCGGATAAGGCGAACGACCTGTTCGATCTTGTTTGCCAGCGCCGGCGGGATATCTTCGAACAGCAGGTGTGCTTCATCAAAGAAGAACGTGAAGACAGGTTTGGGAGGGTCACCTACTTCAGGAAGTTGTTCGAAGAGCTCTGACAGCAGCCAGAGCAGAAATGTCGCATAGAGTTTCGGCGACTGCAGCAATTTGTCAGCAAACAGAATATTGATCATTCCTCTGCCCTTGCCGTCAGTCTGCATCATGTCCTGAAGATTCAGGGCCGGCTCACCAAAGAGAAGGTCTCCGCCCTGCTCTTCAAGCGCAAGGAGGCTTCTCTGGATGGCGCCTATGCTCGCTGCAGAAATGTTCCCATAATCGTTCTTGAACTGATCAGCCTGTTCACCCACGAACTTGACCATGGAACGCAGGTCTTTCAGGTCGAGGAGGAGAAGACCGTTGTCATCAGCGATCTTGAAGGTCATGGCGAGGAGACTGGACTGGATCTCGTTCAGGTTCAGTATCCGTCCGAGAAGGAGCGGTCCCATTTCCGAGACTGTCGTCCTCAGGGGATGTCCTTTTGTTCCAAAAACATCCCAGAAGACGATGGGAAATCCTTCAAAACCCATTTCCGCCATGCCCAGCTGGACAGCGCGCTCCCGTACTTTGGGATGCTCCCCCCCTGGCAGTGCCATTCCGGAAAGGTCCCCTTTGATATCCGCCAGGAATACCGGGACGCCGATAGAACTGAACTGTTCGGCAAGCACCCGCANNTTATGTCATGATCAGTTTTTGCTATGCAGAGCGCTTCGGATATCCCCGCCATCAGACCTCCTCAAAAAATCTCGGGAAAAGATGCATCATAATATCATGAGCACAATGAAAAGTGAAGATTATGCAGTGCTGATTACCCTTCATATATAAGAGGATATGACGGATAACTTACTACGTAGTCCGGTCTCCCGCACACCCCATGACAAAGAAGGGTGCATGGTTTGAGGTGAATGTTACAGGTTCGTTCTTCAGGATAGGCGAGATTGCCGGGTGTCTTTTGAACACACGCTCCAAAAAAAGGCGCACGCGTTTTCTGTCCCATCCATGGGGATGCTCAAAGTCGGTATAGAGTGAGAGGTCGCCTTCATAGAATCCCCTTGTTTTGATGCCGGATGTGTTTTTCCGGCAAACAGGCATATTGAAAATAGCGAGGTTGAGGAAATCTATGGTATCGCTATGCTGAACTGTGAAATCGAGGGTTTTTCGCGCAGCGCCTTCGGTTTCTTNNGACAGCCGAGGCCATGTCCACGCTGGCACCCTTTTCCAGCATGTCGAGGAGGTGCTGATCGCCCGATTCTATGCCCAGCTTCAGCATGACGCATCCTGATTTTTTCAGTGCAAGGCAGAAATCAGTTTCAGCAAGATGCGGGCCGATGCGCGCAAATCCGTACCAGGGAATACCGGGGCTGTCCTTAGCAAGGGCGGTGAGCACCGCAGGGCTGACGGCATTATCGAGAAGATGGATAAGCTTTGGATGTGCCTCGTCGGTAAGAAGGGCGAGGTCTGCCATGACCTGCCGCGGAGGTACCGGTATGAACGGATTTTCTTCTGCTTTTTCAGGGCAGAAGGCGCACTTGTTCCAGTAGCAACCCGTTGATGCACTGTAGGGAAGGATGCTTCCCGGCGAGAGGTACTGATCCCAGGGTAGAGAGCGGTAATCCGGCGTCGGCAGGGCATCGCCGTCCGCAGAAATGCCCAGGAGCGACAGAAGCTTATTTTCACCCGGTCCGGCGACCACATGGTCGACAAGACCTGCAAAAGGGTTCTTCCCCTGAAGACCTTTTCCCCAGGATGTGACCAGTCCCCCGCCCAGGATGATCCTGATCCCCGGGTGCTCCCTGCGAATAAACCCGATCATCGCAAAAGCTGTCAGTGCCTGGCTCAGGTAATTGAGAGAGATCCCCACCGCCGAGGGCATGTCCCTTTCCAGCATTTTTCCGAGCCGGTCACGAAAATAGGGATAAAATGCATTCCTCTCAGGCTTTTCAGCCGCGGCAAGGAGATCGCTGCTCCTTACCGGCGAAAGACCTTTTTGCGCATAATCGGCAAGTCCGACCTTCGTTCCCGGGAGAGATGCCTTCTCAAGAACTCTGCCGATATCCCTGATTGTCCGTGAATAACGGTCGAGGTGATGGTACAGGTCCGGGTGTTGTAATGCGGAGAGGTTCTTGTCGCGGTTTTTGCATGCTCGCCTTGTCCACGCATCCACTGCTCTGTCAAACGGTTGCTCCTGGCTGAACAGATGAAGCATGCCCTCCAGGTTGGCATCGATAAGATTATGCCGGATCCCGTGGCAGGAGAGCATGCCCGAGAGCCTCGCAATTCCCGCGGGCGGTTCGCAGGGCTTGGCAACAGGCGGATAAATAAGGGATATCAAGGTATCTCACTCTACCAGATATCCATTTTCTCCTTCAAGTGCCTCAGTTCTTACGAGGGTCTGGACAGCCGAACCAAAGAATGCGCCGGAACACTTATTATGACATTGCCGATCATGTTGTTGTATATTCGGGCAGCCTTCTTTCTCCAGTCGTTCCGTTGATGCGGGGAAGGAGCGCGAAAGGCATTATGCCAGCGTGCATGCGGGATAGCGGAGTGCAGGTTGAACGTTCCTGGAATTATACCTTAATAGCCATAATCGCCGATCTCGATGTGCACGAGAATCCCGTTTTGAAAGGTAAGGTAACGAACGAACTGAAGCGAACCGAAATCATATACCCATTCTTGTATCTCGACGAATTCTTCGACCAGGAATGGCTGTCGATATGCTTCTTCTTCGCGTTTATTCCCGTTGGGGAATATATCTCTGAAGAAATCCCTTCTTATGTTTTTTTCATAGCGGACACTGCGGAACGTCGGCTCTCCACACTTCATCAGGACATCGTACATCCTGTCACCACGAGAGACGATCCCCTTGTCGCACCTGAGATTGCCGAGGATCGCGGCGGCCTGCATGTCGGGCATCGGGAAAAAGAGCATCAGGAGCAGGGTTATTATTTTCAGCCATGCAACCATATTGTATCGCCTCCTCCGGATTACTGCGTCCGGCATACAACGTTATACACCAGCTCGTCACCCGACTGAGCTTTGATACTGAACCAGGTCGGATCAATATGGGCACTTTCGAGGATGCGTACTCTTTTTTTCGTGCAGTCGATTTCATAATGATATTTCACAGAATCGGTCCCTGCCCAAACCAGGACGGTGCCGGCAGCGGTCTGCTCTACACTGCTCGGATCATAAAGGAACTTGTCTCCGTAGGCACTTTCCTGGAGAAGCGTCCAGGTGGACTGACGAGTGGAGGAACAGCCCGCAATAACCATAAGTGCAACGGCAGCGAGTATCATGATTCTTCTCGGATATGGCCGCATCTTCAAAGGGGAACCCCTTTCTGCTGCATGTAACTGCTTCATAAAGCACGCACCGTTGCAACCGGACAAGCTGCTGAAGCACGAAGGCCGGTTAATTCATAATAGCATACCTGCATACTGAACTATATCATGCCGGCATGTCGAAAGAGCTGAAAAGGGTTGTAAGGAGGGTTTCCATCACTTGCATAATCGTTCTTCTCCTATTATGATGTACCTATAAAGATTTTCAGGTACAGGTGGGGTGTATGGATAGGGATGAACGGGAGAACTCACTAGTAGCGTTCTGCCTTGAGAGCGTAGCTGCCGCAAGCAAGATCCTTGAGGTGTCGGGGATGCTATTTTGGCATCTCCGGTTACGCGCTGCTACCGCAAGGCCATGGAGAAAAAGCTTTTGGCTGCCGACCGCTGGAAACGTTACTCACGTGCAGCGGATGAAGAACATGAAGAACGTGCTGTTACCACGCCCTCAGGCGGTAAGATGACCGGGGCAATACTGCCATGAAAGAGGTCATCATTGCCGAGGATATTAACACCCTCCTCTCGCAAGAGCAGAATTTCCTCAGCCGATCTGACATCAGAATTACCGAAGCCCGTTCAAACGGCAACGCCCTGGAACTTCATCGGGACCGCAAGGCTAATCTTATCATCTCGCATCTCGATGCTGCAGATATGAGCGGGGAAACGTTCTGTTCTCTGGTGCGCGGCGATGAAGCCCTGTGCAGCGTTTCGATCATTCTTGTCTGCTCAGGACGGGAGGAGGACATTGCGCGGTGCGTGCAGTGCAATGCCAATGCCTTCATCTCCCGACCGGTCAATACTGCCGTCCTGCTTCAGGAGGCACACCGGTTTCTGCATATCCCGCTGCGGATGAACTGCAGGGTTCCGGTAAAAATCAGGGTGGATGGCCAGTCACGGGGAAGACATTTCACCGGCATGATTGAGAACATCAGTACCGCGGGGATGCTGTTCTGGTCCGCGGGAGGATTGCTTGAAGGTGATACGGTTCAGGGCTCGTGTTCCCTTTCCGGCAGCAGGCAGGTGACGGTGTCGGGCGAAGTGGTTCGGGTTCTCCCGGGGAGGTCCGGGGCTGAGTCGGGCTATGGGGTGAGTTTTGCCGATATCAGTACAGAGGCTGCTTCTGCGATCAGACGCCTTACGGAAGAACGGAAAGAGGACTGTATTTAGGAGAAGTTCTGCGGACGCAGATGCTGCGCAGTGTCAGGGCAGTCAGGACCTCGGGGAAAACATGGAAAATTACAAGCTCGTTCTTCCGGAACACCTTAACCATTACGGCTTTCTCTTCGGCGGCAATCTGTTGAAGTGGGTGGACGAAACTGCCTGGATCGCGGCAAGTCAGGATTTTGCCGGCTGCAATTTCGTGACGATTGCCATGGATACCGTGGAATTCAAGAAGACCGTCAAGCAAGGGGCCATTCTCCGCATGAGCGCTCAAAGAGGAAGGGTCGGAAACACATCCGTACAGTATGCGATTTCGGTCTTTGCTGCGGATATAGAGACCGGAGTGGAAGAGATGGTATTTTCCACCACCATCACCTTTGTGCGGATTGATGGAGAGGGGAGAAAGATAAGTCTTCCCACTCCTGCATAGACTGGGAGAGTTGTCAGGTTTTCTGCACACAGGGGGATCTGCCCATTGCCGGCATATCACGATGTGCATTACAGACCGGGAATGATGTGAGGTAACAGAGCTTCATGAAAAACACGGGATATTTCCTTTATCTGCTTCTGCTCGGCATATGGACAGGCGGGATATTCATGTTCACCGTTGTCGTCACCCCGGTCATCTTCAAAGCCTTTGACCGGGATATGGCCGGCGCTATTGTCGGCAGACTTTTTCCGGGCTATTTCTTCTTCATCCTTATCACGGTTGCCCTGACTGCGACGTTCCTTTTTTTTGCCTGGTCGGCGCGAACAGGCACTGCGTTTACCGTGTCGGTTGTTCTCGTGATGATCGCACTTGCTATTGCGCTCTATATCAATTTCAGCCTTCATCCGCGGATGCAGAGCGTAAAGAAGGAGATCCCGTCTTTTGCGGGCACTCCCCCCGGACATCCTTTCCGTGTGAAGTTCAGAATGCTGCATGCGGAGAGCGCCGTGCTCAACCTTATACTCTTTGCTGACGGCATTGCCCTCGTTGCCCTTGCAGCATTTTCAAGAAAGTGATCCCGCCTGACATATCCTCATGATCAGGGTATATGGGTTCCCAGGAAGATGACTGCGGGAAGCGTAAAGAACGAAAGAACCGTTGTCACGACGATCATGAAGGCAGCAAGAGAGACATCCAAGTTGAAGCGGGCGGCAACCAGAAGAGAAAGCACCATGGCAGGCATGGCACCTTCAATACTGCATGATGTCAGGGCAATGCCCGTAAGACCAAGCATCCGGGCGGTACCATAGGCAATGAGCGGGCCTGCCACAAGCTTGATGACAACCGCGGGGATGATGGCATAGGCGTGCTTTACCTTTGGCAGGGAAAGGGCGAGCCCTATGCTGAAGATCATGAGCGGGACGACGAGGCTGCCGAGCATATCGAGTGTTGTTAAGGTAAATACCGGCAGTGATATCCCAGACTGATGCAGTGCCATGCCGATAAAAATCCCCCAGACGGGAGGCAGGGATGCAATGGTCTTCAGGGATTCCTTGCGGCTGAGCTTCTTACCCTCTCCGTACTTTGCCGCAAGCGCTGCCCCCGCAAGCCAGAGGAGCGGGGTCGTTGCAAGCAGATCGTAGAAGAGCGCGTATTTTGCCGCTGTGCCCCCATAAAGCCCGGTAAGGATTGGCAGCCCGAGATAGGTTACATTGCCGAAGGCCGATGCAATGAGAAGGACGCCCGTTTCCTGAGAAGACAGGCGCATCTTTTTTCCCGTGAAACCATAGACCCCGGCTGCGAGCATCAGTGCAGCCCCTGTTGTGATCACTGCCGTTACCGGCACCAGCACCGTTTCCCTGTCGATCGGGGACTGGCAGAGCGTCTTGATGCAGAGTGCAGGGAGGAAGAGGTTCAGCACACAGGCATTGATCACCCCGCGCACGTCATCGGGATCAATTCCTCCCGGCCGTATACGGCTGAAAAGGACTCCGGCAAGGATGATGAGGCCGAAAGAGAGAAGTATTTCATGCATACCGGGGATTATACGACAACAGAAGGCCATTCGCAAAAAGCGGAAAAAACGTTTGCAGCTGCACGGACGTGTCGGCAGAGGACAGGGCTGAACAGTAAATGAGGTATGTGTTGATACGTTTCTCTGCGTGGAGTAAAATATAAACTCGGAGATGGAAAACGAAACCCGTACCCGCCAGGAGCCCATCGGGGAGAAAGCGGCGCAGCCCTTTTTCCCCCTGACCATTACCGGCAAGATCCTGCTCGGATTTCTGTTGCTCTCGGTTCTCGTCGTTATCATATCATGGTACGCGATCTCGAATCTCGAACGACTGAACAGGATTACCCAGGGCATTCTCAAGAGAGATGCCGAGGTAATTGATACCGCGGACAAGCTGATCGACAGTATCCTGACCCAGGAACTCTATGCCAGAAGATACGGGATACTGAAAAGCAGGGACATGATTGCACTTTATTGGGATCGGAGCAGGGAATTTGAGCAGATGATGAACAGGATTGCCTCCCTGCCGGGAAGCGGTGATATACCGATCAGCTACCTCAACAATCTTTATGCTGGCTATAAACAGCTCTCTGCGCGATATCTGCAGAATCCGGGATCCGTTTCCGCCCCGAGATATCATGAGGAAATGCAGAAAACGCAGGACGAGATCATCGGAATACTCAAAACAGTCTCTGCAGATGCGCACCGGGCACAGAACGAAAAAATGGTTCTGACGGCAAAGATCAGCTCTGAGGCATCCAGGGTTTCCTGGATATTGTGTGTTTCCGGTATCACCCTGGGAGCATTCGTTGTTTTTTGGAGCACCCGAAATATTGCAAGCTCCATTCAGCAGCTGAAGCTTGCAACAAGGGAAATATCCGAGGGAAAGTTCGACTACACATCGATGATTCATAATCGTGACGAACTGGGAGAACTGTCCCTTGCATTCAGTGAAATGACGAAGAGGCTGAAGCGCCTTGAAACGATGTATCTTGATGCGAGCCCCCTGACCCGGCTTCCGGGAGGTGTCGCCATAGACAACATTTTGAGAAAGAGGATCTCCGACGGCGCGCCCTTCGCCTTTTGTCTTATTGATATGGATAACTTCAAGGCCTTTAGCGACTATTACGGCTACGCAAAGGGCAGTGAGGTGATAAAGGCTGTTGCAAGAATTGTGGAATCGGTAATCAGTGATCTGGGAGCTGAAGAAGACTTCGTGGGACATATCGGCGGGGATGATTTTGCGGTCATTACCGTACCCGAACGGTATAAGGCTTTAGCATCTGCTGTTATCGAGCGATTTGACAGGGAAATACCCGATTTCTACGCGCAGAAGGACCGGGAACGGGGATATATTGTTGCGAAGAGCCGTCATGGGCAAGAGATGCAATTTCCGGTGATGACCATATCCATTGCGGTGGTAACGAACCTGTATCATGTGCTCGTCGACCCCGTCCAGGTCGGCGAGATAGTCGCTGAATTAAAGGAGTATGCCAAGTCCATACCCGAAAGCATTTATGTGGTAGACAGCCGCAGGGCAGAAGTGGCGCAGGCTGTGCAGGATGCAACAGTCATACCGTTTTCCCCAAAGAATACAAAGGCTGCGGGTGAATGATTCATCTTCGCAGGGCATTCTTTTTGGCGCTGCTCTCCTGTCTTGTTGCACTGACATCCCAATGCGCGCCGAGAGCCGCACAGCAGGAGGCATCCCCCGGTATGGTCGATGCGGAGGCGCTGCCTGAAGAAAATGACGATGAAGAGATCGCGGCAACACCTCTTGAGGTGGTAGAAAGGCGCTATGCTGAAATATCAGCAGCGGAAATACCTCGGGAGATTTCCCGGTTGCTTTCATCAATCCGGACTGAACAGGGCAGCGTATACACCGGGATGGAGCATCTTCAACTGGCCTGGCTGTATGGACACTACAGGAACCCCTCGCCCCAGTACCTCAAGGCGCAGCAGGAACTTGAGGCGTACATCGTCCTTGACCCGGAGAGCGGCGGCAATGACTATCTGCAGAACTGGTACCACATGCTCCGGGAAATGGGAAGGCTGCAGAGGGAGAACAGCGATCTCAGGGAAAAAGCCGATCAGTTGCGGGAGAAGGTGGAACAAATAAAGCATCTTGATATCGAAATGGAAAAGAGACGGCAGAATATAAAATAGCATCGCGGTCATTATTCTGAAAAAATATCCGGCTTGTCCGTGGCGATGCCGTCGACGCCTTTCGCCATGAATTGCTCTGCCTCTTCTCTCGTATTGATCGTCCAGACGACCAGTTTCAGGCCGCTTTTGTGAGCCCGCTCTACATCTCTCGTATGAATGAACCGGAACAGGGGGACGAGGTACTGGGCCTCAAGCTTTAGCGCCGTTTCAACAGGGTTCCTGGACCGCACATAGATAAGTCCGGTTTCGATCGTGCCGGTGCGTTTTCTGACGGCAGCAAGCGCTTCTTCGAGAAAGGACACGATAATAACCCGTTCATCCAGATTTTGCTCGCTGACCTGTTTGAGGACTTTTCCTTCATATCCGGCTTCTTTCAGTTCCACAAGGACCTTTTCTGCCTTTCTGCCGATGAACTTAAGACTTTCTTCGAGGGTGACGATCCTGCCCTCGGTCTTATCTTTCAGTTCTTTCAATGATGCTTCTCCGACAGGGATATCTATGCCGAAAATCCTTTTCAGGTTGTCGTCATGGCAGACGATCAGTTCACCATCTCCCGACTGTCGAATATCAAGTTCTATGGCATTGGCACCCAGTTTGATAGCCGTGTTGAAGCTTGCGAGCGTATTCTCCGTCTCATATGCCCGTGCACCACGGTGACCTACTTTCAGAAACATCCCAGCGTCTCCTTTCTCTTTTCTGCGATAGTATATCATTGAGCGCCTCGGTTGCAGAACAGCGGCGTATATCCTGATGCCTGCTCATCCGATGCCGTGCCCAGGCATGGAGGAATAAAACAGTCTCTCATCAACTTTGACACAGGACCTCCTTCGGCATATAATGAAAAAGAACTGATGTTTTCAAATTCATCCGGACCGGTGTCCGTGGAACGAGGTGGACAATGAGGAAGATCGTTATGGCGAGCATGGTGTTTTCGCTTATTTTTTTCCTGTCAGGCGCGTATGCCGGATGGGACCCGCGGGACAAGGCGGAAGAAGAGCGAGCGGTCAACGAAACGATCAAAGACCTGTTAAGCATTGATCCGACCCTGAAAATATTTTTTGAAAAGGCCTATGGATATGCTGTGCTGCCGACCGTGGGCAAGGGTGCCTTCATAGCGGGCGTCGGTTACGGCAGGGGATGGTACTTTGAGAACGGCAAACCCATAGGAAAGGCGAGTGTCACCCAGCTGAGCGCCGGAGCGCAGATCGGGGGGCAGGCATATAGTGAGGTCATTTTCTTCCGCGATAAGGAGGTGGCAGAACTATTTAAGAATGATCTTTACGAGATGGGCGCACAGTTAACGGCGATTGCCGTGACCGCCGGTGCCGGCAAGGCGGGAAACTATACGAATGGCGTTGCGATCTTCATTCTTCCGAAGGCCGGCCTCATGGCCGAGATCAGCATAACAGGGCAGCGGATCGCTTTTGAGCCTTTCTGGGAGTGATCAGAAGCATACACCGGTTACCGGCATTCCAGCGAGCGCAATACAGGATGGGCGTTCCATTGCGTTCGTTCTCCCCTGTGTCTCTGAACTGACCGCATCCTGCTGAAGGAGTCAGCTGCTTGCAGACATGCTTTATCCGCTCTTTCGCAGGGCTGCAAAAAAAGTACGGATCCGGCTTGCATTGGTACCGACGTCGCTTTTCCCCACACGCGAAAGAGATCGTATGTCTACTCGGCTGGTATTACCCTCTGCCGTGATGCGGACCACAACATCGTCCTTGAACCTGAACCAGAACGTTGTATCTGTTGCCTCGATGATCCCCTGCCCTGCATCTGCATGCACGATTTCCCAACCCAGCTTTCTGGCTGTATTCAGGCTGCGTTCGAAGGCAACATCCGCCGGCGTTTCAAGGAACAGGGGTGCAATGTCCGGATATGCTTTGTGCTGCTGGGCAGCTATCTCTGCACCGCCATATGCAGCAGGGTTCTGTGCCTCTTTCCGCAGCCTCAGGACAGCATCGAAGGAGGGCGGATTT
Organism: Nitrospiraceae bacterium UBA6898; assembly: GCA_002448975.1. Taxonomy (GTDB): domain Bacteria; phylum Nitrospirota; class Thermodesulfovibrionia; order Thermodesulfovibrionales; family UBA6898; genus UBA6898. The sequence goes on from DKBO01000182.1 coordinate 15,604, forward strand.
TCCGTGTCCGTGCTTATGTCATGGATCATCGGAACGGTGCGGAACGTCATCCACATGCGGATTGGCTGGCTGACGGCAGCAACCCCGATCACGACTGCGACGACAGAAAGGATAAGGCTGGCGGAAGACTTCCGGTAAAATGAAACAATGCAGACAAAAAGGGAAATCGCCGCCAATGCAGCTTCAGCATATGCTGACCATCTCAGGACCGCAAGTCCCCTGCGAAAACCCCACCATCCTACATGTGTTCCGAACCCTGCCAGCACCAGCGTGACGGCGAAGACTGTCGTACCTATCAGGCAGGAGAGGGCAAAGCCTATGCCGCCTTTGTTCTGATCATTCATGGCAGACTCCTTTTTTGTGCGGGCGCGAGATGCCTATTGCAGGATTCATCGTATCGCCCCTGGCTCCAGTATAGCAGGGCCTTGTCCAAAGTGCTATAGTCAAAGAAGCCCGGAAAGCATAGGTAAGGAGGAGATGACACGTAAAAGGACGCGGCTATATCCTGCGGGTTTTTTCAGTCTGAAACGGCACTGCCGGGTCAGGCGAGCAACTCTTGATTTAGCGGATGCAAATCCCTGAAGATACAAGTCGGCAGAATACGTAACGGATGCGGAGGTGACAGGTAACATGTCGCAACGAAAATATTCTCGTATGCTGAGGATTGCCTTGGCAATGACCTTCTTCGTATCTTTTGTGGCATGCAAAGAAACTCCGGTAGCGCCGGTAAATACCACTTCTGATGGTCTGGCGATAAAAGGGTATGACCCTGTCGCCTATGTTACGGAGGGGATGGCCGTGCCCGGACTCGCCGAAAACGACTTCCGATGGAAGGGGGCTGTCTGGCGTTTTGCAACCTCGGAGCATAAGGCACTGTTCAAGCTCGATCCGGAGCGATACGCGCCGCGCTATGGAGGTTACTGTGCCTATGCGGTAAGTCAGGGGAAGACCGCAGACATAGATCCCGAGGCTTGGACTATAGTTGACAACAAGCTGTATTTGAACCTGAACAAGGATGTCCGGGGGCGGTGGGAAAAGGATAGGAATGCATATATCCGGCAGGCCGACATGAAATGGCCGCACATGATCGGGAAGTAGCCATGGCCTATGACCAACAGGCTGCCGACCGTTTACGGCGGCTTGCAGCGCAAGGGAAGGGGACTTCCTCCCGGAAGATGTTCGGAGGGATCTGCCATCTTCTGAACGGCAATATCTTCTGCGGTCTCTCTCACGGGCATCTTTTTCTCAGACTGGGTGAAAAGGGAGTGGCTGAGGCATTGCGGGCACCCTTTGCCCGTCCTTTTGACATTGCCGGAAGACCGATGAAGGGATGGGTCATGGTCGCGCCTGAAGGATGGGACGATGATGACAAACTCTCTGCATGGGTCGAGGAGGCAAAAATGTTTGTCGCGACCTTGCAGAAGAAATGATGCGCTGCTTTTCCCGTGCATTCACGTTTATAATAAAACATGGACCCTGCAGCTGAACTGAAAGCGTTCTGTGCCGAATCTGGCGCTGACCTGGCGGGCATTGCCGACCTTTCGTTGTTTGGGGAAGCATGGAGGACCATCCCCGGAGACCTCCTCCTTCCATACACCCGCGCGGTTTCTGTTGCCATTCGGCTTAACGATGCTATCATGGACGCCATTGATGATCTTCCCACACCTGCCTATGCCGAGCATTACCGTGCAGTAAATACGGACCTCGACCGGCTGACAACGCGAATTATTGGTTGGATCTCCGGCCAGGGCTATCGGGTCAGAGCGGTGCCTGCATCGAAGATCGAGGATACGGAAAACCTGCTTGGCGCGGTCTCGCACAAGGCTATTGCACGCATGGCAGGGATCGGTTGGCAGGGCAAGAGCCTTCTGATCGTCAGTCTCGAACACGGCCCGAGGATACGGCTGGCAACGGTTCTGACGGATATGCCGCTTGCCCCGGACAGGCCGATGGAGCAGCGATGTGGGTCCTGCAGCGAATGTACCAATGCCTGCCCTGCTGGGGCTATCAGGAATATCAGTGCGAAGGGAAGGTATGAAAGCAGGGAAGAGGCGCTTTTTTTCAGCAGATGCGTGGAACGGACCCTTGTGAACAGTAAGCTGCCCGGCATAGGAGCTCGTATATGCGGTGTTTGTGTAACGGTGTGCCCGCACGGAAAACCCACCTATTCTGATAGGAAGTGATACGTCATTCACTGTCCTTTGTCTGTATGCAGCCCTTCATGGTATTCTATAAACGTTTTTTTATTGAGCTCATGATCATATGAACAAAGCAAATTATCTACTCTTGCTGGGAATTGCTGCTGCGGCAGGTACTGCGCTTGGCATGCTTGTTGACCGGAGGCAGCCATCAAAGGGAGGTATCCTCGGTGCAGCTGCCGGTGTGGTGGCCGGCTCTGTTGCGGCCGGTGTCTACCAGTATATCGAAGCGAACAAGATCCCCTATTACTCATCCGCATCATCTCTCTATGATGACCTTGACCTGATCTGAAAAGAGGAAGTCCCGTATCCTGTCTTATCTGCCGGTACGCTGCATGACCTGTTCAGCGGTCCGGTTGTATTACCGGAGCGGAAGAAAAAGCTGTGCCGTCGCCAAGCAGACGCAGGATGATTGCTGCCAGAAGGGCAAGAACACCTCCCCATACTGCCGCGATAACGACCACCGCTTTCCAGCTGCGCGGCAGATCTGAGGTAACGTGATCAGCAGCTCTTTCTCTGCAATCCGCCCAGATGTCTGTCGGTATGCATCGTATCGCCAGTGCGATCCCCAACGGCACCAGAACGATATCATCTAGATAGCCCAACACGGGGATGAAGTCCGGAATGAGATCGATCGGGCTCAGCAGATACGCCACAACCAGCAGGGCGATGATCTTTGCCGGCCACGGAACCCGCGGATCCCGCGATGCAAGATACAGGGCATAGGTATCGTGTTTGAGTTGTGCGACCCATGTCTGCCAGCTGCTGCGCATGGTCATCTCGGCGACTGTTTTTGGAGCATACCTTTTCTCCACAGGGACTTAGTCGCATTATAGGGGGAGCAGGCAACGTTGGTCAATGACGTGGACCAGGGTATGCCCCGGAATGTCGTGATATGCAAGGTGCGGTGGTATCTGTGCTGAAAGACCACACTGCGCCCAGACCGATGGGCAGAGACGATGCCGCAAAAGGGAATGGCGTGCGATGGAACATCTGCACATGAAGAGAATGCTGAGCTCTGGTGAGGGGTGTTAATAAAACGGCAGAGGCTTTTTGCATGAGAGCGAGCCTCTGCCGTTGGAAAAGGAAGTCTATAAGCTGAGAGAAAGAGGAATATAGCCCTTCAGGAGAAGCTCTCCGAGATAAGAGCTTGATTTGACCTCGAATCCCTCGATCATGTTCTCGTTGGTGATGCCGAATCCTGGCATGAAACCGTGACAGACATAGAACTTCACATCAAAATCCAGGAGCATCTCAAGCATCTCGCCGAAATTGACCTGCTTGCCTTCGAACTCCATCGAGATGTTCTCGACAACGCCCTTCTTTGCGAGCATGACGCCTTCGTTGATCAGGAAGATGGCGATCTCTGCCTCGTCCGAAAACGCCTTGATGTTCGAAGCGATCTTCATCAAACCGAGCACTTCTACGGGATTTGTTGTTGTGTGGGAAAGGATGAATACGAACTTCTTATTATCCATGACAGGCCTCCTTAGTTTCTTAGTTGCACTGTTTAGATATTATATCAACGCTACGTTAGTTGTCAATGGGTCTGTTACTTGTCTCTGCGTCCCAGCTTCGCCCGGGTCATGTCGCTGCGCAGAAGGCGGGTACTGCGCATGTCGGCATCTGTCAAATCCGCCCCGGCGAGGCTCACCTCGAGGAGGACAGCATCCCGGAGGTCCGCAGAGGAAAGGTCAGCTCCATTTAGGTCAACACCGTGGAGCTTGGCGTTGCGAAGAATTGCGCCGGACAACACGGCACCGATCATGCTCGAACCATAGGCGTCGACCGCATCGAGAACCGCGTTTCTGAACTGCACCAGAGCAGCATCGGACATCTGCAGGTTTGCTCCGGTGAGATCGGCTTCATTGAAATTCGCCCCCGGCATCTTAGCATTGGCAAAATTCGCCCGCTGCAGCATGCACCCGGAAAAATCGGCACCGGAGAAGGTCGAGAAGCTCATGTCCGCGCCGGCAGCGACCGACTTCCTGAACCTGGCTCCGGTAAAATTCGAGCTGCTGAGGTCGCATCCGGAGAGGTCACACTCTTCGAAGCTTGACATACTGAAGTTGGCTTTGGACAGCTTGGTACCTTTAAAATCAGATCCGTTAAAATTTACTGCAATAAGATCGAGGTTCTCAAGATTAATCCCGGTAAGATCGTATCCCGCAAGAATACCGGTAGCGGCAGCGAGGTCAATTACCTGTTTGCGTGTAAGATGCTTCATAGCGGCTCCTACCGCTGTCCCTCGTTTTCCTCTGATCGCAGATCAGCCCTGCGGGGAATGCGCAGCAGGGGGTCTGCCTGGCTTTCGGCGGCGTTTCTTCGTGCCGGCTTTCAGCGACTGGTTTTCCTGCCGGGGCGCAGGCCTCATGTGCTGACCCCTTCCCCGAGGTTTTTCCGGTCCCCCTTTTTTCGGGTGCGGTCTCTCCCTCTGACGAAGCGCACTCTGAACCTTCTCATAGCCCGTAACTACCAGCTCGTCGGTTACCGGAATGACCGGTATCTTCTGTCTGATATATTCTTCGACGTCTGGCAGCGAGTAGACGTAATCCTCGCAAGCCAGGCTGATTGCCTTTCCGCTTGCACCGGCGCGCGCCGTCCTGCCGATACGGTGGACGTAATCCTCTGCGTCCTGCGGCAGGTCATAATTGATCACATGGGTGACGCCGTCCACGTGAAGTCCTCTGCTTGCGACATCCGTTGCAATAAGGATGGAGAGCGTGCCGTTCTTAAAGCGGTTGAGAACCTTCAGGCGTTTTTCCTGCGGCAAATCACCGGTGATGGCAGCCGAAGAGAAGCCGTTTGCATTCAGGAAGAGCTTCAGCCTGTCTGCCGTTGATTTCATGTTGCAGAAGATGATGTAGTGACCTCCGGTTTCGCGTTTCAAAAGACCGAGCAGCAGACCGCGTTTCTCGTCCTTACTCACATGGTAAAGCTCCTGATCGACCACATCGACGGTCATCTTTTCGGGTGTTACCGAGAACCGCTCGGGGTTATTCATATGTTCATAGCAGAGCTCCATGACGCGGCTTGAAAGGGTAGCCGAAAAAAGCATGGATTGCCGCTGATCATAGGGGGACATTCTTCTGAGCAGGAAGCGNNTGCTTGATATAGTCGATGCCGCCATAGGCAGAGACAATCCTGAAACCCGCAGACCCGCTCAGGAGTTTTGCCTCTGCCTCAATCTGGACCACAAGCTCACGCGTCGGTGCAATGACCAGTGCCCGCGGAGATGGTCCCGGGGCAGGCGGGGGGGAGGTCAGCATGCGCGAAAATACCGTGATCAGAAACGCTGCTGTTTTGCCGGTGCCGGTCTGGGCCTGCGCAGCGATATCCCTTCCTTTCAGCGCCTCCGGCATGGTCAAAGCCTGGACAGGTGTGCATTCAGCAAAACCGGCGGCCCGTATTCCGTCAAGGATAGCCGGAGGTATATCGAGTTCCTCAAAACGCATACCTATATACTTTACCTAAACCAGGCCCGAAATGCACAGAAAGATGTGAATCGATGCCCGT
>DKBO01000011.1 GCA_002448975.1 Nitrospiraceae bacterium UBA6898
ACGCCGTCGAAGTTGCCGATGGCCACCGCGCAGCCGCGCAGGGGCCCGGCCTCCGTGAGGCCGCGGATCACCCTCATCGGCGGCTCCCCTTCCCGCGCGGGGCGCGCCGGAAGGCGCGGGGCATGAGCTCGCCCAGCGTGGTCGCGGCGCGCGACGCGCCGGCGCCGACCAGCACCACCGGGAGGTCCGGCCCGGCGAACTCGGCCAGGGTCTGCAGGCACATGCCGCAGGGAGGCGTGGGGGTGCTCGAGTCGACCACGATGGCCACTGCGCGCGGCCGCTGGCCGGCCGCCACCGCGGCCGCCGCCACCGCCACCCCGGCTGCCACCGCGCGATCCACCACCGCCACCGCCGCCGCGCGATTTTCCGCCGCCGCCCGCGCCGGACGACATGCTCTGCCTGCTGGAACTGCCGCGGCTGCTGAAATCACGGGCCGAGCTTCCTCCTCGGTCCATGCCACTGAAGGCGCTCCCTCCACGGTCACCACCACCGCGGGAGAAATCTCCGCCGCCTCGGCCCTCAAAACCGCCGCGCTGACCACCATCCTGACGTCCTCTGAACTGGTCTGCCCCGCCTCTGGACAGGTCCTGCCTGCCCTGCTCAGCACGTCCGCGGTATGCCTCCCGGGACTTCGCAGCCTCGCCACCGGTTCCCCGGTTGTATTTCTGTGCAGTACCCTGGTCCCGGTAAGAGGCTCCGCCTCTGTGGCTCGCATCATGCTGCCACTTCCCCTGACCTGCCTGGCCCCTTCCCTGATACTGCTGTTTGTATTTCTCACGATTGATGTTGTTGTTGATATTTGTATTGCGGTTAACGTCTACATTCACATCACCACCATGCCAGTCCGAGTGGCCCCATGCATACCCCCATGCCGCACCCACAGCAGCACCGGCTGCAAAGGAAAATGCAGCGGTCGTAGCCACATATCCCGGCGGATAGACAGGATAGGGCGGATAGGCAGGGTACGCCCATGTGCCGTAAACAACCGTCGGGTTGTAGGTCGGCACATAGATGACCTGTGGATTGGCAGGTTGAATGACGATGGTCTGCGTCTCTTTCTCGACAATCACTGTCTGTTCCTTCGTGGTCTTCAGGCTGCCCGATGCCTCTGCCTTTTTTCTCAGACTTTGGACCGTGTCCAAAACATCCTTCTGCTGGGCAAGGAATGCGTCGCCAAGCTTCTGCGTCCAGTCGAGCTTCTCACTCATCATGGCCAAAACATCCGGAAAATTCACCAGGGATTTGACGCTTGGATCCCAGGGTTGCTCTTCAAGGGCCTTTGCCAATGCGTCACCCTTCATAGCCTTGTTCTGTTTTGTCCAGCGGTCGGCCTGCACAATCTCAAGCGGATATGTCGAAGCCATCAGTATCTGTGTCAGCAGCGAATCCGGATAGAGCGCTATCGGCGCAACAATTTGATCCAGCTCCTCCGGTTTAAAGACCTTCTGATTCGGCTGCTGTCCGAACGTTCCCGGCGGCACAGCAAGCAGCATGACAAGAGCCCAGACGAAAATACTGCTGACAAGCCTTCTCATATCGTATTTCCTTTCTTCCCTATCTAATCATACAGTAGCACTTCCAGATGGCGCACACATACCATTTGTATCCTGCACGAGCGATCTCAAAGCACTGTAGATATTGCTCTCTGCCCTATCACCAGGGCAGCTTCATCGTCAGGCACTTACGATCCTCACGATGTCGCTAAAAAAATCTCTTTTATTCGTCCCAAGTCACCGGCCCACCGAAGTTCGCTTAAAAAAAGTTACATCATTTATACCATTTTGCGATCATTAATGGAACTCGTAAAATTTCGGGGGCCTTGGGTTCCGGAGGTCTCTTTGCCCGCCCGAACCCAAGGCCTTCCGTGCTCAGATCAAGGGGTATCGCGACAGTAACGTCGCCTCCTGCCACCGTAGATCTTCCCCTTTCGTGCAGTATGCCGCAGTTCCCTTCACTGCAGGGCCGGAATCTACTTACCCTAAGTCGTCGTTAATTCTTCAGAACCGGAACCGCAGGCCTATCAGCATACCGCTGGCATCTAAAGAGTCGAGCACCTTGTTATCATCAAAATTCCAGTACAGGTACCGATACGCAGCAACAACATCCATCGCCTTGCTGATCCGGTAGCCGGCACCGATCATAGCCTGCCAGGTAAAGGTACTATCGCCGGTACCCATGTCCGCGTAGTACGGGATATACCACTTATTGTCTATGTTCAGATCGCCTCTGATGCCGACGATGCCGTCCCATACATCACCCGATTCAGAGATTCTATTGTGTCTCGGTTTGAGCGGCCCTTCAACATCTAGTTCCAGATCAGGCTTCAACCAGAGATAGCGGGCACCGGCCACAACATCAGTGCGCAACTTTCCATTGTCAAGAAAGGTGTACCCAACCAGTGGCGAAACGATCCATCCCGTCAACCTCACGGTAACATCTGCATCGACGTTGATCTCGCGTCCGCTGGGGCCGACAGTCGCGGTCACCGAAGAACTGCTGTCATGCTTCAGCGACATGTAAATGACATCGGTAGAGAGCGACCATCTGCCCTTGCGTGCCGACACACCACCCTGAAACGTAAATTTAAGAGCCTTGATGACGTCATCAAAGTCGATATCTACGTTTTCACCCCCTGTTGTCTTTATCCCAAAACCAGGCGCCCATCCATAAATATCCGCTCCGAACTGCCAGCCATCCTTCTGCGGTGCCTCATCTGCTGCCGCACTTGCAGGCATTGCTGTAACGAGCATAAAGAACAGAAAAATAAAAAAAGCGAACCTGCGCAACATTATCAGACCTGTGCTCCATTGAGCTCCTTCGTTCCTTCTACGATTCATCTTTTGTTTCTCCATTCCGATCTCTCCTTATTATTAAGAATTTATTGCATGCTGCCTCTTCGTATTCGCAATTACTTGCTCACATCCTTGATGGCATGCCTGCACCGGTCGCTGATCTTTTCCTTGTTCTTCTCGATGCAATCGATAAGCCGCCCTTCACCGGGTTTGACACCCGAGCAGAACGCCTTCAGATCGTCCCTGCATTCATTCGCGAGATACGTAAGGGCGACAACCGCCTGCTCGAGCTGTGCAGCCGCATCATACAGCGCATATTGGCAGCGCATCGAAAGCTTGTCTTCGCGGGCGAACAGGCAGGCAAGCACACGGCCTTCACCGGGGGTCACATCCTTGCAGTAGGTCTCGATTTCTGCTTTGCAGCCATCTGCCACGATCTCGACCAGGCCCTTTTCTGCGGCAGACGCCGGCCCACCAACCAACATGATGCACCCCAGAATAATCATACAGGTAACCAACGTTCTCATACCTTCCTCCTATAGCTCATTACTTATTACAAATCAAAGATCTATCACATATCATATCTACCAGCATTGTCTCCTGTTTCGGCACTTTCCGCACCCGACGCGCTGTTGCGCTCAGGTTCTCAGCAGCTATTGAGTATACTTGATAGCAACCGCGATAACAACCCGCTGCAGGTTAGGAGATATCTCGCGTCCGTACCATGGCCCTGATATTATTGCCCCCATCCTCATGGTCCTGTCCGCAACGATGACCGCTGCATCAGCCCCCATCTGTGCCGCAGCCTGCTGCAGCTTCTGCTCGATCATCGAAACAGGAGCATTGTCATCCGGCTCAAGGGTTACTTCTCCTATCCGCTCATGCGGCCGTGCCGGCGGCTCACGAAGGATTGCCACGCTCACCGGGTCCGTCGGCGGATAGGGAGGAACGCCGAGATACTGCTTTGTTTGCACAGAAACCGATGGTGCGCAACCCGCACATAGTACTATGAACGATACTGCAATCGCCAATGCTATCCATTGTTTTTTCATCTTCGTCTCCTCCGCAAGCTTTGATGCAGGCATCCCAAGGATGTCGCTGTTCGTTCTTGATTCAAAATCGCGCCTGCCGCTCTCAACTCACTTTATCTGCCGGTTGTTTCCACGTCCGTTGCCGTATCCCGATCGATCGCGCTGAAGCCACATGTCTCTCTTCCCGCTGCTTCAGCCTATCCTTTTTCCGGTTCAACCGGGTTTGTTCCGGTATTTCCTTCAGGGTACCCCAGAATCCGAACCTCGCGCTGCGGGAAGGGGAACGACATGCCGGCAGCACGCACCGCCTCAAAAACCGCCGTGGCCAATTCGCTCCGAATCTGGGGCCAGTCGTCAAACCGGTCGGTCCAAGCCCTCAGCTCAAAGTTGATAGAGCTGTCACCATACCCTGTGAAGAGGACCTGGGGCGGCGGATCGGCCAATATATGCGGGTTATCGATTGCAACCATCTCGATCACCTTTATCACGTCCTTCGGCACGGAGCTGTAACTGACGCCGACAGGCAGGTCGACGCGCCGCAGCATGTCACTAAGGGTCCAGTTGGTCACCTTCTCGGTGATCAACTGAGAATTGGGCACGATGATATCAGCGCCCTGCCTTGTGTGCACCGTACTTGCCCGGATGCCTATTCTTCGGACCTTTCCCAGGAGGTCGCCCACCTCCACCGTGTCGCCTACCTGTATCGGCCGCTCAAAAAGGAGTATCAGACCGGAGACAAAGTTGTTCACCACACTTTGGAGGCCGAAGCCAATGCCGACGCCGAGGGCGCCGGTCAGGACAGTGAGCTTCGTAAGATTGATCCCTAATACCGCTATACCTGCTATGAACCCAAGGGCAATGATGACGTAATGCAGCAGGCTCGAAACAGCGTAGGACTTGCCGGGCGCTACGCTGATCCGGGGATATACGTCCTCCCGCAGCACGAAGCGCAGAAGGGCCGACAGCAAATAAGCCGCCCATATGGTGATGAAAAATTCCAGGACTCCGCCGACAGAGATGCTGAAGCCGCCGCGCTCATATGTTGCCTGGAGAATAGTGCTCACGGAAGACTGAGCCAGCTGCAGCAAGCCGACGTAGCTCAGAAACCGTATCGTCCATCCCACAATTACAGCCCAGACCAGAAGAAGATGGAGCCGCCGTTCCAGCAGGCCTCGATTGTGCTGGACCATATGGAACGTTCGAAACGGCCAGACATGGAACGCGATATCACCAATGCCGATGAAAACCCGCAGAGATGCATACAGCGCCATAGCCAGCATACCGCCGGCTAACATTCCCGGTGTCATCAGGCGAGCAAGGCGAAGAAATCCCATCGTCGAGGCCACAAAGCCCGAAGCAAGGATCAGGAGAACAAGGACAGACCCTGTCTGAAGAAGGCGGACGCGATTCGACGCTGTCGCCTCTCCCAGGCCCGGCTGGATGCGGCGCAGAAACCAGACAACCGCAGCGGACCCGACAAAAGACTCAATCATAAGCATAATCTGTCCGATCAGCAATTCGCCGGAAAAGGCTTCCCTCACCGCATCGATTCCGACAAGAAGCCACAACAGATAGAGACCGGGTATCAGATGTCCTGGAACAACCGGCCGGACCAGGATTATCATCGGGGCAAAGGCAATCACCTGAAATGTCCTCCGCAAAACTGTCGGCACCGGCCAATACGGAGAAGTGACCAAGAGCAGTGTTACGGTCAGGGCAGCGCCAATGGGGTGATCAAAAACGTTGATGGCAGGTGAAAAGGTCGTACCAGCGGCTTTCATCTTACGGACCTGGTACCGGGCAACAAGAAAAAGGAATGTCAGCACAACAAAAAACTTGCCATGCAGAGGCATGCCTTCCGAGGTATCCCGGAGGTACTTATTAACATTCCGCATGTATATGGCGCCAACGGTTCCGATGCGTTCCGGCAGTCCGGTCAGCGAATCAACCCACAGCGCAGGATTCACAATCGGCAGGCTGTCCTGGACCAGGATTCCGGACATGGAGGTCTCCTGGACCTGGGAGATCTTTGCCACGATTGTTCCGCACTTTGCAACCTCAGCGGATACGCTGCTTTGGAGATCGAGAACTGAGGTAAGCTGCGTCTTCAGGGGGATCTGGGCCTCCCGAATTGCGGCAAGCGTCCCATCGATCTGCTGGAGGGTCAGGTCCGGAGCCTTCGCATCCTGAGCAGCCTTGAACGTCGTTTCCCAGTTCTTTTGCATGGCTGCCAGGTGGTCAAGTGCCACCTGTAGAGCATTAGACTCTTTTGTCAAGTCCGCGAGCCAGCTCGAGGTCTTTGCCTGGATCTGCCGCCACTGCTCCAGCTGCGCCTGAAGCGTCGGGAGCGCAGGCTGCCCTTGAAGGATCTTCGTTGTTTCAGACAGGTCATCATCAATCTGCTGACTGATATTCGGAAGCGCCTGACGGATCATTTCTATTTGAGGACTTGGGGCCAGTTTCTGCGTAATTCCTTGCAGGAGATTCGTCACTTGAGCTGCCTCTGTCGCTACATCGGCCACTGAAATGGCCGCGGGCTGACCCGGAGCCGGTGAGGCACCAGAAGCCGGCTCAGGCGTTTTCGAAACTGTCGGTGCAGCGCTCGTTTGGGACTTCGGGCCCTTCTGTTGGGCAGTTATGTCCGTTCCGGGGGCAAGCAAGAACAGCACTGCAACCGCGGAAGGGGCCAAGAACCGCAGATAACGAACCACTGACCTGGAACTATTCAGCATCCTTCACTCCTCGCCCGGAAAAAGTTCATGTTAAACGTTTTCCATTATCTCACTTTTTAAACGGCAACTCCAGACATATGTCTACCACAAAGCCTTCATGTGTCGCTCTCATCAGTCAAAAAGTGACCCCTTGATGAGCTTCGGGATAACAGGAACTACCAGCACCTGCACGTTCCACCTCTGTCCGAAGGCCCTTGCCGCAAAGGTCAGGGGAAAGAGCCTGTAACCACTCAAGAGATGACTCCTTGACATCATGCCATATGAAGACAACCATACATATTCCAGATAGTCTTTTTGAAGAGGCCAGAAAGTTGGCCCAGCGTGAGCAGACAACGCTGAAAGCGCTTATCGAAGAAGGGCTCCGGCATGTGATATCGGAACACCAGCGAGAGAGCCCCTTTCGCCTCCGAAAGGCCACCTTCGCAGGCAGCGGCCTCCAGCCCCAGCTCGCAGGAGCGTCCTGGGAGCATATTCGAGAGTTGAGCTATGAAGGACGGGGCGGTTGACTGCGGTAGACAGCAATATTCTTGTGTACGCTCATCGGGAAGATTCTCAGTGGCATGACGCCGCATATGCCAGAATTGTCGAACTGGCCGAGGGGCGTGCCTCGTGGGCAATTCCATGGCCCTGCATTCACGAGTTCCTGGCCATCGCGACCCATCCCCGGATTTACAGCCCCCCCACGCCGCTGGATAAGGCGGTGGATCAGGTTGATGCGTGGATGGAATCACCCGGCCTCGTTCTCCTCTCCGAAGCGGAAAATTACTGGCCGCTTCTGCGTGCAACGCTCCTGAGCGGGCGCACATCAGGTCCTCATGTGCACGATGCCCGCATCGCAGTCCTGTGCGAGAAACACGGAGTGCGCGAGCTCTGGACCGCTGACAGAGACTTCGGCCGCTTCCCCGGCATACGGGTCAGAAACCCCCTCGCCGGCTGACCCGGAAAAATCCCGTATTATTTCTCAATTTTTACGATCCCCTTCATATCCTGCCGTGACGCTTTTCTCGCGAAGAACCATATTGACATATAGCCATATATTTGATATGGTAAACCATATGAAGACGACTCTTAATATCGACGACACGGTCATTTCCCAACTAAAGCGTGAAGCGGCCCGCCAGGGGCGAACGATGTCCGAACTTGTTGAGACCGCACTGCGCATGCTGTTCCGAACCCAGAAGAAGAAAGAGGAGCTCCCCCCCTTGCCGTCCTTTCGCAGCGGCGGCGTGTTGGTCGATATCGCGGACCGGGACGCCTTGTACCAGGCCATGGAAGGCCGGTAGTGATCGTCGTCGATACCAATGTGCTGGTCTACGCTGCTGACGGAGATTCCCAGTTTCACACCCCCTGCCGGGACTGGCTTGAGCAACGGCGCGGCCGCTCTGATGTCTGGTACACCACATGGCCGATATTTTACGAATTCCTTCGCGTGACGACTCACCCGAGGGTCATGCGGCGGCCCTGGAGCATATCCGAAGCATGGCATTTCGTCAGGGCGCTCATAGCCTCGCCCGGACTTGATATCATCGTGCCCACGCAACGGCACGCCGAGGTTGCAAGTCAGGTCATTACCGAACTTCCTCACCTGGGCGGCAATCTTCTCCACGATGCGCATACGGCCATCCTCATGCGCGAGCATGGAATCAGACAAATCTGCACACGTGATACAGACTTCCACCGCTTCCCCTTTCTCGAAGTCATCGACCCGCTCCATCCTTAGATCTATTGCTCCAGGCCCTGCCTTCAATCCCCGGTCTTCTTCATTTTTCATCGAGCTTTATCACCAGCGGCCCTTTTGCCGCCTTCATCACATATGAAACCGGGAGATTGTTTTCGAGCAATTGGGTCATGGCGTGGCAATATTTCCTGATATGCATAAAGAACTTCCTGTACCCGGGACAGAGATATTGCATGCCCGGCTCCTGGTAATTGCTCATCTCGAAGCGGTGCTTGGGGCACCCCCCCCGGCAGGCCTCAAGGACCTTGCATTCCCTGCACCAGCGGGGCAGGGAAGACTCTTTCGATACGCCGAAACCTGACTGCCGGGAACGCTCAGCCATACCAGCCAGGCTGCCGCCAACGACATTGCCGAGCCGGTATTCCGGAAAGACACAGTGGTCGCAGGCATAGACATCGCCGTTATGTTCGATCACGAGCGACCTGCCGCATTGCTCTGCATGGATGCAGACCGGCGAGGGATTGCCGATCCAGGCATTGAGCGCCCATTCGAAGTTCATTACAAAGATCGTGCCCACATCGTGGCGCACCCATTCATCATAGATTGCGATCAGGAAGTCGCCGTATTCCTCAGGGAGCACTGACCAGGGGAAGACCTCGTTCTGCGCTTCTTCCTTGTCCAGTGAAGCAGGCCCGGCAAGGCGCAGGCCGCCCTGAGCGTTGCATGCGCCTGCCATGCGCTCCACGACCGGAGAAAACTGGATGAACTCAACGCCTTCATTATTAAAGAAGCGGTAGACGTCGAGAGGCTGCTTTGCCGTATCACGGGCCACACAGGCCAGCACATTGTAATCCACCTTGTGCTTTTGCAGCAGCCTCAGCCCCCGCATCACCCGGTCGAAGGTCCCTTTTCCCTCGCGGTCGCGGCGATAGCGATCATGGATCTCCCGCGGGCCGTCAAGGCTTATGCCCACCATGAAATTATTTTTCTTTAGGAAGCGGCACCACTCATCCGTAAGAAGTGTTCCGTTGGTCTGCAAAGAGTTGCTGATGGTCTTTACCCCTGAAAACTGTCTCTGCAGTTCGACGACTCTCCTGAAGAAATCAATGCCCAGGAGCGTCGGCTCTCCACCCTGCCAGACAAACGCCACCTCCGGGGTGGGTTGGGAGGTGATGTAGTTGGTGATGAACGCGGAAAGGACCTTGTCGGACATGCGGTACTGCTCGCCCGGACCGAAGAGGGCCTGTTTTTCGAGATAAAAGCAATACTCGCAGTTGAGGTTGCAGACCGGTCCCATGGGCTTGGCTACGACATGGATGCCCTGCGCAGCACCTGCGTGCTGTTTATGCGCATGTTCTTCTTTATCAGTCATCGCCCTATCATCCATTTTATTGTCTCTTACTTTACCCTATTTAACCTTATTCTTCCTTCCTTGACATGTGGAGCACATGCAACTATAATAAAAACATGTCAAAGATGATTCAACTCCGTCACGTCCCGGATGATCTGCATCGCAAGCTTAAGGCCAGGGCAGCCATGGCGGGACGCTCTCTGTCGGACTACCTCCTTCAGGAGGTTCAACGCATTGCAGAACGCCCAACCGCAGCCGAACTGCGAAGCCGCCTCGCCCAGCGATCGCCGATAACAACCAAAGTTCCACCTGCCAAAGCCGTCAGAGCTGAGAGAGAGGGCAGGTGATCGTTGTAGACGCCTCGGCTCTGATCGAGGTGCTTCTCACCACGGCTTCGGGCTCCCGGATAGCCGAGCGACTCCTCGATGGACAGGAGACGCTTCATGCGCCCTGCCTGCTCGATATCGAGGTCGCCCAAGTCCTTCGTCGTTACGCCCTCACCGGCGAACTTTCTGCCAACCGGGGCCTTCAGGCCATGGAGGACCTCGCCGACTTTCCGCTTACCCGCTATCCACATGACTTGTTTCTACTCAGAATCTGGGAGCTCCGCCACAATGTGACCGCCTACGACGCGGCCTATATTGCCCTGGCAGAAGCCCTCGACGCGCCCTTGCTGACGCGCGATGCCAAACTCGCCTCCGCTGCCGGGCATCATGCCAATATAGAATTCGTCTGATCTTATGTCCCTGACCTTTTTCAACCGATGGATGTTGTTTTCCCGCCTGTTTCGGTTGGTTTACTCCCTGGGCAGATAACCGCAGTACGCGCAGTTCAGGTTGCAGCCCGGGCCAATGGGCTTTGCCGCGCTTATGAGGGTCGCGGCGGATGATCGCCGCCCGGCCGTCTTTCCTGCGGTTATCATTTCGTCCTCATAAACTGGATGGTATAGGTCTGGCCCTGCACCGCCTGGAAGTAATACCCTTCCAGCAAATCCTTCTCCGGAGAATAAATAAGCGTATAAGTCGAGCCCGGATAGTTCACATCCCTGAGCTCGACGAAGACCTGAAGGCGGTCGCCCATGCGCCGCCACTCGGCCTTTGCAACATTGATCGGCCTCGGATTAAAATAGGAGGCCTTCAGGCTCCCGTCTTTCCCGACCTCTTTCAGTTCGAGGATATACCCTCCATCAGGCCTTAGCCATTTCCCCGCAAGACGCTCATAGTCAGTGGTCGCCGTCTTCCCGCTCCCATCAGCTGCCACGGCCGCAGTCTGGAACGACAAAATCGCTGCGAATAAGAAGACCGTCATGCATCCTGAAGTCCACATCCTGAATCTCCGTAGTGTCATTATCCTTCCTTTCGTTGACATATACCCGGCGTGCAGCCATATGCCTATGCGTAACGCTGTCTGCCGCTTTTCATTAACTTTCTCCATACTAATCACGACAGACGCTCCGGTCCGGGACTCGTGCTGTTCCCTTATTTCGGGAACAGAAACTGCAGCTGAAAGCGAGTTGACCATTCAGGTCCTATGTCATCAGGATTGATGACGTTGTAATAGGCCTGAACTGTCGCGTTGACCGGCTGCTTTCCGAAAATCTTGAATATTTGTCCCACACCACCGCCAATCGGCACCACCCAATCACCTGTCCTCCAGTTAGCGGTGGCGATCGGCGCACTCACAAGGTATGTTCCGGTCTTTCCGAAGTTATAGTTAACAAAAGGCTGGACCAGGAAATTATTATACTTCTTCTGATCGTTCCCTCCCAAAGACCATACATTGTTGACCAGCGCGCCATACAGCCATTGACCGTCTATGCGCAGGCCAACTGCAGTGGGGCCGAGCCCCCACTCAGTAGAGCCCAGCCTGTCGTCAGTATGGGTAGGCAACTGTACGATCGGTCCCACACCCCATATGAATTCTCCCGGCTTTGCGGGAGAGAGAAAGGCGGAAAACAGCGTGTCGCCAAGACCGAATTGGGTATCCTGCCCGGGACCAAAGGCAGGTTGTGAAATTATCGGCATGATCGTGCGGGTAATTAGGTTCCAGTTTGGTCCAAGCTTGATCGGAATGACCGGCTGGATGTTCAGGATGTTTTGCGTCTTGTTTTCAGGCCCAACGTTGAAGTTGGTGTTGTTCTGGAACGGCAGGCTGATCATGTTTGCGATCGGGTTCTGTGCCGCCTTTGCAAGCTCGTCAGCGCTTTGCTCAGCAGCCCATGCAGTGAGTGCAATTAAGCTTAGCGCCACAGTCATGACGACAGTCATTAGCAGCGTCCTCCGATTAATCATTCGAGTCATTCTTCTTTCCTCCCTTATAATTGTGTTGTTACTGCGGTACCGAACAGTCTTGCTCATTTCTTCTCAAATGCAAAAATTACCTTCCAGTCCTTCTTCATGTCCACGACCGTCCAGCCCCTGGTGTTAGCCTCGTCCCACGCCTTGTCCAGCGTGCCGATATGGGATTTGCGGTCGTAGGCCCACTCCCGCTCGGCGTCGGTGTGATGGACAATGAGGCAGAAACGGGTGCCATCAGCGAGGCAAGTCCATTCCAGCATCTGCTGGTCTCCGTCCGAATTGCCGAAGGCGGCGATGGGCCGTCTGCCGATGTGCGAATTTATACCGACCGGCTTGCCGGCCTTGTCATCGATAAAGTCGATGGCCGGCAGGCGGACGAGCACAGGCTTGCCATCACGCATCTCATACTTCGTCTTGATGCTGCTGCCTACGACCTGCTCCGGCGGAATGCCATATACCTTTTCCGTCCACGGCCTCATGAACTCGATGCCGCCGCCCGAGACGATGAATGTCTTGAAGCCGTTTGCGCGGAGATAAGCGAGCAGTTCGAGCATCGGCTGAAAGACCATCTCGGTGAAGAGTTTTTTTGTCTTGGGATGCTTAGCTGTCGCGATCCAGTCTTTGACGATCTTCTCGAACTCTGCCGTCGTCATGTCGGCGTGCGTGGCCATGACGATCTCGGCTATGGACTTTTCTCCACCGGCCAGCGCCCCTTTCACGTCGCCCTTGAGCAGGGAGGCAAAGGGTTCCTTGCCTTTCCATTCCGGATGCTGCGGGGCCATGGCCTTCACGCGATCAAGCGCAAAGATCAACTGGAAATACATCGGCTGCTCAGACCAGAGCGTGCCGTCGTTGTCAAAAGTTGCGATCCGCTCAGGGATCGGGACAAAGTCGGGTGAACCTTGCTTGGTTATCTTGCCGACAAACTCCATAATGTTCTTCTTGGCCGCTCCGTCGTTCCAGGAGGGAAGCGGGTCTCCTGCGAATGCGCTTGAAAGGGCAGCGGCAACCACACATACAGCTAGGACGGCAATGG
>DKBO01000081.1 GCA_002448975.1 Nitrospiraceae bacterium UBA6898
CCCGAGGTCGGGGAGGTCACCGCAGGGTCGCCCGCAGCACAACAGGGCATCATGAAGGGTGACACGATCATGACGATCGATGGCAGGAAGATCGCGCGCTGGGATGAGATGACGGCGATTATCCACGATCAGCCGGGCAAGAAACTTGCCATAACGGTCAACAGGGGCGGAACGTCGGTATCCTTCTCAGTAACGCCGGAGAAAAAAGTGATCAAGAACCTTTTCGGTGAGGATAAGGAAGTTGGCCTTATCGGCATCACACCGTCGGGAAAGTCGGAAATAAGTCATGAAGGGTTTGCAGAGTCCTTTTCGCTGGCATGTGCGAGGACGTGGGACATTTCGGTCCTGACCCTCGTCTCGATCGTCAAGCTCATCCAGCGGGTGATCCCCGCGGACACCATCGGCGGACCGATCCTGATATTCCAGATGGCCGGTCAGCAGGCGAGCCAGGGCGCTATGAACTTCTTTACCTTCATGGCCGTGATCAGCATAAACCTGGGCATACTGAACTTGCTGCCGATCCCCGTGCTTGACGGCGGACATATTCTTTTCCTGGGCATTGAGGCGCTGCGGAGAAAACCGCTGAGCGAGAAAGTGATCATGGTATCGCAGCGGATCGGACTTGCACTTCTGCTCCTGCTCATGGCCTTTGCCTTCTACAATGATATTGTGAGGCTCTTGACCGGAAAGACCTTCTGACCGTGGCACACGTCCTGAAGATACGGATCTATTACGAGGACACTGACTGCGGCGGTGTTGTCTATTACGCGAACTACCTGAAATACTGTGAACGTGCCCGGACGGAATTTCTTGAATCCCGTGGCATTCGCATGCAGCAGCTTATGGAAGAGGGTTTTTTCTTCGTTGTTGCCGAGGCGTCCCTCAGGTACCTGTCCCCCGGCAGATACGGCGATATCCTTATGATCGAAACGCTCGTAGAGCGTGCGGGCCCGGCATCCATTACGTTCCGCCACGAGATAAGAAGGGATGCGACCGGCCAGAAGCTCGTCGACGCTACAGTCCGGCTCGGGTGCGTAAATCCGCAGATGAAACCCCTTCGCCTGAGGGACGATATCATGGCTGCGGTGAGCGGCGGGACCGGGCAGCAACAGACATGATACGCCCTGCGGCTTTGAAAACGCAGACATCTTCAGGAGGCGTGATTTACAGAAATGTTGACGGCAGCCTGGAAATAGCCCTTGTATCGGTGAAAGGGGGGACTGCATGGTGTCTTCCCAAGGGCGTTGTCGACCATGGTGAGACGCCCGAGATGGCGGCAGTCAGAGAGGTCCGGGAAGAGACAGGGCTGAACGGCAGGATCATCGGGAGGCTGGGTGATATTTCCTACTGGTACTACATCCGTGAGGAGAACACGAAATGCAGGAAGACGGTCTCTTTCTATCTTATGGATTATGTAAGCGGGGACACGGCAGATCATGATGCCGAGGTGGACGGTGCAGCGTGGTACCCCCTCGAGACCGCCCTTGAAACCGTAACCTACCGCGGTGACCGGTCGATCATCGAAAAGGCAAAAGAGCTGCTCGGGGAGATGCGGACATAACATGGGAAAGGTATGCGACCGGCAGGCGATAGGAAAAATATCAGCCCGCCTCAGGAAGCAAGGCAAAAAGATCGTTTTTACGAACGGCTGTTTTGACCTCCTCCATGCAGGGCATGTGCGCTACCTGAACCGGGCAAAAAAACTCGGTGATGTGCTCATTGTCGGGCTGAATGCAGACAGGTCTGTGGCGGGTTTGAAGCCGGGAAGGCCGGTGAACAGCCAGAAGCACCGGGCAGAGGTGTTGGCGGGCCTCGCTGCGGTGGATTACATCGTCATATTCAGCGAGAAGACACCCTACAACCTCATCAAGACCGTACGGCCCGATCTGCTGGTTAAGGGTGGAGACTGGAAAAAAGAGGATATCGTCGGTTCTGATATCGCCAAAGAGACCCGCAGCCTTGCCTATGTCAAAGGCCTTTCGACCACAAAGACCATAGAAAAAATCCTTCGATCCGTCTCGTAACCTTGGATATCCTCTCATCGCTGAACAGCAGACTGCTCCCGCTCCTCCGGGAAAACGACCGGATCTATAATCTTCCCGGATCATCGGCCGCGCTCCTTCTGGCGCTGGACCCGCAGCCCTTTGCCGCCATAGAGAAGGACAGCCAGAGTGCGGAGACGCTGAAACAGGATATAGCCTTTTACCGGACCATATTTTCCGGAGGAGGGGTCTGTTTCATCCCCGATGCAGAAGGCCCTGAGCGCTCGGGTGAACGGGCTGCGGTTCTGCTTACCCTGGGGCCCGGGGACTCTCTCGTAACCTCTTTCGCGAACCTGCATGCGGCGTTCTGGGACAAGGAACTGCTGGATGAGCAGCTGATCAGGGTGAAACGCGGCGAGCGTCGGGAGCGGGACAGGTTTGAAGAGGCCCTGGTCGATCTCGGATACCGGGCCTTACCCATGGTCATGGAAAAAGGTGATTACAGCAAACGGGGATGGATCTTCGATCTCTTTCCCGCAACAGCGGAATACCCTGTCAGGTTAGAGTTCTTCGGCGATGAGATTGAACTGCTCCGGATGTTCGATATCGGGACCCAGAAGTCTGTGAAGGATATCGAGGAGATCACGGTCTTTCCGGCCCGGGAACCGGAGCTGAGCTGGAAATTCACGGATATCGCCGGTGACAGACGGTACTATTGCCTTTTTTTGCCGGATGATAAAGATTCACTTCCTGATCCGCTTACCTATCTCTCCCGCTATTCCTTCGAGGCCGGCGCCCTCTCTGACGAAGAGTCCCCGGGGACATCCCGGCAGATGCGCCAAAGAGATGCCGGTCTCCTTTCTGTCCAGGGCCTGGGCATCCTTCCCGGAGAACGGAAAAACCTTGACGATCTGCCCGGGACGATCGCACAACTTTCTGAAACAGACCGGGTGATGATCGTCCTGCCGTCTGCTGGCCAGGCCGAGCGGCTGCGCGACCTTTTCCGGGATAAGGATATCATGCTGCCCTCGGTCGAGCTGAAAGACCTGTCCACCTTTGCCGGCAGGCTTTCGGTCACCCAGGGGAGGCTTTCCTCCGGTCTTCATCTTGAGGGCCTTCTTGTCCTGACCGAACGGGAGATATTCGGAGAGCGCCACCTCCATCGCCAGCAGAAAACGTCGAGAGTCTCAAACCTTCTGGCATCTCTCGATGATATCATGCCGGGAGACTTTGTCGTTCACCGTGACCATGGCATCGGGAAATTCTCGGGCATTGCGCGGAGGCAGAGCGGTTCGACCGAACTAGAGCTGATGCAGATCGAATACCTGGACGGAAGACTCTACATACCGATCCAGAACATTCAGGCGCTCTCAAAATACCGCGCAGAAGAGGGAATCGTCCCGCATATGGACAAACTGGGCGGCAAGACCTGGGAGAAGAAGAAGGAACGCGCCAGGAAAAAGGTCCATGAACTCGCAGAAAAACTTGTTGCCCTGTATGCCGGCAGAAAGATTGCGCGGGGATTCACCTTCAGTGCTGATACGGAGCTCCACCGGGAATTCGACAGTTTCTTCCCCTACGAGGAGACGCCCGACCAGGCCGCGGCAATTGCGGATATAAAACGTGATATGGAGTCTGACCAGCCCATGGACAGGCTCCTCTGCGGCGACGTCGGCTATGGCAAGAC
>DKBO01000073.1 GCA_002448975.1 Nitrospiraceae bacterium UBA6898
TATGACAGGGATTCTTGGCAGAAAACTTGGGATGACCCAGGTTTTTGATGAAAGCGGCAGGATGTATCCCGTGACTGTCGTCGAGGCCGGGCCATGCTGCGTCGTGCAGATCAAAACCAAAGATCATGATGGATACGAGGCCGTAAAGGTCGGATTCGGTGAGATGAAGAAAGAGAAGAATGTGAACAAGGCCATGAAAGGCATCTTCCGCAAGGTGGGTGTGGGCCTGTACCGGCTTCTTAAGGAGTTCCCCATGTCTGACCTGAAGGTCGGCGAAATGATCACCGTAGAAAAATTCCAGAAGGGCGATGTCATCTCCGTCTCTGGCATCTCAAAAGGCAAGGGGTTTCAGGGCGTCATGAAGCGGCACAACTATAAGGGCGGTCCTGCATCCCACGGTTCCATGTTCTACAGGGCGCCGGGCTCTATCGGCGCTAGCTCTTTCCCCTCGAGGGTATGGAAGAACAAAGGNNCAGAACCTTCTTCTCATTTTGGGTGCAGTCCCCGGGTCAAAAGGGACCTATCTCGAAATAAGAAAGGATAATTAAGATGGCAGAGATCGATATAAAAGATAAAAACAATTCATCCGTGGGAAAGCTAACCCTCCCTGAGACGGTGTTCAGCGTTTCCATAAAGCAGGGTACTGTGCACGATTCGATAGTCAACTACCTTGCGAATCAGCGTCAGGGCACCCACGCAACAAAGACCAAGGGCTTGGTTAGCGGCGGAGGGAAAAAGCCCTATAAGCAGAAAGGTACCGGCCGTGCAAGGGCGGGAAGCAGCCGTTCACCACTCTGGAAAGGTGGGGGAACGATATTTGGGCCCCAGCCGCGGGATTATTCGTACAGCCTTCCCAAAAAGGCAAAGAAGGTGGCTTTGTATGGTGCGCTGACCGCAAAGTATGCCGATGGAGAGATTACGGTGATCGATAGCATTTCCTTTGAAAAACCCCGTACAAAAGACATGGTAGCGCTCCTGAAGAGACTTGGTCTTGATGGCAAAACCACGCTTGTAATTTTGCCTGAGAAGAACGAAAGTATTCTATTCTCTGCGAGGAACATTCCGGGGGTCACGGTCATGAGAGTCACTGACCTGAATACCTATGCAGTGGCAGTGCACAACAGGTTGTTGATCACGAAGCAGGCGGTCGAGATGCTTGCGGAGGCAGGGAGAAAATGAAGAACGTTTATGATGTGATTAAGAAGCCGCTATTCACGGAAAAGGGAAGTGCCCTCAAAGAGGCAGAGAACAAGCTTCTCGTCGAAGTGGCAGTTGATGCCAACAAGATAGAGATCAAGAAAGCGGTTGAAGAGCTCTTCAAGGTAAAGGTCGAAAAAGTGGCAACCATAAAGACTCACGGTAAGGTAAAACGGTACGGTAAATTCACGGGCATGACGTCTGAGCGGAAAAAAGCCCTTATTACCCTCAAAGAGGGCGAGAAACTCGATTTCATTGAAGGTGCATAATGGCAATTAAAAAATACAATCCGACATCACCGGGAAAGCGGTTCCGCACAGTCATGGACTATGCGGAGGTCACCACTGACACGCCGCTCAAGTCACTGGTCAAAACCCTCAGGAAGACGGGCGGCAGGAATAACTCAGGTCGTGTCACTGCATGGCAGCGGGGCGGGGGCAACAGGACAAAGTACCGGATCATTGACTTCAAAAGGGACAAGGCTGGAGTGCCCGCAACTGTTGCGACGATCGAATACGACCCGAACAGATCTGCGCGTATTGCGCTCCTGCACTATAAGGATGGGGACAAGCGCTACATCATTTCACCGGTGGGGCTTACGGTGGGCGAACAGCTCGTTTCCGGAAAAGGTGCAGAGATAAAGGTCGGCAATGCCCTTCCCCTCAGCGACATGCCGCTCGGTACTTTTATTCATAATATTGAGCTCAAACCCGGACAGGGTGCCAAGATGGTGCGGAGCGCAGGATCCTCCGCTCAACTGATAGCCAAGGATGAGGAGTATGTCCAGATAAAGATGCCTTCGGGAGAAGCACGGAAAGTGCTGGCGCGGTGCATGGCTACGGTCGGCCAGGTGAGCAATCCCGAGCATGAGAATATTTCTTTCGGCAAAGCCGGGAAATCGCGCTGGATCGGCAGAAGGCCCCATGTTAGAGGTGTTGCCATGAATCCGGTCGATCACCCGCTCGGAGGCGGTGAAGGAAGAAGTTCCGGCGGCAGGCCACCATGCACACCATGGGGAGTGCCCGAGGGTATAAAGACACGGCGTAACAAACGGACTAACACGTTCATAGTCAAGAGGAGGAAGTAAATTGCCACGGTCATTGAAGAAAGGTCCATTTGTGGATGACAGTCTGATGAAGAAAGTGCAGGAAATGATCTCTTCCGGAGATAAGAAGCTGATTAAGACCTGGTCCAGACGTTCTATGATATTGCCTGATTTCATCGGGTATACCTTTGCAGTGCACAATGGCAGAAAGTTTATCCCGGTATATGTGACAGAGAATATGGTCGGGCACAAGCTGGGAGAGTTTGCGCCTACGCGGACATTCAAGGGCCATTCAGGCTCAGGCAAGACTACAACGGTAAAGGGCTGATTCCATGGATGCAAAAGCAATACAGAAATANNAAGAAGGCAGGGGAGGCACTTATCACCCTGAGATTCATGCCCTATAGAGGAGCGCGGTATGTCGAGAAGATCCTCAAGACTGCGATGGCGAATGCTGAGCAGAAGAATGCCAACATCGATTCCGAAGCCATGTTGATCAGCGGGGCATTCGTCGATGCAGGTTCCACCATGAAGAGGGTTGAACAGAGAGCAATGGGCAGGGCAAATGTGATCAGGAAGAGAACCTGCCATATTACACTGGTATTAACGGAAAAATAATCAGGAGGAGATTTTGGGCCAGAAGACACATCCAATAGGAAACAGGCTGGGCATCACCAAGACATGGGATTCACGCTGGTATCTCAAGAAGGGGTATGCTGACCAACTGCTCGAAGACATTGCAATTCGCAAGGAGATCAAGAAGAGGCTGTTCCATGCGGGTGTTTCAAAGATAGAGATTGAGCGGGCGGGCCAGAAGATCCGCCTCATTATTCATACCGCCAGACCGGGGATCATCATCGGCAAGAAGGGCTCGGAGGTGGAAAAACTTCGTAAGGATATTGAGGCAATGAGCGGCAGGCAGGCCTCCGTAGATATCAAGGAGATAAGAAAGCCGGAAATCGATGCCCAGCTGGTTGCGGAGAATATCGCTCTCCAGCTCGAAAAACGTGTTGCGTTCAGAAGGGCAATGAAGAAGTCTGTATCATCAGCGCTTCGGTTCGGCGCTTTAGGTATCAAGATCACCTGCTCGGGAAGACTGGCAGGAGCAGAAATAGCGAGGACAGAATGGTACCGCGAAGGCCGGGTACCGTTGCATACCTTCAGGGCCGACATAAACTTCGGGTTTGCCCAGGCTCGCACTACCTACGGCGTTATAGGCGTGAAGGTGTGGGTGTACCTTGGCGATGTTCTGCCGGAGGTGGTCAAGACCGATATGCAGAAAGCTGTCATATAAGGGGTATACGTTATGTTAATGCCAAAAAAAGTAAAGTTCAGGAAGATGCAGAAGGGAAACATGAACGGCAAAGCATACCGCGGTGCCGAGGTTTCCTTCGGTGAATATGGACTTAAAGCGATGGAGCCGGGTTGGATAACTTCCCGGCAGATTGAGGCAGCAAGAATTGCCATCAACCGACATGTCAAAAGGGGTTGCAAGGTCTGGATCAGAATTTTTCCCGATAAGCCGATCACCAAGAAGCCTGCCGAGACGAGAATGGGCAAGGGAAAGGGGGCTCCTGAGTACTGGGTCGCTGTCATCAAGCCGGGGCGGATAATCTATGAGATGTCGGGTGTGACCGAGGCCGTTGCCAAAGAAGCGATGAGGCTTGCATCCCACAAGCTTCCCCTGTCAACGAAGTTCGTCAAGAGGGAGGAAAGCGTGCAATGAAGGCAGCAGAGTTTCGCGAGACGACCATAGATGAGCTCAGGAAAAAGGAGCAGGACATGAGAAAGGAACTCTTCAACCTCAGGTTCCAGCAGGCAACGGGTGAAATCGAAAACCCGATGCGTATCCGTGCGATCAAAAAAGACATCGCAAAGATACTGACGGTGATAACGGAAAAAAACAAGCGTAAAGCTTCATAAAAAGGATCTGGAAGGGAACCATGATTAACAAGGTCTATGCAGGGAAAGTTATCAGCAACAAGATGGACAAGACTGTCGTCGTCGCTGTCACGAGACTGTTTCAGCATCCCGTTTACAAAAAGACGGTAAAGAAGGTGTCCAAGTTCAANNCAGCCGCGGAGTATCCTTGAGGTAGCAGACAATTCAGGCGCGAAACGGGTTCAGTGCGTGAAGGTTCTGGGCGGGTCCAAGAGGAAGTATGCCGGCCTGGGCGATATCATCGTCGTCAGCGTCAAGGAGGCTATACCGGAAGGCAACGTCAAGAAGGGCGCTGTTGTCAAAGGTGTGGTCGTGAGAACGAAGAGGGATTCAAGAAGACCTGACGGGTCTTATATCCGCTTTGATCAGAATGCCGTTGTCCTTATCAATGCCCAGGGTGAACCCCTTGGAACGAGAATTTTCGGACCAGTAGCGAGAGAGCTAAGATGGAAAGAGTACATGAAAATAATTTCCCTTGCTCCTGAAGTGCTGTAGGAGGAGAGATGAGTCTAGGAATAAGAAAAGAAGACACCGTTGTGGTAATTGCCGGAAAGGAAAAGGGCAAAAAAGGACGGGTCCTGGCAGTGAAGAAAGATAAGCACCAGGTCCTGGTGGAGAAGATCAATATTATCAAGAAACATATGAAGCCGAACAAGAAATACTCCCAGGGCGGCATCATCGAGAAAGAGGCTCCCGTTCAAATATCTAATGTCATGCTATCCTGCCCCAAGTGCAGCAAGATGACCAAGGTGGCGGTAACTGTGCTCGAGAGCGGTGAAAGGCACCGGACATGCAAAAAATGTAAGGAGGTCATTGACTGATAATGACTCCACGACTGAAAGAAAAGTACGCAAAAGAGATTATCCCCACCATGATGAAGGATTTTTCCTACGGGAACATCATGGAGGTACCGAAGCTCCAGAAGATTGTGCTTAATGTAGGGCTCGGCGAGGCTATCCAGAATATCAAGCTCCTAGAAGCAGCACAGAAGGAACTTGCAGCAATAACGGGACAGAAAGCTGTCGTCTGTAAGGCGAAGAAATCGATTGCCACATTCAAGCTCAGGAAGGGCATGCCGATCGGATGCAAGGTCACGTTGAGGGGAGCTTCCATGTATGAGTTTCTCGACAGGCTTATCAGCATTGCCCTGCCGAGGATAAGGGACTTCAGGGGTATCTCCGGAAAGTCTTTTGACGGAAGGGGCAATTACGCACTCGGCCTCAGGGAGCAGTTCATTTTCCCGGAGATAGACTATGACAAGGTGGAAATGGTCCACGGACTTGACGTTATCATATGCACATCCGCCAAGACAGACAAGGAAAGCAAAGCCCTCCTTCGTCACTTCGGCATTCCTTTTAGAAACTAAGCGAGGTATTAATTCATGGCAAAGACATGCATGATAGAAAAATCAAAGAGGCCGCCAAAGTTTGCGGTGCGGGCACACAACAGATGCAAAGTCTGCGGCAGGCCAAGGGGCTATCTCAGGAAATTTGGGATGTGCAGGATTTGTTTCAGAAATGAGTCGCTCCGGGGGCAGATTCCCGGGGTTACAAAATCAAGCTGGTAGAGGTGACGGATGGTAACTGACCCGATTGCAGATATGCTGACAAGGATAAGGAATGCGGTTATGGTACGGGCCGAGAAGGTCGATATTCCTGCCTCAAAGATGAAACTGGAGATCGCCAAGATCATGAAAGAAGAGGGCTTCATCAGGGCATATAAAATCCTGAAGGACAAGAAACAGGGAATATTGCGCGTAACGCTCAAATATACGCCGGAAGAAGAGGCCGTTATCAGCGGCATGAAGAAAATAAGCAAACCGGGAAGAAGGGTCTATGTCGGTCATGATACGGTTCCCATGGTCATGGGTGGCGTCGGGATGTCCATCCTCACGACATCAAAGGGAATCATGAGCGACAGGACATGCCGCCGCGAAAAAGTTGGTGGTGAAGTGCTCTGCTACATCTGGTAAAAGGAGAAGCGGGATGTCAAGAATCGGGAAAAAGCCAGTAGATATTCCAGCGGGAGTGAATGTCACATTACTGGATAACACAATAAGGGTGAAGGGTCCGAAAGGAGAGCTCCAGTGGGCGTTCCCGTTAGGGACAACGGTCAAGGTCGCGGACAACAAAGTTGTTGTCGAGCGGGATGACGACACAAAGAAGAACAAAGCGCTGCACGGACTTACACGAAACCTGATATCTAATATGGTGACCGGTGTCACTGCCGGGTACCAAAGGGTGCTTGACATTGTTGGCGTTGGATACCGTGCGCAGGTTCAGGGCAAAAAGATCATGCTGACGCTTGGATATTCGCATCCCGTTGAGTTTCCTCTGCCGGACGGGATTACCGCGGCAGTTGATCAGAAGCAGACGCAGATAACCTTGGCGGGCATTGACAAGCAGAAGATCGGGCAGGCTGCTGCAAACCTCAGGTCGCTGAGAAGCCCGGACATCTATAAAGGAAAGGGTGTCAGGTTCTCGGGTGAAAGGTTGAAGCTCAAAGTAGGGAAAACGGGCAAGAAATAGTTGTCGGTATTTGGCTCATGGACGGAAATCATGGGCCTGAATCAGGAGGAGATTTTGGCAAAGAGCAAGGCAATAGGCAAGCAGAGGCGCCATGAGCGCATTAGAAAAAAGGTAGGCGGCACTGCTGCACGGCCCAGGCTTTCTGTATACAGAAGCTTGAATCATGTGTATGCGCAGATTATCGATGACTCCAAGGGTATTACGATTGCCGCTGCATCGAGCCTGGATGGTTCATTGAAGAATGTCAAGCAGAAAGGCAACATTGCGATGGCCAAGGAAATTGGCGGCCTCATCGCAAAAAAGGCGGCTGAAAAGGGTATCAAACAGGTGGTCTTTGACAGGAGCGGTTATCTATATCATGGAAGAATCAAGGCCCTTGCAGATGCAGCCCGTGAAGCAGGGCTCGAATTTTAATGATGATCGAACGCGTTGTAAGGAGGTAAGGTGGGAAGGATTGACCCGGAAGGANNAAGGGCGGAAGAAGGTTTTCATTCGCTGCTCTTGTTGTGGTCGGCGACGGCGAAGGCACGGTCGGCATCGGTAAAGGCAAGGCAACCGAAGTGCCCGAAGCGATACGTAAGGCTGTTGAGCAGGCAAAAAAATCCCTTCTGAAATTCCCGCTCAGGGACGGGACAATTCCCCATAGGATAATCGGTAAATATGGATCCGGAAGCGTGGTTATGAACCCTGCCCAGAAAGGCACGGGACTTATCGCGGGTGGTGCTGTCAGGGCCATCCTTGAGGTTTCCGGGATCCAGGACATAGTTGCGAAGTCCCTCGGCAGCAGCAACCCGTATAATACCGTCAAGGCAACCGTGGATGGTCTGTTGAATCTTAAAGACCCCGATGTTGTAGCGAAGCTTCGGGGCAGAAGTGAAGAAGAGGCACAGGAGGCAGTGAGCTGATGCTGAAGATTACGCTGAAGAGAAGCTATATAGGAATACCGGAGAAGCAGCAAAAGGTCCTGCGTGCGCTCGGGCTCAGAAAGATAGGCAGCACCATCATGAGAGACGAGAATGAGGCGATCAGGGGAATGGTCCACAAGGTTTCTCATCTCGTCACGGTGGAACGTGCAGATAAATAGCTGGAGGTTCGTATCCAATGAGAATTGAAGATATACAGCCTGCTGCCGGCAGCAGGAAAAGAAGGAAGAGAGTTGGCAGAGGGTTCGGCTCAGGGCACGGGAAGACCTCATGCAAGGGACATAAGGGTCAGAAAGCGCGCTCGGGCGGACCGAAGGGTGCTGGCTTCGAAGGCGGCCAGATGCCTCTCCAGAGAAGACTTCCCAAACGGGGATTCACGAACAATTTTGGGGTCGAATATGCTATTGTGAACCTTGATGTTATTGAAAAGCTGAGATCTGAAGGGACGGTAACTCTCGAACTGCTCATCGACCGCGGCGTCATCAAGGACATGAAGAACGGGCTCAAGGTGCTTGGAAACGGCATGCTGCAGGGGCCCGTTACCGTAAGGGCTGATGCCTTCAGCGATTCTGCTACGGCCAAGATTCAGGCAGCAGGCGGAAAGGCAGAGGTGCTCTAGCTTGAACTTCCTTTCACGCGTACAGAACATCTTTAAGGTCGAGGAACTCAAGAACCGTATTTTTTTCACGCTTGCGCTCCTGACGGTTTACAGAATTGGCTGTCATATCCCTACCCCGGGAATTAATGGCGAGGCGTTGAGCAAATTCCTCGCTCAGAGTGCCGGAGCCTTTATGGGGTTTTTCGATATGTTCTCCGGTGGTGCGCTCTCGCGGGTCACAATCTTTGCGCTCGGCATCATGCCGTATATCNNATGTGGCTGGGTGAACAGATCACGGAACGGGGTATCGGCAATGGCATTTCCCTCATAATTTTTGCAGGAATTGTTGCCAGATTCCCGAATGCCATCATCAGCACAATCCGACTAGTTCAGGCAGGGGAGCTGAACCTGTTCTTTGTCGTGTTTCTCGTTGCGATGATGGTTGCTGTTGTCGCTGCGATTATTCTCCTTGAGCGGGGGCAAAGAAAGATACCGGTACAGTATGCAAAACGCGTTGTCGGGAGGAAGGTTTATGGAGGACAGTCGACCCATCTTCCGCTTAAAATCAACACAGCAGGCGTAATTCCGCCGATCTTCGCCTCATCCATTATCATGTTCCCGGCAACGGTTGCCGGATTTATAGAGATTCCCTGGGTCCAGACTATTGCGAAGCAGCTTTCTCCGGGAACCGTTGTCTACACACTTCTGTATGTTGGCATGATATTCTTTTTCGCGTATTTCTATACCGCTATCGTGTTCAATCCTGTAGATATAGCTGACAACCTGAAGAAGTACGGTGGATTTATCCCCGGTATCAGGCCAGGACAGAAGACCTCGGAGTATCTCTACCGCGTGCTTTCCCGGCTTACCTTTGTGGGGGCAATTTACCTTGCGATTGTCTGCGTAATCCCTGAGGTGCTCATTCGGAAATTTAATGTGCCTTTTTATTTCGGTGGTACATCGCTCCTTATTGCAGTGGGCGTTGCGCTCGATACGGTGTCCCAGATAGAGTCACATCTCGTTACCCGTTCCTATGAGGGATTCTTAAAAAAGGGAAGGCTCAGGGGACGAAAGAGCTAGCACAGCGGCATAATAAGCCTGCGTTCCTGCTGCCGGTGACGATACGGGTTACAGTGAGAGCCACGTGATAATCCTGAAATCTGCTCAGGAGATAGCGACCATGGCAAAAGCGGGTGAAATTGTCGCTGATGTCATGAAATCGCTGCAGGGTGTAATCACCGCAGGGGTAATGACAAAAGAGCTGGAGCAGTTTGCTGATGAGCGGATACGGGTACTAGGAGGCAAGTCGGCATTCAAGGGGTACAGAGGGTACCCCTCGAGCATCTGTACTTCGGTCAATGAAGTGGTTGTGCACGGGATACCCTCGTCCAGGAAGCTGAAAGAAGGGGATATTATCAGTATAGATATCGGGGTATATTATGAAGGGTTTTTTGGAGATGCTGCCTATACGTTTCCGGTCGGTGCAGTTGATCCGAATACTTCAAAACTCCTGAGAGTAACCGAAGAAGCACTGTTCTTGGGTATTGATATGGCTGTTGAGGGAAACAGGCTATATGATATCTCACATGCAATTCAAGGACATGTCGAGAAGAACGGTTTTTCTGTTGTGAGAACCTTTGTAGGGCATGGCATCGGCAGGCAGCTCCACGAGGAGCCCCAAGTCCCGAATTTCGGGATCGCGGGACAAGGTCCCAGACTGCGGCAGGGCATGACCCTTGCCATAGAGCCGATGGTCAACGCCGGGACCTTTGAAGTAAGAGTTCTCGACGATGGATGGACCGCCGTGACGCAGGACGGAAGGCGGTCGGCGCATTTCGAGCATACCGTTGTAGTGATGCCGAATGCGGCAAGAATATTGACTAATCTGAGCTAGAGCGGGTATAATTTTTGTTTCATGGCAAAAGAAGATAATATCGAAGTTCAAGGCACCATCGTTGAGACTCTTCCCAATGCTATGTTCAGGGTGGAACTTGAAAACGGCCAGGTCATTTTGGCATATGTTTCCGGCAAGATGAGGATGAATTTCATTAAGATTCTGCCAGGTGACAAGGTGACCATTGAGCTTTCTCCGTATGATCTGACAAAGGGAAGAATTACGTACAGGTTTAAATAGGAACCAAGGAGTCAGGACATGAAGGTTTGTTCGTCGGTAAAGCCAATCTGTTCAAAATGCAGGGTAATAAAGAGAAAAGGTGTAATCAGAATTATTTGCGAAAACCCGAAGCATAAACAGCGTCAGGGTTAAGGAAGGCAAGGAGGTTTACATTGGCAAGAATCGCCGGAGTTGATCTGCCCAAGAATGAACGTGTTGAAATCGGTCTCACCAGAATCTTCGGTATTGGTCGTGTACTTTCCAGCAAGATACTCGAAGAGATTGGGGTAAACCCGGATGTCCGGGTTAAGGATCTTACGGATGAGGACACAGTAAAGATAAGGGCAGTTTTAGAGAGGGATTATCGGGTAGAAGGTGACCTTCGTCGTGATATTTCCATGAGTGTGAAACGGCTGACGGATATCGGCTGCTACCGCGGCATCAGACATAGGGCCGGATTGCCGCTCAGAGGGCAGCGGACGAAGACGAACGCTCGCACGAGAAAGGGTCCGAGGAAGGCTGTAGTCGGAAAGAAGAAGGAGGCATAAAGGATGGCTCAGAAGAAGCGCGGAGTCAAGAGGGACAAAAAGAGCATCAGCAGTGGTGCTGCCTACATACAGGCTACGTTCAACAACACCATTGTGACGATCACCGATCCGATTGGCGGTGTCATCACGTGGGCAAGTTCCGGTAACCTGGGGTTCAAGGGATCCCGAAAGGGGACTCCCTATGCAGCTCAGATGGCCGCTGAGGCTGCGGCAAAAAAGGCCATTGATGCCGGCATGAAGCAGGTGGATGTGTACGTGAAAGGCCCGGGAGCGGGGAGAGAGTCGGCAATCCGTGCGCTTCAGGCAGCAGGGCTTGACATCAATCTTATTAAGGATGTGACTCCTGTACCACACAATGGATGCAGG
>DKBO01000132.1 GCA_002448975.1 Nitrospiraceae bacterium UBA6898
TGCATCCAGACGGGCAAGACGCTCAAGGACAGCACGAGGATGAAGTTCAGCACGAACGAGTTCTATCTCAAGTCTCCCCGGGAGATGGCAGAGACCTTCAAGGACGTCCCGGAAGCGATCAGGAACTCGATCATCATTGCCGAGCGATGCAATGTGGAACTCAAGCACAAGAACCTGCTTCCCCAGTTCGAGGCTGACGATGGAGAGGATACCGGAACGTTTCTCTCACGCCTTGCCCATACCGGCCTTGAACGGAAGATCGGCAAAGATGCCCCGCTGCTCTATCAGGAGCGTCTCATTAATGAGCTGAACATGATTATGAAGATGGGTTTTACCTCCTATTTCCTGATCGTGTGGGACTTTATCCGTCACGCGAAGAGCCAGGGAATTCCGGTCGGCCCGGGAAGAGGCTCAGCTGCGGGCAGCCTCGTTTCCTATTGCCTCGACATCACGGAGATCGACCCGATCAAGTATAACCTGCTCTTTGAACGGTTCCTGAATCCTGAAAGGGTGAGCATGCCGGATATCGACGTTGACTTCTGCCAGGACCGGCGGCAGGAGGTCATCAATTATGTTGCAGGAAAATACGGGGCAGACCATGTGGCCCAGATCATCACCTTCGGTACCATGAAGGCAAAGGCGGCCATCAGGGATGTCGGACGCGCCATGGATATCCCCTATGCCGAGGTAGACAGGATCGCCAAGCTTATACCGCATGATCCGAAGGTGACCATCGAAGATGCCCTGAAGATGGAGCCGCAGCTGAAACAGGCATACGATTCGGACGCGAGCGTCAGAGAACTTCTCATGATCGCGATGCGACTTGAGGGGCTGAACCGGCATGCTTCTACCCATGCGGCCGGAGTGGTCATCTCGCCGGAGCCGCTCACGAACTATGCGCCGCTCTACCGAAACCCTTCCGATGAAAGCATCGTGACCCAGTTCGAGATGAAGGCGCTTGAGAAGGTCGGCCTGCTCAAGTTCGACTTCCTCGGCCTGAAGACCCTGACGGTCATCGAGAAGACCCTGGAATATATCAAACAGGCCGGCGGAGATCTGGCCCTTGAGAATATGCCGCTTGATGACCGGCTGACCTATGAACTGCTCAGTTCGGGCCAGACAGCCGGTGTGTTCCAGCTCGAAAGCGAGGGCATGCGGGATATCCTGGTCAGGATGCAGCCAAACCGGTTCGAGGACCTGATCGCGCTCGTCGCCCTTTACCGGCCCGGGCCGATGCAGTGGATCGATGACTTTATCAAGCGGAAAAAGGGCGATACCAAAGTCACCTATATGATGCCCCAGCTCAAGGAGATCCTTGACGAGACCTACGGCATCATCCTGTACCAGGAACAGGTCATGCTGATCGCCAACAAGATCGCGAACTTCTCCATGGGACAGGCGGACCTGCTCCGGAAGGCGATGGGGAAAAAGAACGCCGAGGAGATGGAGAAGCAGAAAGAGGTATTCATCAGGGGCGCGGTCGACAACGGCATCACCGAGAAGAAGGCGAAGCGGCTTTTTGAGATGATGGAGCCCTTCGCCCAGTACGGGTTCAACAAGTCGCACTCAGCGGCCTATGCGTACATCGCCTATCAGACAGCTTTTCTCAAGGCGCACCATCCGGTCGCCTTCATGGCAGCCACACTCACGCTTGACATGAGCGATTCCGACAAGATCGTGAAGTCCATCAATGAATGCAGAAAGATGAAAATAGCAATGCTTCCGCCGGACATCAATCTTTCCGGCAGGGAGTTCCGGGTGATCGGCAACTCCATACGCTTCGGGCTCGAGGCGGTGAAGGGCGTGGGAGGGACGGCAATAGAGGTGCTGCTTGAGGTGCGGGAGGCGGGAGGCCCGTTCGTATCGGTCGCGGACCTTCTCGCGAGGGTCGATACCCGGAAGGTGAACAAGAAAGTTCTGGAAGGACTGGTAAAGGCGGGGGCATTCGACTCTCTCGGCATTTTCCGTGCAGTTGCCATGCAGGCAGTTTCCGACTGCCTGAACGGCGGCAGCAGGGGCTTGCGGAACGCGAACCAGGTAAGCATGTTCGGGGACGAGGGCGAAGAGCAGGTGTCTGCAGCGGCAGAGTGGGATGAACCGGAGCTCCTTAAAAACGAAAAGGAGGCATTGGGCTTTTATATCACCGGCCATCCTCTTACCCGATATGATACCACCCTTTCACGGCTCAGGGCCCAGAAAACATCTGCCCTTGAGCATGCCGCGGACAAAGCCGAGATACTCATCGGCGGCATACTGCGAACGGTCAGGAAGAAGAACGTCAAGTCGTCAGGGGAGCTCATGGCATATCTGACGCTCGAAGATGATGAGGGAAGCGTCGAGGTGATCGTATTTTCATCCCTGTATAAAACGGTATATCAGCTGATCAGGAAGGATGCGGTGGTCCTGGTGAAAGGGAGCATTGACAGGGATGAAAAAGGGGTACGGGTGAGAGCGCTGGAGATATCAAGCCTTGAGGATGCCGGGAAAAAGAATCTGAAGAGGATGGAGATATCCCTGGAGAGCACCGAGGGGGGCACGGAACATCTTCAGAATTTACGATCGCTGGTGCGTGAATATCCCGGTGATTGTCAGCTCTATCTCAGGATCCGGGGCAATGCTTCCCATACGCTCATAGCGACGGGTATTTCGATCAAACCTGATGCGGCCCTGGTGAGCAGGCTCGAAACCATGGTAGGCAGAGGGACGGTGACGGTTTCATGATCAAATATTATCTCGACTTCGAGAAGCCGATCGAAGAGCTTGAGCTCAAAGTAGAAGAGATGAAACGGCTTTCGGACGGCAAGGACATCAACCTTTCCAGCGAGATCAAGAAGCTGGAAAAGAAGNNCTCATGACCGATCAGTTCATAGAACTTCACGGCGACCGGCGGTTCGCTGATGACAGGGCCATTGTTGGCGGGTTGGCTACCCTCAAAAGCGGCATGCGGGCGGTGATAATCGGCCATCAGAAGGGGAGGGGGACAAAGGAGCGCATACACAGGAACTTCGGCCAGCCGCATCCCGAAGGCTACCGCAAGGCAATGCGGCTCATGGAGCTTGCAGAAAAATTCAAGCGGCCGATCATCACCCTCATCGATACGCCCGGGGCTTATCCGGGGATCGGGGCTGAAGAGCGCGGACAGGGAGAGGCGATCGCGTCCAGTCTGATGCGGATGTCACGCCTGCGGGTGCCGATTATTGCGGTGGTCATCGGCGAAGGAGGCAGCGGGGGAGCACTTGCACTCAGCGTTGCTGACCGGCTCTACATGCTGGAACATTCTGTTTACTCGGTGATTTCACCGGAAGGCTGTGCAGCGATCCTCTGGAAAAAGGGCAACGACCTCGGTCCTGAAGATTTCTCGCGTGCGTCAGAAGCGCTGAAGATGACCGCCCAGGACCTCTACCGCTTCAAGATCATCGACGAGATCATTCTGGAGCCATCGGGCGGGGCTCACCGCAACCCGGAGGAGACCGCGGCGAGCATTTCCGACAAGATAGCTGAAGCGCTGGAAGAGCTCAAGACAAAGGCCCCGGGCAAGCTCATAGAGGACAGATACCGGTGGCTCAAGAAGATCAGCAGCTTTATCGAAGAGGCAGCGGCCGCAGACGAATAGGCATCGTGTTCGCAGCCTGCGTCGTGATAAGCGCTTACGCCGCAACCGCTAAATTCTCCCTCTTATCAAGATCGCAATGTGTCCCGTTATTATCCCCCGTCCTGCCGGATTGACCTTTCGTTATTCCCTCCAGTATATTACGCTATGCAGCGAAAGAACGCGCATGCTCTCAAGAAAGAAGAAGCTTCCCCCGGCCTTCACGGGCGTCTCTGGATCGACGGCACAGAAGGAACGTTTCTCGGGTACGGCAGAATAATCCTTCTCGAGCGCATACGGGAACATGGTTCAATCACGCAAGCTGCCAAATCCATGAAAATGGCATACCGTCATGCATGGGAACTTGTTGACTCGATGAACAGACAATCGTCGAAGCCTCTTGTGGAAGCGGCAACGGGTGGCAGAAATGGCGGCGGGGCCCGCCTTACAAAGGAAGGGGCGAGGGCGATACTTCTCTTTTGGGAGCTTTACGCTGACTTTCAAGCATATTTGCAGCGGCAGCAGAAAAAGACACGTTTGCTTTTGAGATAGACCACCGATGGAAAGGGGGCGGATATCGTATGGCGAAGCGAAAAACGAGGTTTGTCATAGCCTCAACGACGAGCACACAGAATTCGGGACTCTTTGACATCTGGATCCCGAGGTTTGAGAAATCCTCGCGGTATAACCTATCAGTCGAGGTT
This sequence comes from Nitrospiraceae bacterium UBA6898, assembly GCA_002448975.1. Classification (GTDB taxonomy): domain Bacteria; phylum Nitrospirota; class Thermodesulfovibrionia; order Thermodesulfovibrionales; family UBA6898; genus UBA6898. Next base: position 4,294 of record DKBO01000132.1, read on the forward strand.
ATTGCCGTGGGAACGGGAAAGGCATTACGCATTGCAAAGAAGGGGGAAGCTGACGTCCTTTTTGTCCATGATCTTTTCGGGGAGAAGAAGTTTATTGCCGAAGGATACGGGGTGAACCGGAGATTGGTGATGCACAACGATTTCGTGATTCTCGGGCCGAACGGCGATCCGCTGTTATTTTCCAATTCACCGGAAGGAAAAACCTTACAACTATCACACAATTAGGGGGGTTGCAAAATGAAAAAGACCATACTGCTTCTTACGTTCCTCGTGATTTTGACTGTCGTAGGAAGTGCCTTTGCGCAGAGTGAGATCATCTGCGCATCGACAACGAGTACGGAGAATTCCGGACTGTTTGGTTATATCCTTCCGCTGTTTGAGAAGAAGATCGGGATAAAGGTCAAAGTTGTTGCACGCGGTACCGGAGCCGCTATTGAGATGGGTAAGCGGGGAGATGCCGATGTTGCCTTTGTCCATGCGAAGGAGCAGGAGCTCAAGGCAGTTGACGAAGGCTTCTTTGTCAATCGCCATGACGTCATGTATAACGATTTCGTCATCATAGGGCCTGCCGATGACCCGGCTAAGATCAAAGGGATGAAATCCGCTGCAGATGCCTTAGAAAGAATAGCTGAAAGCGGGGCCGCTTTTGTTTCACGGGGAGACAACTCAGGAACGAATACAAAGGAATTATCACTCTGGAAAAAAGTCGGCGTAGACCCGAAGGGTCAGAAATGGTATCTCGAAGTAGGACAGGGGATGGAGAAAACCCAGCGGATAGCCAATGAAAAGCGTGCCTATACCCTCACCGACCGGGGTACGTGGCTTGCGACGAAAGATAAGGACAAACTCGAAATGGTGATTGTCCTTGAAGGTGATCCGGTTTTATTCAATCAATACGGGGTGATGGCGGTTAACCCGGAAAAGCATAAACACGTGAAGTATAAAGAAGCGATGGAGTTTATTAATTGGCTGATCTCAAAGGAAGGTCAGCAGGCGATAGCTTCTTTCAAAGATAGCTTGGGCAATCAGCTCTTTTATCCGAATGCAGAGTAACGCCATGCCTCTTCCTGAGGTCAGGGAGATCAGCAAAATAATCGATGCTATCCGGGATTATGCGGTTACGAGCGCCCACGCATGCCATGAAGAGTATCCGACAGATCCATATCATGCACCATCCCTCTCTTCATGGAATGCCTGGATGTGGTTTGAATTGGTACAGGCTTGGACACTGTCTGATTTTCTTGTTTCCGGCACGGACAAAGCAAAAAAATTGGTGAAGAGTCTTCAGTCGTGCCTTCAATGGTATGGACAAAGAGAAATTGACGAACTTCTTGCGCGTTTGAAAATAAAGAGCATGATGAATTGACCGGGATGAGATCACAGCGCGAAATACCCGGAAATATTGTTATCGGAATCGTAGAATGACGAAGCAGCATCTCTTGGCAGAGAGGCAAGGATTGAGGGGATTATTCTCTGATGTTCCGTTGCCTCTCTCCTTTTGTCTGGTGTAACAGTGACTTCAATACTGGATGGATTCAGCAAGGCATTTTCGCTGATTCTGCATCTCAATGCAGAACTGCTCGCCATTATTGTGCTCTCTGTCAAGGTCTCAGGAACCGCCCTTGTCATCTCTACCCTGCTCGGACTTCCCCTGAGCGCATTTTTCGGATTCAGGAAATTCCCCTTGAAAGGGTTGATGATCAGTCTGCTCAATACCTTTATGGGGCTGCCACCGGTAGTTGTAGGCCTCTTCGTCTACCTTTTGTTATCGCGGAGCGGACCCTTCGGTTTCATGGCGCTGCTCTATACCCCAACAGCAATGGTCATCGCCCAGAGCATCCTTGCCTTCCCGATCGTGACATCGCTCAGCCATTCTGCGATTATCAGCGTTGATCCCCTGATAAAGCAGGCTTCCCTGACGTTGGGAGCAACCCCTTTCCAGACCTCGGTGACCATCATACGGGAGGCCCGCTACGGCATAATGTCAGCAATCATTGCAGCCTTTGGAAGGGTAATGGCAGAAGTGGGTGCAATACTTATTGTCGGCGGCAATATCGCCGGTTTTACCAGAGTGATGACGACGACGATAGCACTGGAAACGGACAAGGGAAACTTCGAGCTTGCGCTTGCCCTCGGCATTATCCTCCTTGGCATTTCACTCCTCATTAACCTCGCACTTCACGTTGTGCAGAAGCGGGGGCTGGTCGGAGTGCGCTCATGAGCCTGCTCCTGAAGATTTCCGACATCCGGAAAGCATATAACGGTTCGCCGGTTTTGCAAGGGGCATCGTTTTCATGTGATGAAAACGGGATTTACGCCCTTATGGGCGACAACGGAAGCGGGAAATCCACGTTCCTGAGAGTATGCGCACTGCTTGAACCCTGCGACCAGGGGGAGATAGTCTATCTGTCCCACGGCCTGATCCTGCCTCATGATATTGAACTACGGAGAAGGATTACCCTGGTACTCCCGAAGATCGGTGTCTTCAATACAACCGTATTCAATAATGTGGCATACGGCCTTAAGATACGAGGCCTTGAAAGAGCGGCGATCCGCGACCGCGTGAATCGTATGCTTGATTTTGTCGGTCTGGGGCATAAGAAAAAACAGGCTGCCCTCACACTTTCGAGCGGCGAGACGCAGCGGCTCGGTATTGCACGGGCACTCGTCATCAATCCGGAGATGCTGTTCCTCGACGAGCCTGCTGCCTTTGTCGATGTCAGGAACAGGGAGATTATAGAAGAGATTATTTTGAATCTCAAGAAAGAGGGCAGGACAACAATTATCCTGACGACTCATAACAGGCAGCAAGCAGAAAGGCTCGCTGACAGATTGTTGATTCTTATGAAAGGGCGTATTACGATTCCATAGTTTTGCAATCTCAACTGCCCCAGTACCCCCTGCACATTGCTTTTTGCTTCTCCCGGGCAAACGGACTTACCCTCTTCTGCCCATTGGTCTTACCCAGAAGGAAAGACTCTCTGAGACGCCCATTTTTTCCGGGAGTTGAGCAAGAAAGGAAAGAAACAGGTTAAGGAAAAAATCGGTTGCAATTTCTGGAAGGATTGTTGCCGTCCGGGCAGGCATTTTTGCCCTTTGTAATATTCATTCCGAAACAGGCATATGCCATGTTCTCTCGGACACCGACGAAGAACGCCTCTCAGCGGCAATACTGCATGTCTGTGAGACCTCCTGCCCCTGCGGCGGAGGCGATTGATGCGTCCCTGCCGGCTGACTAATCCCCTTCAAATTCGGTCTGGTAATATGCCTTGTATCCCTTTTTCGCGAGCTTCTTTGCGCCGCCGACGTCCGGCAGGTTCACGATGAAGGCCATCTCGGCAACGATCCCTCCGAGTTTCTCGATAAGCGCGGCAGCAGCGAGCGCTGTCCCTCCGGTGGCGAGCAGGTCGTCGACCACCAGCACGCGNNTCGATCACCAGCCGGAACCCGACCGGGTCCTTGATGAGCGTCGTGATGTCCCTGAACATGATCCCTTTCTTGGGGTGGTCAGGTATGGTGCGTATCCGTGATTTGATCGACATGGTCTCCTCCTTTTTCAGCAGCGGCTGTGCACGGACTTCATCTTCCCGATTGTCTTCAGCAGTAACTTCTTAACGTTGTCCGCGTTTTTCTGCATGGTCGCCAGGATCATCTCCCACGTAACCGGCTCTTCGTCATCTTTCCAGCAGTCATAGTCCGTTGACATGGCGATCGTCTGATAGCAGATGCCGAGCTCCCGCGCAAGGATCACCTCCGGGACGGTCGACATGTTGATCACATCGGCGCCAAGCAACCGGAACATATGGGATTCGGCCTTGGTCGAAAACCGGGGACCCTCGATCGTAACGACCGTGCCGCGTCCGTGGTGACGCAGCTTCAGTTCACGGGCAGATTTGATAAGCAGGGTCCGCAGATCGCTGCAGAATGGCTCTGCCATGGGCGTGTGGACGACCTCTTTTTTCGTGAAAAACGTCAGATTCCGCTGTTTGGTGAAATCAATGAACTGATCGGCAAAGACAAGGTCGCCCGGCTGGATCTTTTTCCTCAGTGAGCCTACGGCAGTGGTCGCCAGAATGTGGGTGCAGCCCTCCTGTTTGAGCGCAGAGACATTCGCCCGATAATTGACTCCCGTAGGATAAACCGAATGGTCCTTGCCGTGGCGGGCGAGGACCACGACATCGAAAGCGCCGATCGTCCCGGTTGTCAGGGGGGATGACGGACTGCCGTAGGGGGTCTTGACCTTTTTTTCTTTCTTGTTCTTCATCAGCTTCGGATCATCCATGCCGGACCCGCCGATAATGCCGATCGTTATTCCTGCCATAGTGCCTCCTCCGCAACGAGTGTTGTGCGCATGAAAATTATAATCAGCACGTGCAAAAAAAGTATATACATCGGCAGTGGAAGATAGCATCCTCTTGCAGTCTTATACCATTGCTCTTCTTCGGTACCGATGCCGTCGACAGAGCACCCGCCAGGGGCCATCCATGGGGCCCTGTTGATTTTTTTTGATTCTGTAAGATAATCTGTTTGAAAGAATGCCGAAATCGAACCTTCTCAGGATCATTCTTCTTGTGTCCGTGGTGATCATTATTGCTTTTCCTCTCTATGCGTATATGTACCAGCATCCGGCATTTACCGCACTGCATAAGGAAAATGTATATGCTGAGGTTAGTCGCATCGCAACGTACCTCTCCCTGCTGCTTATTACCGAAGAGAACGCATTAACGAAAAAGGCCATCAGTGATCTTTTTCTCCGGCAGGTGAAGGAGATCGAAAAAGACCAGCACGTGATCAAGTTGAAGATTTTTCTGCCGACAGGCGAGATCCTCTATTCCTCCAGTCCTGAGGAGATCGGCACGAAAAATCAGGAGGACTATTTTCAGGAGATTGTTGCCTTATCTAAGTCCCGCATGAAAGAAATAGGCAAAGGTGCGCAGTCTCTTGAAAAGCAGATCATGCCTGCTGATGTTGTAGAGACCTACCTTCCCATTTTGAAGAATAATAAATTAGTCGGTATTTTCGAGGTGTACTATAACATTTCAGTCGAAAACACGAAGCTTCATGCCCTATTGAATCGTTCCAGCGGCCTTATTTTTATCCTGGCCTTTGTTTTGGTTACCGTTGCTATCCTCAGCATATACCGGGCCGATGAATATCTACAGCGACGCAGGAGGGCAGAGGATGAAAAGGAAAGGCTCATCAGTGAACTGCGGGGTGCATTACAGGATATTAAGACCCTGCGGGGATTATTGCCGATCTGTGCGGCCTGCAAAAAGATCCGCGATGATAAAGGGTATTGGAAACAGATAGAGTCGTATATCAGGGAACATTCCGAGGCAGAGTTTACGCACAGCTACTGTCCTGATTGTTATCAGAGGGTGATGGAGGAATTGGACAAAGATGCATGACGCAGAGTGGCAGGCGGCGGGGGAGAGAACACGTACTCTGCCTAGCAGTCCTTGTGCTGCGTGGTGAGAAATCCTGACCGGCCCGTCTGAGGGGCGATTCACAGGGCGCCGAATCTTCTCGCTGCTTTTCACAACAGTAACATTTTGGTAGAATACAGAACAGGCAGAAGAGAAAAATATATAAGGAGTGGTTATGAAAAAGATCTTATTGATGGTTATGATGACCGCATTCATTGCCTTTGGCTGTCAGAAGAAGGAAGAGCCGCAGCAGTTCCAGCCGCCCCTGGGACAGGTTCCGCAAGGAGGGCTCGGCGCGCCTGGTCAGGGCATTGATACGGCAAAACTCCTGCAGGAAGAGGTGAAGAAGGACCCGAAGAACCTGAACGCATGGATAAACCTTGGGAACATCATGATGGATACCCATCGCTACCAGGAAGCGATAGATGCATACACCAAAGCGCTTGAGCTCGACCCCAGGAACGTGAACGTACGGGTTGATATGGGCACATGCTACCGGAATGCCAACAAACCCGATATCGCCGTCAGGGAATATAAGAAGGCCCTCGAAATAGATCCTGCGCATATTAATGCGCATAAGAACATGGCAGTGGTACTTGCCTATGATCTCCACGACAACAAACAGGCGATGAAGGAATTTGAAAAGGCCCTTGAGCTTGCGCCGAACGCCCCGGATGCAGATGCCGTCAAAGCTGAGATCCAGAAGCTGAAGGCTGCGGCCAAATAGCAAAAAAACGGCGAAAGCATGCAGCCATGATGCGGGTGTCAGGGGCAGGGTGGTGAGCTTGGCCTCCCTGCCCTCTGCCATTCTGTCAGGTTTTTCTTCCATAACTCCATGCTGAAAAAGCTTGCAAATGTTCCTGCGAAGCCCGGCATCTACCTGTTCAAGAACGACCGGGGAGCTATCCTGTATGTCGGCAAAGCCAAGATCCTGAAGAACCGCATCCGGAGCTATTTCCGAAAATCATCGGGCCTGGATGAGCGCAAGGCTGCCATGATGGGGAACGTTGCTGATTTCGAGTTTACGGTGACCGGCAACGAGCTGGAAGCTCTCATCCTCGAGGCAAGTCTCATAAAACAGTATAAGCCGCGCTATAACATCCTTCTGAGGGATGACAAGAGTTATCCCTACCTGAAGCTCACCATCAACGAGCAATGGCCCCGCCTCGAGGTCGTACGGAGAATACAGAAGGATGGCGCACGGTATTTCGGCCCCTATGTTCCTGCCGGAGCAATGTGGGATATCCTGGCCTTCATCAGAAACCATTATCGCATCCCGAACTGCAAATATTCCCTGGAGAAAAGAATGAGGCCGTGCATTCAGTTTCAGATCAGGAAGTGCATCGGTCCGTGCTCGGGAGAGGTTGACCGTGAGGCATATCTGCAGATGATACGGGAGGTGGAACTGCTTCTTGAGGGAAAGAACAGGAAACTGATCGCATCGCTCGAGAAGAAGATGGAGGGACTTTCCGAAGACATGCGTTACGAGGAGGCTGCTCTTGTACGTGACAGGATACAGGCCATCCGTGCAGTGTCAGCGTCCCAGAAGGTGGTTTCACCTGAGCTTGGGGATGCCGACATCATAGGGCTTTTCCGGCAGGATGGTGTTGCGGTATTCAAGATCCTGTTCATCAGGAGCGGGGTCATGATAGGGTCACGGGATTTTATACTGAAGAACACGGCCGGCGAGACGGATGCATATCTTTTCCGGAATTTCATGGAACAGTTCTATGCGCGGGAGCTATTTGCCGCGCCGGCAGTCTATTGCTCGGCACTGCCGGAAGATGCGGCTGTTCTGTCGGCGTGGCTGACGGGAAAGAGCGGGGCAACGGTCAGGATCAGCAGGCCCTCACGCGGTATCAAGAAAAGGCTGGTGTGTATGGCAGAGGAGAACGCAGAGGAGGTCCTAAAAAGCAGAAGCGCAGCAGCAGCCCCGGATGTGGCAGAAGAGATCGCGGACCTGCTCGGCATGGACAGGGCACCGGGGAGCATAGGGGCGTTCGACATATCGAACATTGCGGGGAAATCTGCTGTCGGTGCGTTTGTCTGCTGGGAACAGGGCGCGTTCAACAAGTCCCGGTACCGGCAGGTAAAGATGGATGCGGTAAAGGGCCCTGATGATTATGCCATGATGAAGGAAATGGTCAGAAGGACCATTCAGAGCATCAGAAACAGGGAGCTGGGGACGGAAGACGTTATGCACAAAGACACAAGCGGCCTCCCGGACCTGGTCATTATTGACGGGGGCAGGGAACATCTGCAGGCAGCGCAGGAGGTTCTGCGGGAGCAGCATATATCGGATACAACGGCGGTCGNNGACGAGCCAATACGTCTCGATGACAACAGGGCATCATCCCTGCTCCTCAGGAAGATCCGCGACGAGGTCCACAGGTTTGCCATCCGGTATCACCGGAAACGGAGGGCAAGAACGGCCTTTGCCTCGGCACTCGACAGCATCTATGGGCTCGGCAGGAAAAGAAGATTTGCATTGCTCGAGCGTTTTGGTAGTATAGAGGCAATAAAAGGAGCTTCGGTCGACGAACTCTCAGCAGTGAAAGGTCTTACCAAGAAGCTGGCGCAGGAGGTCCTTGCAGCAGTGAACAAAGAGAAAGACGAGATGGAGCGCACGGCATGAATATCTATATCTCCGGTTCGCTGGCATATGACAGGATTATGGATTTCCCGGGCTCTTTTGCCGATTACATCCTCCCCGACAAGATCCATGTCCTGAATGTCTGCTTTAATGTTACGAGTCTTATAGAGAAATTCGGCGGTACAGCCGGGAATGTTGCCTACTCTCTCGGTCTGCTCGGGGAACGGCCGGTCATCATAGCCACGATCGGCAAGGACTACGCCCCGTATTTCACCTGGCTCAAACAGAACGGCCTTGCGATCAAAGGGATTGAGGTTGTCCCGGAGGAGTTCACTGCCGGCGCCTACATCACAACGGACAAGTCCGATAACCAGATCACGGGATTCAATCCCGGCGCCATGAAAAACGCGACCCGCTTTGACCTGAGCGCTGCCGACCCGGGAGACTCGATCATGCTCATAGCACCGGGGAACCTTGAGGACATGATGGGATATGCGTCGCTGTGCAGGGAGAAGGGGATATCCTTTATCTGCGACCCCGGCCAGTCGCTGACGCTCTGGACNNTCATGAAGATGACCGGTCTGAGCCGGTCAAGGCTTCTTGGATTGACCGGGATGATCATCACGACGCTGGGAGACAAGGGATCACGTATCAGCGCGGATGGAAGGGATATCGCCGTTCCCGCGGCGAAGGTTTCAGAGATCCTGGACCCGACGGGTGCCGGCGATGCGTATCGGGCAGGGCTGCTCAGGGGTCTGTCCCTGAGGCATAACATCGAGAAGTCGGCGAAGATGGGTGCAGTGGCTGCTGCCTATGCCGTTGAGAAATATGGCACGCAGGAGCATCACTTCACTGCCGAGGGATTTGAGAGGCGTTTCCATGAGAATTTTGGGGAATAAGGGGATGCCGGCTGAAAGACGCGGCTGTGATGTCATATAAGGCCGGTGAATTCAGGCAGCTGAACGGTTGCGCATGGTGGCTGTTTGTCGGTCTGCGGTCTTAGGGCCGCGGGCAGGAAGTATGGGCAATGATCAACGAAGAAGCGATAAAGGCATATGTTCTGAAGGAGTTCCCGGGGACCCTGCATGTCGTCATAAGGAAGCTCGGCTCCGGCGTGCAGGGGTCAGGGTTCCTCGTGGAGATGCAGACGGATGAAGGCCTGCAGTCCTATGTGATCAAATCCCTGCTGCCCGAAGGGTTCGGCCATGATTATCCTTCGGACAGGGCAGCGGTTTTCCTTCAGGACCTTGATGAATATGCAAATCTCCCGAACCATGTCAAGGCTGTCGATGTGCTTGCGGAGATGGCTGACGGAACCGTCAAGTCCATAGGCGGCGGGAAAGAATACTATCTCATGATGGAGAAGGTCGAAGGCAGGGATTATTTCCACGACCTGAAAGGATTTGTCGGCAAAAAGGCCCTTGATAACGACGACAGGGAAAAAATAGCGGCAATGACCTCTTATCTCGCGAAGATACATGCAGTGAAAAAGGCATCAAAGACCCTGTACTGGAGGAAACTGCGAGATACGGTCGGTCACGGTGAATGTCTCATGGGGGTTTTTGATATATATCCGGACGGTACTTTGCCGTACGAAGAGATGGCACGCATCATCAAGGGGGCTGTCGACTGGATATACCGGCTCAAGCCCAGATTTGCACGGCTTTCCCAGATACACGGAGATTTTCATCCCGGCAATATATGGTTCCGCGACAGCAGGGATATCATACTTCTGGACCGGAGCAGGGGACCCTGGGGAGAGCCCGCAGACGACGTGACAGCCCTTGCGATCAACTATATCTTTTTTTCGGTTAAGGCCCATGGCGACGTGAGAGGGGCCTACCTTGAGGGGCTGAAACGGTTCTTCAACGATTATATTACCGCTGCAGATGACAACGAGATAACCGGGGTTGTTGCGCCATTCTTCGCCTTCCGGGCGGCGGTCGTTGCTAACCCTGTCTTCTATCCGGAACTGGGTGCTGATGCGCGCCAACGGATATTCAGGTTTGCCGAGAATGTTTTGTCTGCGGACAGGTTCGAGGTGGCCGGTGTCAATACATATCTTTCATAGAACAGTTGAGGGGGGAGGCATGGGGTGCCGGGAAGGAAACGCATCTGCATCGTCCTTTTCCCGTGTATTGCCGGTCAGCCGGCGCATACAGCTCTGAACAGTGGGAAAAGATCGTCTCCGTGATGGGGAAGATGAAGGTGATAGCGCCGGGGACACGGAAGTGACTGCGCGAACGACAATAACAGTTCTGAACAGTTCAAGACCGTAGAACAGGGGACGGGCTAAATCATCACCTTTACAAACCCTGCGGAAGAACCCGTCAGGAACCGGATCGAATGTATTCTGAAGGGAATTGGCTGATACATGTGCCCGACGAAAAGCTGTTCAGAGAAACGTTCAGGAGAATTCCCTGAGAGGGGAAATTATTTAGATGCCGAAACGCGGAAATAGGTCTGCCAGACCGATAGGAGTTCAGCCGTTGCCTTCAGGTCTCCTGCACAATAGCGGGCAATGTCAAGATACCTTCCTGCCCGGAAAAGGTCCTTCACTTCATATCCGGTAATGCCCTCGCTCTTCGGGCTTTTTATATCAAACGTTCTGCACCACATGTCGAGGCTGAACTTCCTGCGAGTTGCGCCATAGAAGGTAAGCTGGTCGAACAGGTCTATATGCGTGTCGCCGTAGCGGTTCGGCATGAGGTCTCGCAGCGGCCTGATCTTATGCACGGCTGACCGAACCAGGATGAACGGGCAGTCAAAGCCCCGGCCATTAAAGGTGACGAACTGTTTGTAGCCCCGCAGCGTGTCCCAGAACTTCATGATGATCTCCCGTTCGGTTCCGGTCTCGTACCGCATATCATCTTCTACAACGGGAAGGAGGGGGTCTGCATTATTCTGAAAGAAGACAAAGCCTTTGCTCTTGTCCGGGTCATACATGCCGATCGCAGCGATCTCGGCTGTCAGAGGATAGAAAGATAGGCTATCCCGCACCTCATTCTTCTCTTCTTCGGTGTCCGCCCATTTCAGCAGATAATCCTGCACAGCAGGGTCGAGGTGATCGAAGTCTTTTCCTGCGGTCTCTATATCAAAGATAATACGGGACATGTTTCGTGCCGGTGTATGGTGTCAGTGGTCGTGACCAGTGCCCGGCAGATGAAGTTTTCTGCTGTTCCTGACACTGATCGCTATGCACTGACTATGGTTTCTTACGATGCCTTGGGTATTTCCTTGAAGACGTTCCAGGTCTTGAGAATATCCACGGCGCGCTGGAGCTGGATGTCGTCCTTCTCGTCCACTTCCATAGGCGCTGTTTCCTTTTCCTCTTCCTGCATGTCCGTCTGGTCGTTCTTCAGATGGCGTTCGAGGTCTTTCTCCCTGACGACAGGATGTTCTTTTTCTCCGTTCTTCGCCTCGAGCTTTACAACGATATCCGGCGTGATCCCGGTACCCTGAATAGAGCGGCCCTTCGGTGTATAGTATTTTGCCGTGGTAAGCCTGAGCCCTGATCCGTCGCTGAGCGGAATCACGGTCTGGACCGAGCCCTTTCCGAACGTGACGGCGCCGAGGATAACGGCCCTGTTCCAGTCCTTGAGCGCACCGGCGACGATCTCTGAAGCACTGGCGCTGCCCTGGTTCACCAGAACGATCATCGGAAGGGTAAAGTAGTCATTGTTATTCGTAAAGAACTCCTGTTTTTCTCCATTCCGTGTCTTCGTATACACGACAAGTCTGCCTTTTGGCAGGAATTGGCTGGAAACGTCTATGGCGCTGTTCAGCAGGCCACCCGGATCGTTCCTCAGGTCAAGGACGAGGGACGAAATCTTTTCTTCCTTCAGTTTTGTGAGCGCTGCGGCCAGATCGGCAGCGGACTGCTCCTGGAACTGGGTAAGCTTTATATAGCCTATGCCCTCTTCAAGGGTCTTGGATTTTACGCTCTTGATTTTGATGATCTCGCGTATGAGCTTGAAGTCTTTCAGATCTTTCCAGCCCTCACGCATGATGCTGATGGTGACTGCGGTTTTCGGCGTGCCTCTCATTTTCGCCACTGCATCCTGCAGCGTCATGTTATGCGTGGAAACGCCGTCGATCTTCATGATCTTGTCACCAGCCTTGACGCCGGCCCGTGCAGCAGGCGTATCGTCGATCGGTGCAATGACCGTGAGGATATTTTCCTTCATGCCGATCTGGATGCCGATGCCGCCGAACTCACCTTTGGTCTCGACCTGCATTTCTTTGAATCCCTCGGCAGTCATAAAGCTCGAATGGGGGTCAAGGGAGTTGAGCATGCCTTTGATCGCCCCGTAGATAAGATCCTTTGACTTTACCTCCTCGACATAGTGTTTCTTCACCATAGACAGGACCTCCGTGAACGTCCTGAGGTCTTCGTATCCCTCTCCTTCGGCGCTCACGCTCGAGACAGACAGCCTGCCGATCAGCACCCCGGTCGTTGCTACCGAGAGGACGAGAAAGAATATCAGCAGCGTATGCTTCTTTAACTTCAGCATGGAACAGTAACCTCCTGAGTTATCGCTTCCTTTTCTTTAACCATTGCGTCGGATCGAGAGGTTTGCCTTTGTATCTGATCTCAAAGTAAATTCCCGGGGCATTAATAACGCCCGATGTACCGACTTTTCCAATCACCTGATTTTCTCTTATTATATCTCCAACGTTCGAAAAAATCTCGGAAAGATTGCCGTAAAGGGTATGATAGCCGCTTCCATGATTGATAATGATGAGCTGACCGAACCCCTTGAACCATTCCGCAAAGATAACTTTACCTGCATATACAGACCTGACGTCAGCAGATGCATCGGTCTGTAGATGGATGCCGTTTCTGAAGACCGGGGTATCGAATCGGGGGTCTTTCTGTGCGCCATACGGGACCGCTATCCTGCCTTCAGACGGCCACATAAGCCTGCCCTTGAGTTGGGTAAAGCCCTTCCCAGCGTAATCATCGGTCCGCGATGATTCCCTGATGATCTCACGCAGTCTGCGGGAGGCTTCCCCGAGCTCGGATATCATCTTCTGTCGCGTGGTCTTCTCGTTCCGGACCGCATCCAGGATGTTTTCTTTGGCCTTCTTTGCTTTGGCCAGCTCATTTTCTGCTGCCCTGACCTTCTGTTCCCGCGCTTTCAGCTCAGCCCTGAGGCGTTCAAGCTTTTTCTGCTCCTCTTCCTCTTTCTCGAGGTTCTCGCTGTATGCCTGCATGATCCGGTGTTCATACCGGGTGAGGCGCTCAAGATATTTCCAGGTGCGCATGAGCTGTGATATGTCCTCGGCACTCAGGATCTGGGTCAGGGTGTCTCCGCCGTATCCCAGGCGGTTCATGCTCTTGAGTTTTCTTCTGATCCAGGTCCGCTGCCGGTCAATATTGTTTTTGGTCTGCATGATGTTCCTGGTGGACTGTTCTATTGCAGTCTCTGTCTGCCGGAGATTCCTGCGGTATTTCCTGAGGTCTTCTTCGACCGTTGAGAGCTTCGTATTGACGTCCTCAAGTTCGTTCAGGACAGAACGCTCACGCGCATGAGCTGCTCCCAGTTTTTTTTTCTCTTCCGCAAGCCGTTCCTGGAGTTTCTTGTACTCCTGTTCCGGGGATGAGGAGGTGGCTGCGGAAAAAGAAGGGCAGAGAAGGACGATGACCAGCACAACAGCAAGGTACATCAGTACTTTAGCCTTCCCAGTGCGATGGCAGCACCTGAAATGCCGAGGAACATGCCGATCAGGGGAAGGGACAGAAAAAAATCCGCGGGGAAGAGCATGGTTCTGAAGACCGGTACCGAGACCGCCATCCTGAATATAACGAGATGCTGCAGGAGATACAGGGCTGCAAGGCTCGAAATGCCTCCTGACGTGCCGATCGCCGCTCCTTCGATGAGGAACGGGGCCCTGATAAAACCCTTGGTGGCACCAAGAAGCTTGAAGGTCTCGATCTCATCGTTTCTGCGGTAAAACAGGATCTTTACGGTGCTGTAACAGACAAAGACGATACCGGTGGAGAGTATGGCAGCGAGGATGATACCGACGCTCCGCATCCCGTTCTTGATATCATGCAGGGTAGAGAGGAACTTCTCCCCGTAATCCACTTCGCTTACTCCCTTTATTTTCTTTGCCGCTTCCGCGAGCTTGCGCACCGGTTCA
>DKBO01000178.1 GCA_002448975.1 Nitrospiraceae bacterium UBA6898
CCGAGCATTTTCACATATCCGCCGAGCGGAAATGCCGAGAGAAGATATTCGGTCTCACCGTACGTTTTACCGACGATCTTCGGCCCGAAACCAAGAGAGAACTTCAATATCTTAATACCCAGGGATTTGGCAACTATGAAGTGGCCCAGCTCGTGCACGAAAATGAGAATGCCGAGCAGCACTGCTGCATACAAAAGCATCATCCGTTATTCTCCTTTATATGTACTTCCGCTGTCTCCCGCGCCCATGCGTCGGCACCGAGCACATCCTGGAGCGTGGGAGATGTTTTCGCTGTGTGCTCCCTGACGGTCCTTCTGATCACGGCAGGTATGTCATTGAACCCTATCCGCTTATCGAGAAATGCATGGACAGCCGCCTCGTTCGCCGCATTCAACACGGCAGGGACCGTACCTCCGGCACGGATTGCCTCGTAGGCATAGGACAGGCAGGGAAAGCTGTCATGGTCCGGTTTTTTAAAGGTCAGGCTGCCGATCCTGTCGAGTTCAAGGCCGTGGATAGGTGTTTCGAGCCTGTCCGGCCAGGAAAGGGCATAGGCAATGGGGGCCCGCATGTCAGGCATGGACATCTGCGCCAGAAGTGTCCTGTCCCTGAACTCGACCAGGGAATGCACGATGCTCTGCGGGTGGATCAGAACATCCACGCAGGAAGCCTCCACATCAAAGAGCCAGCACGCCTCGATCACTTCAAGCCCTTTGTTCATGAGCGTGGCGGAGTCGATCGAGATCTTCCTGCCCATGGACCAGTTCGGGTGCTTGAGCGCATCCTCTGCGGTAATGTCGCCGAGCTCGTGTTTTCCCCTGTTCACAAAAGGACCTCCGGATGCCGTAAGCACGATCCGCTGGATCTCTGCTTTATTTCTTCCTTCAAGACACTGGTAGACTGCCGAATGTTCGCTGTCAACCGGGATGATCCTGATGCCGCTGCGTCTTGCCTCTTCCATGACAATGCTTCCCGCCATGACAAGAGCCTCCTTGTTCGCAAGGCCGATGTCCTTCCCCGCGCGGACGGCAGTGATCGTGGGCACCAGGCCGGCAGCACCGACAATCGCCGAGATCACAAGGTCCGCACTCTCGTGCCCGGCCGCCTCGTTGATACCCTCAGGACCGAAGAGTATCCGCACTCCGTTAACCCTGTGGGAAAGTTCCTCAGCCGTCTGCTGGTCGGCTACGGCAACGATGTCGGGCCGGAAGGCCCGGACCTGCTCTTCGAGAAGACCGATATTCCTTCCCGCAGCAAGAGCGACCACCTTGAACTGGGAACTGTTTCTGGAGATGACGTCGAGCGTGCTCCGGCCGATCGAGCCGGTCGATCCGAGGATCGTGATACGTTTCATTGCATATATTATACAAAAAGGGGGGCTCTTTTATCCTTACCTGGGTGATGGCTTAGCCGATCACGTTCAGCATGATGCAGCACCAGTAAAAGACCGGGCCGGCGAAGGTGACGCTGTCGATCTTGTCGAGCATGCCGCCGTGGCCGGGGATGATGGAGCTCGAATCCTTGATATGAGCATCCCGCTTAAACATGGACTCTGTCAGGTCGCCGATGACAGAGGAAAATCCCACGGCAAGCCCAAGGAAAACCGCTTTCTGTAACGGCATGTAATTCATGATCGCAAAGCGTATCAGCGCGGCGCCGATGATCCCGCCGATAAGGGAACCAACTCCCCCTGCAACCGTTTTATTCGGACTAACCTCGACATAGAGCTTTCGCCTGCCCAGGCTCCTGCCGATATACAGTGCCATGCTGTCGGAACCCCAGACAGCAAAATACAGCATGACCAGAAGCGGTGCGCCGGCCCTGATAATATTCACTTGGAATGACATCAGGACCGGGATATAGAGCAGCCCGAAGACTGCAGCCGTCGCCTCACGGATCGCCCCTGCAGGCTCCCTTTTCGCAATGAGCCTCACCATCAGAAGGGAAAGCAACGCGAGCGTCAGGGTCTCGGGGAAAACATCGCGGGAAAAAAAATGCACCGTGAGCACCACGGCACCCCAGAAGAGGCCGGCATATTTCATCGGGCCTTCAACACCGGAGATCACATAGAACTCTGCGAGGGCGACCGTCGACACGAAGACAAGGAGAAACAGGAAATAGTGCGGCGGCAGGTACATGACGTACAGGTAAAGCGCCGGGATGGCAACAAGCGCTACGACAAGCCTTTTAAGGTGCATTGTTCCTCGAAGAGACCCTGCCGAAACGCCGCTCCCTGCCCTGGAAGTCCTGGATTGCCAGCATGAACTCATCGCGGTCAAAGTCCGGCCAGAGAGTTTCACTGAAATAGAGCTCGGCATAGGCAGCCTGCCAGAGGAGGAAATTGGACAGTCTTCGCTCCCCGCTGGTCCTGATGATCAGATCAGGATGCGGAAGTCCTGCCGTATCAAGGCAGTCATCAAAATCCTGCTCATTCAGTTCACCGGCTATTTTTCCGGTGCTCATTGCCGTTTTTATTGCCCTGAGGATTTCGTTCCTGCCGCTGTAGCTGAGCGCTGCAACCAGCTTAAGTCCCGAATTGTCTGCGGTGTTCTTTTCGGTCTCCCGGATCAGCGCCTGTATGTTCTGGGGAAGGCGCCAGGTCTCGCCGATAGCCCGGAAGACCACATTCTTTCTTTTCAAGTACTCGAACTCGTTCCTCAGGTAGATCTCGAGGATCCTCATGAGCATGGATACCTCATCCTGCGGCCGCTGCCAGTTCTCTGTTGAGAACGCATAGAGCGTCAGGCATTGTATGCCGAGCTCGATAGAGACATCGATCACTTCGCGGGCGCGCTCCGCGCCTCTCCTGTGGCCTTCGATCCGCGGCAGGCCCCGGAGCTCTGCCCACCGCCCGTTACCGTCCATGATGATCCCGACGTGCGAAGGTACGCGACCTGAAAGATCCATGGTGCTATCTCCCTCTGACCGAAAAGATCTGGAGCGTAGATCCGAGAGGGTTCTCCCCCTTCATGATATTGCCGAACTTTATGCCGAGCATCGGACTGCTCAATACCACGACTTTGTCTCCGGCAAGCGCATAATCGAGAAGCGTGCCCGACACATCGTCGACGATTGTCCTTTCGTCCACGGAAAAGCCATTCCACCAGTAACTCTTGATGAGAGAGCTCTTGTATCCAATGCCTTTTGCCATATTGACGATGGGTATACGCTGAACGACGAGGACTTCTTTGCCCCGCGTCAGCAGTCGGTCCTTTATCGACCACTCCCCCGCCTCAAGGAAGGATACGGGGGCCGGCTTCTTGAATGTCGTGATAAAGCCTCCGGTGTCCGAACCGCTTCTCCATATCCTGATCCCCTTGTCATTATAAATGTTCAGAAACCCCTTTTCATCATAGGTAAAGAGGGCCTGCTCTTTTTCCGGTCCTTCGATACCAACATAGTCGTATATGGTTATTCCTTTGGGGAGGGTTACCTTTTCTCCGCGCTTGTATGCGCCGTCCCAAACCACCGTGAATACGTCGTCCTTGAACCCGTCAGATGACGAATACCTCTGGCCAAGAAGCGACGTGCCGAGCCTGCGGAGAAAATAATCCACCTCACCGATCTTTTTGAACTCTGATCCCGAAAGCTCATATATGGCGGAGACGACATTATCGTTGCGCATCGAAACGATGATGATCTCGTCCCTTCCGTTTTTGTTCACATCCATGGTGTCGACCCAGATATGGTCGTCCAGCGTGGCGCCCTTCAACTCCCAGAGCGGCCGGAGATCACCTGCCGGCAGATATGTCCGGATGTCCTTGCCGGTGCTCACCGCGATCTCCTGTTGACCGTCACCATCGAAGTCGCCGGTCACAACAAACCGCGCACCATAGGGCAGGCTATACCGGAAGATCGCCTCTCCGGAAAGCGGCGTAAAGAATTCCGCCCCGAACCTAAGGTCCTTGGTGAATGCAACGTCCACCTTTACCTCTGCGTCATAAAAGCGGCTTCCGTCCGAGGCCCAAAAAAGCTGTTCCCTGAGCAGGGTGCCCTTGTCAGCCTCCTTTGCCGTCAGGAGAAGGAGCACCTCGACACCGAGTTTCTTTGCCTCTGCTGTCGCTATCTTTTCGTCGCCGGTCTCCAGACCGGTATCGACCATCTCTATCCTTCCGCTTGCCTTCAGTTTGCGGTACAGATCGTCTCCCAGATACCAGTCGACCTTTTTCTCCTGGATGAAAGCCATCCTCACCTTGGTCTCGGATATCCTTACGCGATCGCCTTCTTTCGCTGTTCCTTCGACAACAACGCCCGTCACCCGGTCACCTTGTACATCCCTGACCTCAACCTTTCCCGCATGGCTCTCTACCTTACCGAGTATCTCGCGTGTTACGGGGTGCCGGAAGGGTTCGCCCTCACTCAGGATATTGAGCCGCATGCCCGGCCTGAGTGGCTCTTTCACGTCCACGGTGAACGTGATCGCGTTTCCTTCAACGTGAACGATCTTCCCTGCCACCGGGCTAAAGAACTGCAGTGTCCCGTCCCTGAGAGTTGCAAGCGGATCATCGGCAGCAGCGCAGAGCGCGGACATAAGCAGCAAGGCAACCACACAGTATATATTTTTTTTCATTCTCATCCCTCCCCGAGGTCTTCGGTAATTCGTAACTCTTTCCTGTCCAGATTCTCCCGGGTGGCGACGAACAGGTGAACCACGCCTCGATGACGCTGTTCCATGCCTTCACCGGAGAGCGCAACGCTCCCGGCAATAAAAATGCCAAAAGCCATTCCCCGGGGCGCGCTTCCGCGCCCGGGTCTCTGCTGGTCCGCAGTATGATCTCTCCGAGGATTACAAGACATGAAAATTGCTTACCCAATATACCATAAACATCAGAGACGGTGAAAGAACTCCCGGGCCTGCAGCGGCCAGAAAAACAGCACGCCGGCAGGAGAGGATTCGAAGATAGTGACGGCATTACATCAGGGGTACACGGTTCCATCTCCTGATCTCCGCGGCCGGGGAAACACTCTTTTCCGCAAAGCCGAAGGGCCCTTATCGTGCGGTGCAAGCCCTTTTCAGCACTTTAGGAAGAGCTTCCTGCGCCTGATCCGCATCCCAGAAGGCGCAGACCCGCGCAATCTTTCCGAACTGGTCAAGCAGATAGGGACTTCCGAAGGAAATAGAGAGGTCTGCGTCTTTACTGCATATCGCTGCCTGCTTCTGCAGCCATCCGCTGGCTCCGCCTTTCCACGCCCTGGTCTCTGAAAATATGGCTACGATCACAGTTGCATCCGGGCCTTTGCGAATTTCTGGCACGGGAGAGCCGGGACTGATCCAGACCGCCCTTGTGCCGGGAAAATATTTCTCCATGGAACGGATGAACGTATCCCCCTTCTCCTCATCTTCGTCATTCAGCACAACGACCAGCGGCCCACCCTTGATACGGCAGCGCCCGCTCACCGAGATGGCTGCCCCGGTGAGTCTCCGGGAGAGTTCCCTGTGCCGGTCAAACACTGGCACTGCGCTGTCCGCTGCCGGCGGCAACCCACGTCTGAATCTCAGCAGTCGGTCAGGAACGCAGGGTACGTGCAATTTCGCAAGATATGCAGCCATACGGTCCGGGTCGGAAGGATGGAGCAGAATATCCATACCGGCAGCAAGTGCCAGACGCGATGCTGCATGCTCGGAAAATTTCCCGATGCCGCCCATGTTCAGCGCGTCCGTTATCAGGATGCCGTCAAACCCCATCTCCCGTCGGATAAAAGTAACGGCCTTTTCCGAAAGAGAGACGGGCATGCCTGAGGGGTCGAGCGCCGGGACGCTCAGATGACCGAGCATCATCATCCTAACCCCTGCCTTGACCGCTGTCACAAACGGCTTCAGTTCGCACCGCCGCAGCCTTCTTATGTCCTGCTTCAGCACCGGGAGCTGTATGTGTGAATCGACCGATGTATCACCATGCCCCGGGAAATGCTTGCCGCAGGCTGCAATGCCGTTCTTCTGGAGGACCCGTATCATCTCGGCGCCAAGAAACGACACGATCCCCGGCTCCTCGCCAAAGGCCCTTGCAGCTATGATAGGGTTCTTCGGATTCGTATTGATGTCGAGTACCGGCGCAAAGATCGTATTGATACCGGCAAATCGCCCCTCACGGGCCAATGCCCTGAAAGACGCTCTCACCCATCGTGCCTCTGAACCCTGAGCATCAAAGGCCGGACCTTTTTTCATCGCCGCCGCGAGTGCCATCGCGGGGGGAAAATGCGTCCCGCCTTTCAGCTGCTGCCCCAAGCCCCGTTCAAGATCAGATGCGATGATAAGGGGCGTCTCTGCCTCATTCTGCAGTTTCTGCACATATGTCCTGACCGTGTTGATCTCGCCGCCGAAGATGATAAAGCCGGCAACTCCCTTTCTCACCAGCGAGCGGTAATGGGAGTACCGTCTCCTGATCTCCTGCCCGTCCAGACGGGAGACCATGCACTGATAATAGTTCACCGCGCTCCTTCCCCGCCGGAACAGCCCGGCTCAGCCTTCATGATCTTCCAGCCCTCCGCTGAAATAGGCAAATGCCCTGTTCATGCTCTTCATGTCGCCGGTAAACAGAACGATATCACCTTCCTGAAGCCGGAAAACAGGGTCCGGGTTTGTCAGAACCGTGTCCGCTCTTCGTACGGCAATGATGGTTACACCGGTCTTTTTCCGTATCTCGAGTTCCGCAATGCTTCTGCCTGCAAGGGGTGACTTCTCCGGTACGCTGATACCGTCCAGCGCTATCTCGGGCAGCAGCGTATCCTGCGCAAAGATATGGCGTTTGGGAAGATCGATGCTCCTCAGCGCCGTATAGCTGTTACTGCGTATCCGCTCGGCCATATCCATGATAACATGACGGGGGAAGCGATACCGGTTCAGGACCCGCGCAAAGATTTCGATGGAAGTTTCAAATTCCTCCGGTATCACCTCGTCCGCACCAAGGGCTGTAAGATCATCGACCTCGGCAAGNNTTGTTCTGACGATGACATAGAGTTCCGGATTCTGATGACGGGCAGCAGAAACAATCCTCCGCGTGGAGGCAGGGTCGGATATGGCAACGACAAGCAGCCGGGCATGCTCCGCCCCCATGTGACGGAGGATCTCCGGGCTCGTTCCGTCACCGTAATGGATAGGCTCTCCTTTTTTCTTCATCTCCCGTACGGTATCGCTGTTCATCTCAAGAACGGCATAGGGTATTCCTACCTCTCTGAGCACCCGTGCCAGATTTCTGCCGTTCAGGCCGAACCCGACAATAATAATATGGTCCTGCATCGCCCCGGGTAATGCTTCCCTCGGGGACACGCCCAGCAATCTGTTCATCCTTGCCATGACCTTGCGCGACATGATCCAGCCCGATATGGAAGGAGCGATATCCAGCATCACCGGTGATATCATCATCGTCAGTACGGATGCGGACAGAAAAATCTGGTAAAACATCTCCGAGATAAGGCCCGCTTCCCTTCCCGCAACGGCAAGGACAAAAGAGAATTCCCCTATCTGGGCGAGCCCGAGCCCGGCATGCATCGCAGTCCTCAGGGATGCTCCTGCCAGCAGGGCTGCCACGGTGCCGGTGACCGTCTTGAGACCAATAACGAGCAGAACGGAAAGCATGACCACCCATACATGGTCAACCATGTACCCGATATTCATCAGCATACCGACCGAGACAAAGAACAGGCCGATAAAACTCTCCTTAAAGGGCAGGATGTCCGATGTCGCCTGATGCGCGTATTCCGACTCAGATACCATAAGCCCGGCAAGGAACGCGCCGAGTGCAAGCGACAGGCCGAACCGCGATGTTATCAGCGCAATGCCGAGGCAGAGAAGAATGATCGTGGTTATGAACAGCTCCCGGCTCCGGGTGCTGACGACCTCATGCAGCAGTTTCGGAACAAGCCACCGCGCGCTCAAAAGGACCGCGGCAATGATCAGGGCCGCTTTTCCCATCTTCAGCGCCACAACGGCAATCTCCGGCCCTTCCCCTGCCAGTGAGGGAATGAGAAGCATGAGGGGAACAACGCAAAGGTCCTGAAAGATCAGGATGCCCACCATGACCCTCCCGTGAGGAGAGTCGGTCTCGCCTTTTTCCGCAAGAATCTTCAGAATAACTGCCGTACTGCTGAGGGCAGTGAGAAATCCCCAAAAGACCGCTCTCCGTGCATCCCCGGTCGCAGAGGAAAAAGCCAGGGCAGAGAGCACAATGGTGAGCAAGACCTGTCCGCCCCCGCCAATGATAACGGCCTTCCTGATACGGGCAAGCTTCGCCATGGAAAATTCAATGCCTATGGTAAAGAGGAGAAGGATAACGCCCACTTCAGCCATCATCTCGACAGCATGCGTATCCCCTATCAGCCCGATGCCGTACGGCCCGATAATAACACCGGATATCAGGAATCCCACGATCGAAGGTATCTTTGCCCGGTGGAGGACAAAGACCACCAACGCAGAGACGCCAAAAATGATCACCAGTGACTGTAGAAACGGATATTCCATTTTGTTATGGTATCACACTTCATCCCCGACATCAGCTCTGCAGTCGCATGCGGTACGGGCCAATATATGCCTTGTGCATGGCGTTTACGGAATGACCTGCCGGTCTTTTCCGCTCCGGGGTATTTGTAAAGAGCGGCAGCGTGCTGGTATCCTAATCAGACTGCATTATCCATGACAGAGGTGATCAATGGGATTTTTTGAGCGGCTCAAGCAGGGCCTTACGAAGACCAAACAGGGCTTTGTCGAGAAGGTCGAATCGATCTTCCAGGGGAAGCCCATAGACAGCGAAACCCTCGAAGAGCTGGAGGAAACGCTGATCCTGGCGGACATCGGCGCCATCAATGCCTCCGAGGTCGTGGATCATCTCAGGGAAAAGGCAAGGAAGGGCGAGCTTGGCGAGTCCGGTTCGGTGAAAGAATTTCTGAAGAAAGAGCTGTCTTCCCTGATAGGAGCCGGACAAAAGCTCGTGCCGTACGGCGAAAAGCCCTTTGTGATCCTTGCAGTAGGCGTCAATGGTGTGGGAAAGACCACGACGATCGGAAAGCTCGCCAGCAGGTTCCGGGATCAGGGATATTCCGTACTTCTGGCGGCAGGGGATACCTTCAGGGCAGCTGCCATCGAGCAGCTGGAAATTTGGGGAGAACGGTCGAATGCACAGGTGGTCAAGCACCAGAGCGGTTCAGATCCCTCGGCAGTGGTGTTCGATGCGATCGAGGCGGCACGGGCCCGGGGTACCGATATCGTCATCATCGATACCGCAGGACGCCTCCACACGAAAAGCCCCCTCATGGAAGAGCTGAAAAAGATACGGCGCGTCTGCGACAAGGCACTCCCCGGCGCACCCCACGAAGTGCTGCTGGTCGTTGACGCCACGAACGGCCAGAACGCGCTCAAACAGGCTGAGATATTCAATGAGACAGTAGGCGTGACCGCCATAGCCCTCACCAAGCTCGACGGCACGGCGAAAGGGGGGATTGTCTTTGCGATCAAAAAGGAACTGAATATCCCGGTCAAACTTATCGGCGTAGGCGAAGGAGTTGACGACCTGCAGGACTTTGAGCCGCAGGATTTCGTGAAAGCACTCTTTGATTAGGGGGAGGAGAATAGGTACCATCGAGGCCTGTGGCAGCACATCAAAAGGTAACGGCATGAGAAGCGGACACCAACATGTCATCTGAAGATCCTCGTCTGCTGACCGAACACCGCGCGTCGGCAGGGCTCAAACCTCAAACCGGCAACCAACAGATTGCCCCGTCCCCTGCCTGAAGAGCCTATGGGTCCAAGAAATGTTTGATCACAAAGAACTGCTTACGCGCATACTCTGTGACAGCTTGCCGCCGGTCACTGCAGACGGAGCATATCTCTTTGGGCAGACCAGGGATAATCAGGAATCTGTTTTTCTTTCTGCGCAGGAGCTTATTTCTCGTGCCCTTGTCCGAAGGATCCTGATTTCAGATGCAGAGCCCAAAAGCGGCTATCCGGGCAGGCATGCTTGGTGGGCGGCCCTCACAGCTCACGGCGTCAGCGGTTCGGTCATTGAAGAGGTTCCGGTGGAGCCGACGGGCACGCTCAATACCCTGATAGAGGCGGAAGCGCTCATACGACATGCCCGAAAGAAGGGTTATCGCTCCATAGTAGTGACCGCTGCCCCTTTTCACCAGGAACGAGCCTTTATCACTGCTGTCAGTGCGTCACTCAGCGCTCACCCAGACCTTCGTCTTTACAGCTATCCGGGCAGTGCCCTGGCATGGGATGACCAGGTTGTTCACTCGCAGGGAACGGTGTCCGCCACGCGGGCAGGATTGATCTCATCGGAGCAGGAGCGGATTATTAAATATCAGGGAAAAGGGGATCTGGTCTCCTGTTCGCAGGTGCTGTCCTACTTGCGGAAGAGGGATGCATGCCGGCAATCAGAGCCTGCCCCATGATATCCATTTCTTAACATCTTTTCAGGCCCGTGTTGCGTAACCCATATGCGATAGCCGCTTGAGCGTGCTGCGGACCATCACGATTACCCTCGTCTTACCGTCCTGTTGACCCGGGGACGGACATCGCACCCTGTCCTGGACATACCGGCTGCCGAATGTACAGGATCCTTTGCTTCTGAGAACTCTTTGCATCCGTCTCATTGTTGAGCGAAACTGAATCCGTTCCCTTTTAAATTCAGCGGCAATTTGATACTATCAGTTGTCCACGGGAAACAATGTTTTTCCTGTCCGTGGCTGTTATATGCGTGGCGGCTTACTCATCTTTATGATGAAGCAGTTTGAAATTCTTGACATATTCGGTGACGCCGGCATCCGCGCCTTCGGGAAGGATCTGCCGGAGCTCTTTGTCAATGCCGGTATCGGCATGTTCAGCCTTATCACGGAGCTGGGCAGCGTTACCGAAGCACGGCATATGACCGTGACCGTACAGAGCGAAACGCTTGAGGGCCTCTTTATCGCCTGGTTGAATGAGCTGGTCTTTCATTTCGATGCCTATGGTTTTGTGGGTAAAAGTATCTGCGTAACAGAACTCACCGGCACCCGCGTCTCCGCAACGGTCTCCGGAGATGAATTCGATCCCCGCAGGCATGAACGCAGGCTGCTGATCAAGGCCGCAACCTATCACCGGCTTCTGCTTCAGGAAAAAGACGGCCATTGGGAAGCTGAGGTCATATTCGATATATAAGCAGCACCGTTGCATGTCAGGTCATGAGGGGCTATCATATTTCTGTCGGTAAGACCACAAAAGGAGGCGTGAACATGTCCGTCGAACGATTGATACGCGTTGATGAAACGAGACTTGAAGTGCCTGTCGGGTACAAGCAGGGCATGCGGGTGAAAGGTGTGATCTATGTCGACCGCACGCTCGAAAAGGAACTTGAGTCTTCTGCCATCGAACAGGTTGCAAATGTGGCTGCATTACCCGGCATTGTGAAGGCTTCGATCGCCATGCCGGATATCCATACGGGCTACGGCTTCACGATCGGCGGTGTGGCGGCCTTTGATCTCACTGAAGGAATTATCTCTCCCGGTGGTGTCGGCTATG
>DKBO01000158.1 GCA_002448975.1 Nitrospiraceae bacterium UBA6898
TCGGCGGGGCGACCGGCGGCATACCGCTCCAGATCATGCATGGGGTGACGGGATTTCTTGTGCATTCCGTGGAGGGCGCTGCATTCCGGATCCGGCAGTTCCTGAACAATCCGGACATGGCAAAGCGGATGGGAGAAAAAGGCAGGGATTACGTGCGGAACAATTTCCTGATCACGCG
The DNA here is from genome assembly GCA_002448975.1 of Nitrospiraceae bacterium UBA6898. GTDB lineage: Bacteria > Nitrospirota > Thermodesulfovibrionia > Thermodesulfovibrionales > UBA6898 > UBA6898. Next base: position 179 of record DKBO01000158.1, read on the forward strand.
CCAAGCCCGGGATTACCTTTCCGTCTGGTACTGCCTCGAAAACAAAGGGAAGAACATACTATCCATTTAGCAGGCGCCGTCATACCGGAAACGACCGGGCCTGCGAGCGGAGGCAAAGTTGAGAAAAGCGGTCGTTGAGCAGTCTGTTCTGTTCGTCAGCATCCTGAAGTGGGTGTTCCTTGCATCCTGTGCAGGTGTGCTGGTCGGCTTTGCAACGACCGTCTTTCTCAAGATCCTGAACCATGGCATTGCCTATACCGAGGGGCTGCAGTTCTACTTCCTGCTTCCTGCAGCCCTGTTCCTGAGCGCCCTGATCATTACCTATCTTGCGCCGGATGCCAAGGGTCACGGGACCGAAAAGGTGATCGAAGCGATCCACCGGAAATCCGGGAAGATGAACCCCCTCGTGGTGCCGGTGAAGCTCGCTGCAACGGTCATCACGATCGCCTGCGGCGGGTCGGCAGGAAAGGAGGGCCCCTGCGCACAGATCGGGGCCGGCGTCACTTCCGTGTTCGCGGACCTGCTGAAGTTCGATGACAAGGACCGGAAGAAGCTGGTCATCTGCGGCATAAGCGCCGGATTTTCCACCGTCTTTGGAACGCCGATTGCCGGCGCGATCTTCGGTGTTGAAGTACTGCTGGTGGGTAACCTGATGTATGAAGTCCTGTTGCCGTCATTTATCGCCGGCATCGTCGGTTTCCAGGTCTCCTCGGCACTCGGAATAACATACTTTCATGAACCGCTGAATTTTGTCCCGGTCTTCAGCAGCGCCTTTTTCATCAAGGTCTGCTTCAGCGGGATATTCTTCGGGCTCTGTTCACTCGCTTTTATCGAGATCATGCATCTTGTTGAGAAGGGAAGCGAGCGTTTGCAGCTCTGGTCGCCGCTCAAGGGACTGATCGGCGGCGGGATCCTCGCTGCCCTTGCATGGATATTTTCGGACAGATATCTCGGCTTGGGGCTCGATACCATACGCGAATCGGTTGAAGGTGCGGCGGTTCCTTATGGAGGCTTCTTGCTGAAGATGCTCTTTTCTTCGGTAACCCTTGCGTTCGGCGGGAGTGGCGGCGTTGTGACACCGATCTTCTTTATCGGTGCCACAGCCGGCAGCACCTTCGGCAGGGTACTCGGTTTCGACCCGAATATCTTCGCCGCCATCGGCATGGTGAGCCTCCTTGCCGGGGCAGCCAACACGCCGATATCGGCAAGCATCATGGCCGTCGAGATCTTCGGACCCACGGTGGCCCCCTATGCCGCAGTTGCCTGTGTTATCAGCTTCCTTATGACCGGCCACCGAAGCATCTATCCGAGCCAGGTCCTTTCGATGGTGAAGTCCTCCTCGCTCCTGGTCGAGATGGGCAAGGAGATGCGGGATACCCATGGGGTCAGTTTCGAACCGCGGGACATGAGCATCGCCGGCGGCATATCGAAGGGATTCGACAAGGTTAAAAAGAAGAAGAAGTGAAGGGAGCATATGGAGATTGGTGCTGTTGTCAGAAAGGACGGGAAGTGCCTGTTTCGGGTATGGGCACCGCTGCGAACAGACGTTAGCCTGAGACTGCGCTCTCCGGCTGCCCGCAGGCTGGCCATGCACCGCGACGAACAAGGTTACTGGGAGGTTCTTGCTGATGGGGTGGCGCCCGGTACGCAGTATCAGTTCGAACTGGACAGGGGACTGCGCAGACCCGACCCGGCCTCCTGCTCTCAGCCCGAGGGCGTCCACGGCCCCTCTGCAACCGTCGATCACGCAGCTTTTTTCTGGCAGGACGGGGCGTGGAAGGGCTTGTCTCCTGCTGAGATGATCATGTATGAACTGCATATCGGTGCATTCACTCCCGAAGGCACGTTCGATGCAGCAGTGCTTCGTCTTGACGATCTTCGGGAGCTTGGGGTCAACGCGGTCGAGATCATGCCGGTCGCACAGTTCCCGGGCGAACGGAACTGGGGCTATGACGGCGTGTATCCGTTTGCGGTCCAGAACTCATATGGCGGGTCTGACGGACTCAAGCGGTTCGTGGCTGCATGCCACGGCCGCGGCATGGCGGTGATCCTCGATGTCGTTTATAATCACCTGGGCCCCGAAGGCAATTATCTGCAGGATTTCGGCCCGTACTTTACGGACAGGTACCGTACGCCCTGGGGGAGTGCGGTCAACTTCGATGACGCTTACAGCGACGGGGTGCGGAACTTCTTTATCCGAAATGCGCTGCATTGGTTCGGCAATTATCATATTGATGCGCTGCGGCTCGACGCGATCCATGGCATGACCGACATGAGCGCAACGCCGTTCCTGAGGGAGCTTGCCGGTNNCTTCATGCGCAGTGGAACGACGATTTTCATCATGTTGTGCATACCTTGCTTACCGGTGAGCGTGAAGGATACTACGCGGATTTCGGTCTGCCCGACCAACTGGAAACTGCGTACCGCGAGGGGTTCGTCTATACCGGGCAGTATTCCGCATACCGCAAGAGACGGCACGGAGCGTCTTCGGCGGATATTGCTCGGCAGAAGTTCGTGGTCTTTTCCCAGAACCNNCCGCTGCTCTTCATGGGAGAGGAATACGGCGAGGAGTCACCGTTCCTGTATTTCGTGGATCATGCCGACCCGGGACTCATCGAAGCAGTGCGGGAAGGGCGCAAGCGAGAATTCGGTTCGTTCAGTTGGAAGGGGGCGCCGCCGGATCCCGCGTCTCCGGAGACATACCTCAGAACGAAGCTGCATTGGGAAAGACGTACCGAAGGACAGCATGCGGCGCTGCTTGCCTACTACCGCACGCTGATCGCGCTGCGGAGGTCGCATCCGCTGTTTTCGGCGGATGCAGTACGGCAGATCGGCGTGCGGCGTCTGCCCTCTGCAGAGGTAATTGCACTGTCAATCCTCAAGGGAGATGTACAGGTCGCCTGGCTCGCGCATTTCGGCAGGGAAGATGTCCGTATTGCTTGTCCCTTCCCGGAGGGGAGCTGGCAGAGACTGATAGACTCCGGAGACACGGTATGGGCGGGTCCGGGGACATTGCTGCCGGAACTCCTTCAGGCTGATGCGGACATCGTGCTCAGACCGAAGTCGTTTTCCCTATTTGCGAGGGAGGGGAGAGCATAATGGAACGGGCTATCTGCATTCACGGTCATTTTTACCAGCCACCGCGTGAGAACCCATGGCTCGAAGCGGTCGAGATCCAGGACTCGGCCCATCCCTATCATGACTGGAACGAACGTATCACGGCCGAATGCTATGCCCCGAACGCGGCATCGCGGCTGCTCGACGGCGAGCAGCGCATTGCGGACATCATCAGCAATTACGCGAGCATCAGCTTCAACTTCGGCCCGACGCTGCTGTCATGGTTGTCATCCTTTGCGCCCGACGTCTACGCGGCTATCCTCGATGCAGACCGCCAGAGCATTGCCTGGCGGTCAGGGCATGGGAGCGCCATGGCCCAGGTCTACAATCATATCATCATGCCGCTGGCAAACAGCCGCGACAAACATACGCAGGTCATCTGGGGAATACAGGATTTCGAGAGCCGGTTTGGCCGCATACCCGAAGGCATGTGGCTGGCCGAGACCGCGGTGGATATCGAAACGCTCGACGTCCTTGCGCAACATGGGATCTCCTTCACGGTTCTGGCTCCCCGCCAGGCAGCTCAGGTCCGGAAGATCGGGACGGGTCGCTGGAAAGACGTGAGCGGCGGCCGGATCGACCCGACGCAGGCCTATCTCTGCCGGCTGCCGTCCGGCAGAAGGATTAGCCTCTTCTTCTACGATGGGCCGATCTCGCAGGGCGTTGCATTCGAGAACCTCCTGATGAGGGGGGAACTCTTTGCGCAGCGTCTCCTGACCGGATTTTCGAGCCAGAGGAACTGGCCGCAACTGGTGAATATCGCGACCGACGGGGAGACATACGGCCATCACCACCGGTTCGGGGACATGGCGCTTACGCATGCGCTGCGGCATATCGAAGCCCATGGGAGGGAACGGCTCACGAACTATGGCGAGTTCCTTGAGAAATATCCGCCGAGCCATGAGGTCCAGATATTCGAGAACTCTTCGTGGAGCTGCGTCCATGGCCTAGAGCGGTGGCGTACGGACTGCGGCTGCAATTCGGGGGGCCATGGGGGATGGAACCAGGGGTGGCGCGCACCGCTCCGCGATGCGCTCGACTGGCTCCGGGACCACCTTGCCCTTCTCTTCGAGAAGAAGGCAGCAGAGTTTCTGAAAGACCCCTGGGGAGCGCGGGATGCATACATTTCGGTCATCCTCGACCGGTCAGCGGAATCGGTGGACCGTTATCTCGCCGCACACGCGGCACAGCAGCTGACGGACGGGGAACGGGTCACGGTCATGAAACTGATGGAGATGCAGCGCCACGCCATCCTGATGTACACAAGCTGCGGATGGTTCTTTGACGAATTATCCGGTCTCGAGACCGTACAGGTCTTGCAGTATGCAGGACGCGCCGTACAGCTGGCAGAGGAGCTGTTCAGCTCCCCGATCGAGGGCGTATTCAAAGCGCACCTGGCAAAGGCAGAGAGCAACCTGCGGGAGCACGGCACCGGCTCGCACATCTACGACAAGTTCGTAAAGCCGGCGATGATCGATTTGAAGCGCGTTGCCGTACATTATGCGGTCAGTTCGCTCTTCGAGGAGTACGGCCAGGAAACGGACATCTACAGCTACGGGGTAAGGCGGCTCGACACAGATCAGCTGCATGCTGGCAGGACACGCCTTGCGATCGGCAAAATCGAGGTCTCGTCGCGCATAACCCTGGAGAGTGATTTGATCACCTACTGCGTCATCCATATGGGCGAGCACGCCCTGAACGGCGGGGTACGGTCATATCGCGGACCGCAGGAATATGAAAGGATGAAGAAGGAGATCGCTACGTCCTTCGAGCGGGGCGAATTCGCAGACATCATCCGGCTCATGGACGCGCATTTCGGCATGCATACCTATTCGCTGGTCGATCTCTTCCGGGACCAGCAGCGAAAAATCCTTAGCCTCCTGATCGAACAGACGCTTGAGGAGTTCCGCGATACCTATAAGCGGATGTATGAATACAACCGGACCATGATGGGCTTCCTGCGCGAGACCGGCATGCCGGTGCCGAAGGCCTTCCGCACGGCCGCGGAATTCACATTCAATGCGGAGCTGCGACGCGCGTTTCAGGCCGAGCCGGTAGATGTGGACTATGTCCAGGGCATCATCCGGGAGGTCGCAAACTGGTCGGCCGCGGTAGAACCGGTCGAACTCGAATTCGTTGTCAGGCACCGGATTGAGAAAATGATGGAAGACCTCGACCGCGACGGTAAGGACATCCCCCTGGTGATCGGCCTGCAGAGGCTGATGGAACTGGCCCGGCTGCTGCCGCTCGAGATCAATTACTGGTATGTGCAGAACATCTACCACCGTCTCTCCCGCACGAGATACCGGGAGATGGTCAGGCTCGCCGATGCGGGAGATGCGGATGCCATCAGGTGGATCGCCGGGTTCAAATATCTCGGGGAAATGCTTTTTTTCAATATCGCTGCGGTGCTGAACAACGTCCCGGAGAGCATGGAATGAGAAAACAGGAGCGCCTGTCGGCACGCATCCCCGGGGCGACATACCGCCTGCAGCTGAACCGGGACTTTACCTTCTCCGATGCCGGACGGATCATTGCGTATCTCTGCGACCTCGGCATCACCGATGCATATTTTTCGCCTTACCTCAGGGCGGAACGCGGCAGCCAACACGGCTATGATATCGTCGACCATGGTCGTCTGAACCCAGAACTCGGTTCCTTGCAGGACTATAACGGCATGGTCGAAAAGCTTCACCGGCACGGTATGGGTCAGATTCTTGACATCGTGCCGAACCATATGTGCATCACGAGCAGCGATAACGCATGGTGGATGGATGTTCTCGAGAACGGCCCGAGTTCGCCCTATGCGGAGTACTTTGATATCGACTGGACGCCCGTGAAAAAAGAGCTGCAGAACAAGGTCCTGCTGCCGGTCCTGGGGGACCAGTACGGAAAAGTTCTTGAGAACGGCGAACTGGTCCTGTCGTTCAGGGACGGCGCTTTCAGTCTGTCATACTACCAGAACCGCTTCCCGGTCATTCCTCGGACCTATATCCTTATCCTGAAGCACCGGATGGAAGCCCTCGGGGAGAAGTTGCCCGCAGGGCCCTTCCTGGAGGAATACCAGAGCATCATCACCGCACTGACGCACCTGCCGCCGTATACGGAGCGGGATCCTGAGAAGATCCATGAACGCCGCCGCGAGAAAGAGGTGATAAAACGGCGGCTCGATCAGCTCTGCAGGGACTGTCCGGACATCCGAGAGTTCATCGCGGAGAATGTCCGGATATATAACGGCGTGAAGGGCGACCCGGCGAGTTTCGATCTCCTCGATGAGCTGCTCAGCCAGCAGGTCTACCGGCTCTCGTTCTGGCGGGTCGCGACCGAAGAGATCAATTACCGTCGTTTCTTCGATGTTAACAGTCTCGGTTCGCTGAGGATGGAGCGCCAGGAGGTCTTTGCCGCTGCCCACGACCGTGTTTTCAAGCTGGTGCGCCGGGGAGATATCACCGGTCTGCGCGTGGACCATCCGGACGGGCTCTACGATCCCTCCGCATACTTCGCGGAGCTCCAGAAGCACTGCTTTCTGAATCTCCGGCTCGGTCATCTCGCCCGGTTGCGAAAGGAAGTGCCCGATGCGGCAGCACAGCCGGTCCGGCGTTCCGAGATCCTGCGGCTCTATGAAGAAGGCCTCGCCGCGGACCCCGGGTTCAGGCCGTTCTACGTGGTAGGGGAGAAGATCCTTCTCAGAGGCGAACGCATGCCGGAGGAATGGCCTATCTTCAGCACAACGGGCTATGTCTTCATGAACTCGGTCAACGGCCTGTTCGTGGACACGTCAAACGCCCGGGCCTTTGATGAGGCCTATGAACGGTTCACCGGGAACCGGATTGCGTTCGCGGACACGGTCTATGAGAAGAAGAAGCTGATCATGCAGGTGGCGATGTCGAGCGAGATCAATACGCTCGGTCATTATCTGAACACGCTTTCCGAGAAGGACCGTCACACGCGAGACTTTACCCTGAACAGTCTTATCCATGTCATTGTTGAGGTTATCGCATTCTTCCCGGTCTATCGCACCTATGTGAACGCCTTTGAAGTGAAGGACCGGGACCGTCAGTACATCGAGCATGCAGTCGCGAAAGCGAAGCGGCGCAATCCAGCGACGAGCGAGTCAATATTCGACTTCCTGAAGGACGTCCTGACCCTGCAGTTCCCTGAAGATCTCAGCGAGGCCGACCGCGCGTCGTTACTCGATTTCGTCATGCGGTTCCAGCAGATATCCGGACCGGTCATGGCAAAAGGAGTGGAGGATACGGCGTTCTACATCTATAACCGCCTTGTCTCGCTGAACGAGGTCGGCGGCATGCCTGACCGCTTCGGCACGCCGCTTGAGACCTTCCATGGCCAGAACATCGAACGGAGGAAGTTCTGGCCGCATGCGCTCATTGCCACGTCCACACACGACACGAAGCGGAGCGAGGATGTCCGGACGCGGATCAATGTGCTGTCTGAGATTCCTGCGGAATGGCGCACGCGGCTCTACCGGTGGAGCAGCCTGAACCGAAAAAAGAAGGCGGTCGTGGAGCGGTTGAAGGTGCCGGACCGCAATGAGGAATATCTCCTGTATCAGACGCTGGTCGGTGCATGGCCTGTCGCAGAGCCGGAGCCTGACGAGTACGAGGTGTTCCGTGGACGGATCAGGGAGTATATGCTGAAGGCCGCGCGGGAGGCCAAGGTGAATACCAGCTGGATCAACACGAATTTGATCTATGAAGACGCCATGGTGATCTTTGTCGATGCCATCCTCGACCGGTCTCCGGGAAACGCTTTCCTCGAAGACTTTATCCCGTTCCAGCGGACAGTCTCCCGCTGCGGAATGTTCAACTCACTGGGACAGACGCTCTTGAAAATCGTGTCGCCGGGCGTACCGGATTTCTACCAGGGCACTGAACTCTGGGATTTCAGTCTTGTCGACCCGGACAACCGGCGGCCGGTCGATTATGAAGGGCGTATGCGGATGCTGGAAGATATCCGGAAAGGGGAAGTACGACCGGGCCAGTTTGCCCGTGAACTCCTCGCTGATATGGAGAGCGGCAGGATCAAACTATATGTTACCCATAAGGCGCTCATCTACCGGAAACAGAACCGCGACCTTTTCGAAATGGGCGAGTACCTGCCGCTCGATGCCGTCGGGAGCAGAGCCGATCACGTCTGCTCGCTCGCACGCAGGGTCGGCAAGAAACGTCTGATCGCAGCGGTCCCGCGGTTCCTTATGCGGCTTACGTCGGGAGGCACCCTGCCGCTTGGCGTCGGGGTCTGGGATGATACCGCCATCGTGATTCCGTTCGCTGATTCCGGCGCGCGTTACTATAATATATATACGGGAGAGACCGTAATGGCGGAAGAACGCGACGCAGCAACGGTTTTGCCGCTTTCTGCGGTTTTCAACAGGTTTCCCGTGGCCCTGCTGCAGCGGACGGCCTGAGGGAAGAAAAGGAGAGGAGACGACATGGCGCATCCGAAGGTTCTTGCAATGGTTCTTGCCGGGGGAAAGGGGGAGCGGCTCTTCCCGCTTACGGCATTCCGTTCGAAGCCGTCTGTGCCGTTTGGCGGACGGTACCGGATCGTGGACTTCGTGCTCTCGAACTTCATCAACTCTCACATCTACTCGATCTATCTTCTCGTGCAGTACAAGTCGCAGTCACTCATCGAGCATGTGCGGCAGCACTGGGTGCTTTCACCGGTCATCCGGGACCAGTTCGTCACCGTTGTGCCGCCGCAGATGCGCATGGGGCCGGAGTGGTTCCAGGGTACTGCTGACGCGGTTTTCCAGAACCTGAACCTGATCAAGCAGTACGATCCGCATCTCATCATCGTCTTCGGAGCCGACCACGTCTACCGCATGGATATACGCCAGATGATCGATTTTCATCTCGTGAATGATGCCCGCGTGACCGTGGCTGCGCGTCCGGTGCCGATTTCTCAGGCATCGGCATTCGGCGTGATCCAGACGGACAGCGACCGGCGGATCACGGGCTTTCAGGAAAAGCCCAAGCGGCCCACGCCGCTCGCCGACAATCCATCCCTTTCCTATGTCTCGATGGGAAACTATATCTTTAGTCGCGATGTCCTTGTCGAGGCGCTCGCAAAAGCGCAGCGCAACAAGCAGCACGACTTCGGGGCCCATGTCATCCCCGACCTCATTGGAAACGGGAAGGTCTTTGCCTACGACTTCGCGACGAATGTGGTGCCCGGCACCTTTTCCTTTGAGGAAGAAGGCTATTGGCGGGATGTGGGGACGATTGCGGCCTATTTCGACGCCCATATGGACATGCTCAGAAAAGAACCCCGTTTCGAACTCGACAATGCCAAGTGGCCGATCCATCCGTCCGGTCACGGGGGGCCGGCAACGAAGATCCTGCACGGTGATATCCGGAACAGCGTCATTGCGGAAGGCGCAGTGATCCACAAGGCGAAGATAAGGAATTCGTTCATCCGGAGTGGGGTCGTTATGGAGGACGGTGTCAGCGTCGACGAGTGCATCATCATGGACAATGTGGTCCTGCGGAAGGGCTGCCGCCTGAGACGGTGTATCGTCGACAAGCTGAACGTCATCGGCGAAGGGGAGACCTTCGGGTTCGATCCCGACTCCGACCGGTTCAAATGCCATATCGACGTGTCCGGGATCTCGATCATTCCAAAGGGTGGCAGGCGGATGCGAAAGACCAGGGAATAGGAGGCAGAGCTGACCGATGAATGGTGTAACACTGCGAACAGATATTCTGGCAAAGGTCGACGAGATCCGGGAGGCGGATATCCTTGTCGGTATTCCCAGCTACAACAATGCCAAGACCATCGGGCACGTCGTGCGGGCCGTGCAGAGCGGGTTTGCCAAATATTTCCCGGACCGGAAGTGCATCCTCGTCAACTCGGATGGGGGGTCCAAGGACGGCACCATGGACGTCGTCCAGGAGACCGGTATCACTGACCTGCAGTCCATCCTTCTGCATCACCGGACCGGGCCGGTGTTCAAGATCGCGACACCGTACCATGGGATACCGGGTAAGGGGAGCGCCTTCCGGACGATCTTCGAGATTGCTTCTGCGCTGAATGTCAAGGCCTGCGCCGTGGTCGATTCCGATCTCCGGAGCATCACGCCGGAATGGATCGAACTGTTGATCAAGCCGGTCATCGATCAGGGCTTCGACTACGTCGCTCCGCTCTATCACCGGCACAAGTATGACGGCACGATCACCAACAGCATCGTCTATCCGNNGATCCACGACGCCAAGGATCCCGGCGCAGACCTCAGCGCCATGCTGCACCAGGTCGTGGGGGCGACATTCGACCTCATGGAGACCTATCCGGATATCTGGAAGAAGATGGAAGGTTCCGTGGCAACGCCGGTCTTCGGCTTTACCTATGCGGTGGGACTCGAGCCGATAGCGGTGAACCTCGACCGCATGCTCGAGCGCTTCCGGCTCGGCGTGAATGAACTGATGAACGTCTGGGAACTTTTCCTCCCGAAGGAAATCACCACGGTGCTGCAGCATGCGGCTGCCGCAGAGAAAGAGCAGTTTCATATTCCGGACGAGGTCTGGGCGGAGATCGTCTATTGGTTTGCAATCGCAGCGCACCGCAAGATCCTGAACCGGGAGCATCTGCTGAAGTCCCTGACCCCGCTCTATATCGGCAGGACCGCATCCTTCGTCAAAGATACGACGGACAGCGACGCCGATGATGTCGAGGCGAAGATCGAAGGGCTCTGCAGATGGTATGAGGAAAAAAAGATCATATTGAAGGAACACTGGGATACCAAAGGAGGTGCAGCATGAATACATTTGAGAGGATAGTCGTCGAGCCGTTCGAGCGGCTTTTCGAGAAGATCGTGCAGTTTCTGCCAAATCTGCTCACATCGGTCCTGATTTTAATCGTCGGCATCGCCGTTGCCGGTCTTGTGCGGACGGTCTTCAACCGGATCTTCCACGCGCTGCATATCGACAAACACCTCGAGCGTATCGGACTGACGGAGTCGTTGCACAAAGGGGGCATAAAGGAGCCGGTCTCGACCATCATCGCCAAGGGGATCGGGTGGCTCACGCTCTTCGTCTTTATCATCATGTCGCTGCGGGCACTAGATGTCCCATCCGTAGAACAACTGCTTGAGCGCTTTTTCCTCTATCTGCCGAATATTTTTGTGGCCGCGCTGGTGCTGCTGTTCGGCTACATGCTCAGCAATTTCCTCGGCAGGGCGGCCCTTATCGCATCGGTGAACGCGGGACTGAAGGTCTCCGGCATGGTCGGCAAGCTCGTGCGCCTCACGGTCTTTCTCCTCGCCGTGACCATGTCGCTCGAACAGCTCGGTATCGGCAGCGGAACCATCATTATTGCCTTTGCAATTGTCTTTGGCGGCGTCATACTCGCCCTTTCGCTGGCCTTCGGGCTCGGCGGGCGGGAAATAGCAAAGGAATATCTCGAAAAAAAGTTAAAGAGTGAAGAGAATAAAGATGAAATAAGCTATCTCTGATCGGGGCGCTGCCTAAGGGGAATTCATGCTCTGGATTGCTTTTGCTCTTTGTACGGCCGTGATTGTTTACGCCGGCTCTCGTCTTGCGAAGTATGGCGACATCATAGCGGAAAAGACCGGTCTGGGGAGAGCATGGATCGGCCTTGTTCTCATGGCCGCCGTTACGTCGCTGCCGGAACTCATTACCGGGATCAGCGCGGTAACCTTTGCCGGCGTTCCTGACATAGCGGTTGGAGACGTTCTCGGAAGCTGTGTGTTTAACATGCTGATACTTGCCTTTCTCGATGCGCTGTGTCGTCCCATGCCGCTGTCTGCAAGAGCTCACCAGGGAAATGTGCTCTCAGCTGGATTTGGCATTCTCTTTTTGAGCATAATTGCAGGGAGTTTATTCCTGAGAATGTCTGTGCCGCCTCTTGGCTGGGTTGGTCTTTATACCCTGCTGACGCTGCCTCTGTACTGTATAGCCATGCGGTTGATTTTCTTCTATGAGAAAAGAAAGATAGCGGCATTTCTCAAGGAAGTGGCCATGGAGTTTAAATATAAGGACATCCCTATAAAAACGGCGGTTGTCAATTACCTGGGGAACGCCATATTGGTAATTGTTTCGGCCGTCTTTCTGCCAAAGATCGGAGAAGGTCTTGCAGAGACAACCGGACTGGGCCAAAGCTTTGTCGGCAATATCTTTATTGCGCTGTCAACGTCCCTCCCTGAGGTTGTTGTTTCCATCGCAGCTGTCAGAATGGGCGCTGTTGACCTGGCTATCGGAAATTTATTGGGGAGCAATATCTTCAATATCTTTATCCTCGGCCTCGATGATATCTTCTTTATTAGGGGTCCCATCCTTTCCAACGTGAACCAAAACCATATTATCTCCGCCTTGTCCGCCATCGCCATGACTACTATTGCGGTAATTGGGCTGACCTATCGCTCAGAGAAAAAGCGGTTGTTTATTGCTTGGGATTCAGCAGGAATAATCATGGTATATGTGATAACTATCCTGTTATTGTTTCTTGTGAGGTAATGTGTCTTACTGCAGGGTCGCCGTAATTCGCTCGCGTTCGTGTGCCTGTTGGTTATCAGATACTATGATAGATTGTT
>DKBO01000166.1 GCA_002448975.1 Nitrospiraceae bacterium UBA6898
ATGATGAACATCCTGAACGGAGGATCCCACGCCGACAACTCCGTGGACTTTCAGGAATTCATGGTCTCTCCTTTCGGGGCATCAAGCTTCAGCGAGGCCCTGAGGATGGGGGCGGAGGTCTTCCATACCCTCAAGGGCGTGCTCAAGAAAAAGGGCTATTCGACGGCAGTCGGTGATGAAGGAGGGTTTGCGCCGAACCTCAGGTCTAACGAGGAGGCGATCGAGGTGATCCTTGAAGCTATCGGACAGGCGGGTTACAGGGCAGGAAAAGACATCGGCCTCGCCCTTGATCCTGCAGCAAGCGAGTTTTATGACAGCCAGAAGAAGGCATACATTTTCAAGAAATCGGACAAGAGCAAACACAGTTCGGCGGATATGGTCGAATTCTGGACAAAATGGGTGCGCCAGTACCCGATCATCTCGATCGAAGACGGGATGGCAGAGGACGACTGGAAAGGCTGGAAGCTCCTCACTGATGCGCTCGGAAAGAAGATACAGCTGGTGGGTGACGACCTTTTCGTAACCAACACCGAACGGCTGGCCCGCGGCATCAGGGAAGGGATTGCAAACTCGATCCTCATAAAGGTCAACCAGATCGGATCGCTGACCGAAACGCTTCAGGCGATGAAGATGGCGTCGGATGCGGGGTTCACTTCCATGGTCTCCCACCGGTCGGGGGAGACAGAGGACACGTTCATCGCCGACCTGGTTGTGGCAACCGGAGCAGGCCAGATCAAGACCGGGTCGGCAAGCAGGACCGACCGCATTGCAAAGTACAATCAGCTGCTTCGCATAGAGGAGGAATGGGGAAGTTCAGCAAGGTTTGCGGGCAGAGGGGCATTCCGGCAGTAGATTACCATCGGGTATGGGGCAGACAACTGCCCCTCATGTTTCAGACGAGGTCCATACAGAAAGGAATCGACAATGGCAATCAAAACAGGCATTAACGGGTTTGGCAGAATCGGCAGGCTTTTTTTCCGTGCGTCCCTCAACAATCCGGCGGTAGAAGTTGTCGGCATCAATGATCCCTTTATCGATCTTTCCTACATGGTTTATATGCTCAAGTACGACACCGTGCATGGCAGATTTAAAGGCTCCGTGGAAATCAAGGACGACAAATTAATAGTCAACGGCCGGGCCATCAGCGTATCTGCAGCCATGAAGGCAGACGAAATTCCATGGGTGTCCTGCGGCGTGGAATATGTGCTCGAATCCACGGGCGTATACACGGAGACGGATAAGGCTAATGCCCACATCAAGGCCGGGGCAAAACGCGTGGTCATATCGGCCCCATCAAAGGACGCTCCCATGTTCGTCATGGGTGTCAATCACGACAAGTATAAAGGCGAGCCTATTGTATCCAATGCTTCCTGCACGACAAACTGTCTGGCTCCCGTGGCAAAGGTACTGAACGATAACTGGGGTATTGTGGAAGGTCTCATGACCACGGTTCATGCCACAACTGCCACGCAAAAGACGGTTGACGGCCCTTCCAAAAAGGATTGGCGCGGCGGCCGTGGCGCAGCGTTCAACATTATCCCGTCCAGCACCGGCGCGGCAAAGGCCGTCGGCAAGGTGATCCCCGAGTTGAACGGTAAGCTGACCGGCATGGCATTCCGCGTCCCTACTGCCGATGTCTCGGTAGTTGATCTGACCTGCCGTCTCGCAAAACCGGCAAAGTATGATGATATAAAGGCGGTGATGAAAAAGACTTCCGAAACTACCATGAAAGGGATACTGGGATACACCGAGGATGAAGTGGTTTCCTCTGATTTTATCGGTGAGGTCTGTACGTCTGTCTTTGACGCCAAGGCAGGCATTTCGCTGAACGACAACTTCGTCAAGATCATCGCATGGTATGACAATGAGTGGGGATATTCCAATAAGTGTGTTGACCTTATCGTCCATATGGCGTCTGTCAAATAACGCCACAGGAGCGTTTGTGCAGATCATTCTTTAAGATCAGAAAGAGGATAGCAATGAAAATAAACGACCTTGCCGGGAAACCGGCGCCAAGATCGATCCTGGTAAACGTCCCGAGGCTCATTGCGGCCTATTATACCTATAAGCCGGACGTTGCAGACCCCGGCCAGCGGGTCGCCTTTGGCACCTCGGGCCACCGGGGATCATCCCTGAAGAACAGTTTTAATGAAGCGCATATCCTCGCTGTCTGTCAGGCTGTTTGCGACTACCGGAAATCGCAGAAGGTGGGGGGGCCGCTCTTCCTCGGGATGGATACGCATGCCTTATCTGAACCAGCCTTTGCAAGCGCGGTCGAGGTCTTTGCCGCGAATAAGCTGGCTGTCCGAGTTCAGGCCGGCTGTACCTATACACCGACACCGGTGGTTTCCCATGCGATCCTTACGTACAACCGGAAGATACGCGGCATCCGGGGACGTGCTGACGGCGTGGTCATCACCCCTTCCCACAATCCGCCGGAGGATGGAGGAATAAAATACAATCCTCCCCATGGGGGGCCGGCAGATACGGCAGCCACAAAAACAATCGAGGAGCGGGCTAACGAACTCCTCGCGAAAGGACTGAAAGGCGTCAGGAGAATACCCTTTGAAAGGGCCATCAGGGCCGATTGCGTCAGCTCGTACGACTACGTCTCTCCCTATGTGCAGGACCTAGGGAACATTATTGATATGGAGATCATCAGGGATGCGGATCTCAAGATCGGGGTGGATCCTCTCGGCGGGGCGGCGGTCGGATTCTGGGATCCCATTGCCGAGCATTATGGCATGAAGCTGGACGTGGTCAATGATGTGGTCGATCCCACATTTTCCTTCATGACCCTTGACAAGGACGGCAAGATAAGGATGGACTGCTCTTCCCCCTACGCCATGGCGAGCCTCATTCAATTAAAGGATCGCTTTGATATCGCCTTCGGCAATGACACAGATGTCGACCGCCATGGAATCGTGACCAAGAGCTCCGGTCTCATGAACCCGAACCACTACCTGTCTGCAGCGATCTGGTATCTCTTCCGGAACAGATCCGGCTGGAGCAAAGACGCTGCCGTGGGAAAGACCCTTGTCTCCACGTCCATGATCGACAGGGTAGGAGGAGCGCTCGGGAGGAAGGTCGCCGAGGTGCCGGTCGGGTTCAAATGGTTTGTGGAGGGATTGCTTGACGGCTCCTACGGGTTTGGCGGAGAAGAGAGCGCAGGCGCTTCGTTCCTCAGAAAAGACGGCAAGGTCTGGACGACAGACAAGGACGGCATCATCATGGACCTCCTTGCCTGCGAGATCACCGCGAAGACCGGCAACGACCCGGCAGCGCTTTATCGGGAGCTTGAAGCTCAGTTCGGAAGTCCGTTGTATGTCAGGATCGATGCACCGGCAACACCGGCCCAGAAATCAGCTTTGGCAAAGCTCTCGCCGGAGCTGGTCACCGCGCAGGAACTTGCCGGCGAGCCCATTACCGCAAAGCTGACCCGCGCGCCGGGGAATAATGCCGAGATCGGGGGGCTTAAGGTCATTACCCAAAACGGATGGTTTGCAGCGCGTCCGTCCGGAACAGAGGACATTTACAAGATCTATGCAGAAAGCTTTCTGGGTGAAAAGCATCTGCAGAAGATCCAGGAAGAGGCCGTGGCGATCGTCAGTGCTGCATTTACCGCGGCAGGAATCTGACCCGGATTATTCATGAACGCCGATGATCGCGAGATCACTGAGGGGAAGAAGAGGACGAAGTGAGTATGCAAGAGTATAACGAAGGAGTAAGCAGGAGGATAGCATGAAAAAAGTCGTACTGCTCAGGCATGGCGAGAGCCTTTGGAATAAGGAGAACCGCTTTACCGGCTGGACCGATGTGCCGCTCTCCGAGAAAGGGATAGAGGAGGCCCGGGAAGCGGCCCGTCTGCTGCGCGACGGAGGTTTTACCTTCGATATCGCATTCACCTCGGTGCTGAAGCGTGCGATCAAGACCCTCTGGATCGTTCTGGAGGAGATGGATCTCATGTGGATCCCGGTCATCCGCAGCTGGAGGCTCAACGAAAGGCACTACGGCGCACTCCAGGGGCTAAACAAGGCCGAAGCAGCAAAGGAGCTTGGCGAGGAGCAGGTGAAACTCTGGCGCCGGAGCTTCGATGTGCCGCCGCCTGCACTCAAACTGGATGATCCCCGCCACCCGAAGAACGACCCCAAATATGCGGAGTTCCATCCGAACGATCTCCCTGCAACGGAGTGCCTTAAGGACACCATCGAGCGCTTCCTGCCCTATGCGCAGGAGAATATCGGGCCGGCCATACGATCGGGGAAGCGGGTGCTGCTCGTGGCCCACGGCAACACCCTTCGCGGCCTGATCAAGTATATGGAGCGGATATCTGACCATGACATTGCAGACCTGAATATACCTACGGCGATCCCCATGGTGTACGAGTTCGAGGATGATATGAAGCCGATCCGGAGATACTATCTGGGTGATCAGGAGGCGGTGAAAAAGGCGGCTGAGGCCGTGGCGGCACAGTCAAAGGCAAAGACGTAGAAGGAGATAGCACCATGAAGATTTTGACCACACCGAGGATGGAACGATGCATTGGATGTCATTCCTGCTCGCTCGCCTGTGCACGGCTCATTCATAAACGACTGTCCTGGGACGCGGCCGGAATCCGCATCAGGTCCTCCGGGGGCCTCTCGACAGGGTTCGAGGCCAGGACCTGCTTTGCCTGCGACCCCGCGCCCTGCGTTATGGCCTGCCCGACCGGCGCCTATTCCCAGAGAAAGGGCGGCGGTGTTGTGGTCAGGAAGAAGCTCTGCATCCGCTGCGGGGATTGCGCGAAGGCCTGTCCGGTGGACGCGATCTATCTCGATGCATCCGGTGAGCCCTTTGTCTGCATCCACTGCGGAAGATGTGTACCCTTCTGTCCCCATGACTGTCTGGAGCATACGGAGTTTTCTCGAGGAGCGGCTCCTGAAGGGGAAGAGGCGGCAGCTGCCGGGGAGGTGGAATCATGATACGGGACCACTTCAAAGTACTCACGGTAGATCTCTCTACGGGACAGCGTACCATTGCTGATATCGACGGCAGGGATACGGTTGCAGGAGGAAGCGGACTGGCAGCGATGCTCTTCGAAAAGTACGGCTTCCTCGGCAAACCATGGAATGAACCGGGGCAGCCGCTGATCTTCGCCATCGGTCCGCTGACAGGATATTTCCCGCTCATGAGCAAGACGGTCTGTGCCTTTAAGTCTCCCTACCATGACCAATATGCCGAGAGCCACGGAGGAGGACGCTCTGCCCTGTCCCTGCGGTTTGCAGATTTTGATGCCCTGGTGATCATCGGCAAGGCTGCATCTCCCTCTGCGCTCATCGTGGGGTCCCGGCAGATCGAAATGAAAGATGTGCATTATTTATGGGGTACGGATCTGCAGGTGGCCGGAAAGGTCCTGCGGCGCATGTTTCCCGGCGGCGGGCACCGGACCATCCTCAGGATAGGCCCTGCAGGGGAGCGGCAGTCGCCCATGGCCTGCATCACCGCTGACACGTACCGCCATTTCGGAAGACTTGGAGGCGGGGCCGTGATGGGATCGAAAAACCTGAAGGCGATTATGATCCATGGCGACGCCTCCTTCCCGCTCCCCGCGGGCAACGACTATGTGAAGGTCTTCGACAAGGTTCATGCAGATATGACCGACACCGACATGATGAGCAAATACCATAACCTTGGCACGCCGGGCAATGTTGC
This sequence comes from Nitrospiraceae bacterium UBA6898, assembly GCA_002448975.1. Taxonomy (GTDB): domain Bacteria; phylum Nitrospirota; class Thermodesulfovibrionia; order Thermodesulfovibrionales; family UBA6898; genus UBA6898. The sequence continues at coordinate 5,692 of DKBO01000166.1, forward strand.
TGTGATGAACGATCTCAAAGCCCTGCCGATCAGGAACCTTCAGGCAACTGCAGACCCCGCGACCGCCGGCATCACCGGTGAGCGCTTTGCCGAGGTGGCGCTTCTCAGAAACGCTGCCTGCGCAGGCTGCCCGGTCGGCTGCATCCACATCGGGTTTGTGCGGGAACGTTTTCAGAAGGAGAACCGCTACCTTTATCGCCAGATCTCCTATGACCATGAGCTGATCTTTGCCGTGGGCTCCATGCTCGGGGTCATGGACTGTTTCGAGGTCCTGAAGCTCATCGACGTGGCAGAGAAGATGGGGCTCGACGTCATGTCACCTGGCGTTGCATTGGCCTGGGCGACAGAGGCACTCGCAAAGGGTTTCATCACGGAAAAAGAAACCCTTGTACCCCTTGCCTTCGGGAACTCTTCCTCGTACCAGGCGGCCATAGAGCATCTGGCCCTGGGCACGAACGAGTTCTACCAGATACTTTCCCAGGGCACGATGAAGGCAGCGGAACAGTACAGGGGCGGTGATTTTGCCTGTGTCCTTGGACAGGAGATGGCCGGCTATGCAACCGGTGAGACGTTCTTTGTTTCCCAGGCCCTCGGCCTGCGCCACTCGCATCTGGACGCCGGAGGATATTCCTACGACCAGAAGCCGAAAGGCAAGACTGCTGAAGATGCCGTAAAGTTCCTCGTCAGGGATGAGAAGGGGAGGGTTTTTCTCACCTCGATGGTTTCATGCCTGTTTGCGCGGGGCGTGTATACGGATGAGACACTCGGCAATTGCCTGAAGAGTGTCGGTTATGCAAAGCTTGCAGACGACATGGAGAAAATATCCGGCGACATTCAGCGGTTGCGGTGGAAGCTGCGCATCAGGACAGGATACCGGCCGGAAAACGTCTCGATCCCGAAGCGGTTTGCCGAGATTACGACTTGGAAGGGGCAGATCGACAAAACATTCCTCAACGAGCTCAAGGAGGCGTATGGCAAGAGCATCATGAGCATGGCCGGATGATCGCTCTGCGCTGCGACCGAAACAGGGAGGAGAGATGACCGATAAGGCACGACCGCCTCGCGTTCCCTACCGCGAAAAGCCGGATTACACAAAGCCGCTTCTTATGGTCCCGAATGAGGCCCGGGAGCGGCTGAGAAAGAGGCTGGCTTTTCTGTATAGTGCAGAGGTTGCAGATCAATATCTTCCTGAGCTTGAACGGATCCTCAAGGTCCATTATGCCCATAAGCCGGATGAACTGATCGAGCAGGACAGGGGTTTCAACCCTGCAGCGCGCTTTACCGAAAAGGATATCATCATGATCACCTATGGTGATCTTCTCCGGGGCAAGAAACACTCTCCCCTGGCGAGCCTCGCCTACTTTCTGAAAGGACCGCTCAAGGACGTGATCAATACCATTCATATCCTGCCCTTTTTCCCCTATTCGTCGGACCGCGGCTTTTCCATTACCGATTTCCGCAGCGTCGATCCGAAGCTGGGCAGCTGGGACGACATTCGAGAGATAGGCAGGGAGTTCAGGCTGCTCTTCGACGGCGTGCTCAACCATGCCTCGTCACAGAGCCTCGGGTTCCAGGAATTCCTGAACGGACATCCCCGCTTTAACGACGTTGTTGTCCATTACCGGTCACCTGACGATCTCCCGCCGGAACAGCGGCGACTCATACGGCGGCCGCGCACCTCGGACATCCTCACCCGGTTCGACTCCATCAATGGGCCGCGCTATGTCTGGACCACCTTCTCTTCCGACCAGGTCGATCTCAACTATCGGAACCCGCTGGTCCTCCTCTTCGTGATCGATGTGCTGCTCCTGTACGTGCGGCGCGGGGCAGACATCATTCGGCTCGACGCCGTTACGTACCTCTGGAGGGAACTGGGCACGGATTGCGCAAGCCTGGAGCAGACGCACGAGATCATCAAGCTCTTCCGCGATGTTCTTGATGTTGTGGCTCCCGGTGTGGCGCTGCTGACCGAGACGAACGTGCCGCACGAAGAGAATATCTCCTATTTCGGCAACGGGCGTGAAGAGGCCCAGATGGTGTACAACTTCGCTCTCCCCCCCCTGGTACTGCATACCTTTTATCGTGGGGACTGCACCGCGCTCTCCCGCTGGGCGTTGCAGCTCGCCTATCCCTCGATGACGACAACATACTTCAATATGCTCGACACTCACGACGGCGTCGGACTGCAGGGCGTGAAGAATATCCTGATCCGGGAGGAGATCGACGCGATCATAGAGCGGGCAATAAGCCACAACGCCTTTGTATCCTATAAGACAGGGGCCGACGGCAAAGACGAAGCCTACGAGATTAACACAACCTGGTGGGGCGCACTGAACCGCTCTGAAAGCGGAGAGGCCCCGACTCTCCAGGTGAAGCGCTTTGTCGCCTCCCGGAGCATATCCCTTGTTCTCAAAGGGGTTCCTGGGATCTATTTTCATGGCATGCTCGACACGGAAAATGATCCTGAAGTCGTGAAAAGGACCGGTTCCAGGCGGGACATCAACCGGACGGTGATCGATGAAGAGTATCTGGACAGGGCGCTCAGTGATCCTGATTCCCGCATGTCGCTCATCCGTCCCCGCCTCAGGAAGCTCGCAGAGATACGTACGAGTCATCGCGCCTTTCATCCGGGTGGGGGACAGAAGATCATTATGGTCTCGCCGGCTGTTTTTTCTGTCCTGCGCGTCTCCCCCGATGGAGACGAACGTTTTCTGACACTGACAAACGTGGCAGGACAGGAGACGTTGGTCGAGATAGCACTGTCAGAGCTCGGCTCCGGTGCCGGAGTCTGGGGCGATCTTATCAGCGGGCGGGAGCATGAAGTCCGGGAGAACGTGCTCAGGCTCCGGCTTGAGCCGTACGACATTGCCTGGCTGAAGCCGCTGTCGTGAGCTGAGCCTATGGGTACTGGCCGGTGTCGCCGCATTTAGGTATGACCGTAGGCAATATACCTATGGGATCCCATAACATCAGGAGGTTGAGAAAATGCTTCCGAACGTGAATCCGAAGAAGACGACAGCATGGAAAAAGCTGAAAGAGCATCACCGGGTGATGAAAAAGCGTTCCATGGCGGATCTGTTCCGTAAGGACAAGGAGAGATTCTCCGCATATTCTCTTCGGTTTGAAGATATCCTCGTCGATTATTCGAAGAATATCATCACAAAAGAGACGATGCGGCTTCTCTTTGGGCTTGCCAGGGAATGCAGGGTCAAAGACGCTATCGAATCCATGTTCTCAGGCGAGATGATCAACGAGACCGAAAAGCGGGCAGTCCTTCATGTGGCACTGAGGAACCGCTCAAGCGTCCCCATCCTTCTGGACGGGAAGGATGTCATGCCTGAGGTGAATGCAGTGTTAGCTCAGATGGAGCGGTTTTCCGAAGCTGTTATTTCCGGGACATGGAAAGGGTACACAGGAAAGTCCATAACAGACATTGTCAATATCGGGATCGGCGGTTCTGATCTGGGGCCAGTCATGGTGACCGAGGCCTTGAAAGCATTGTGGAAACCCGGTCTGCGTCCCCATTATGTCTCGAATGTCGACGGCACCCATATTGCCGAGACCCTGAAGGGATTGTCTCCCGAGACCACGCTCTTCATGATCGCCTCGAAGACCCTCACTACCCAGGAGACGATGACCAATGCCCATACGGCGAGAACGTGGTTTCTCGATGCCTGCGGAAATGAATCCTTTATCAAGAATCATTTCGTGGCTATCTCCACGAACAAGCAAGAGGTGGAAAAATTCGGTATTGACCCGGTGAATATGTTCCGGTTCTGGGACTGGGTGGGCGGCAGATACTCGCTCTGGTCATCCATCGGGCTCTCCATCGCCTGCTCCATCGGGTTTGAAAATTTCGTCGGGCTTCTTGAGGGCGCCCACGCCATGGACCGGCATTTCCGGGAAGCACCCTTCGAAAGGAATATACCGGTGATTCTCGCGCTGATCGGGATTTGGTATAACAATTTCTTTGGCGCCCAGACCGAGGCCATCCTGCCCTATGATCAATATCTGCATCGTTTTGCCGCATATTTCCAGCAAGGCAATATGGAGAGCAACGGAAAATATATTGATCGGCAGGGGCGCGCAGTGGGGTATCAGACCGGACCGGTAGTCTGGGGCGAGCCGGGCACGAATGGGCAGCACGCATTCTACCAGCTCATACATCAGGGGACCAAGCTCATCCCCTGCGACTTTATCGCTCCTGCTATTTCGTACAATCCTGTGGGCCGGCACCACGAGATTCTGCTTTCGAATTTCTTTGCCCAGACCGAGGCCCTTATGAAAGGGAAGACAGCGTCGGAGGTCAGGCAGGAATTTGAGCGGGCAGGGCTGAGCGCTGAAGATATCAAACGGCTGCTGCCTTTCCGGGTGTTTACGGGGAACAGGCCGACCAACTCGATCCTGGTCAGGAAGATCACCCCCCGGACCCTGGGGAGTCTCATTGCAATGTATGAGCATAAGATCTTTGTCCAGGGGATAATCTGGGACATCTTCAGCTTTGACCAGTGGGGTGTGGAACTGGGCAAGCAGCTTGCAAACAGGATCCTTCCGGAGCTCAAAGACGAAAAACCGGTAACGTCTCATGATGCGTCGACCAATGGCCTGATCAATGCGTATAAGGCATTGAGCAAGTAAAAAGCAGCAGACAGGGGATAACGCATGAAGCGGAAAAGAGGCATGGTCAGGGCTTGCCGGAGGAACGGCCTTTCGCCGGCCGGCACGTTCTTGCGGGAACAATCAGATTTCCAGCCTATACAGGAGCGGATATGCATTTCCTGTAACTTACAGCGGAACCTGTTCCACCTTCACCGTGGGTTGCCTTTGAAAATAGTCAGTCTGCTGATGTTCTGCAAACTACGATTATTCGCTTCCATGTCGTATTATCAGTGATTACGCAATGTTAACGGATGCTTATATTGCTTGTTTTATCTTTTTTAGCTTTGTGATATATTTAGTCCATGGGTCTCCAGTTGGAACTTCATATCAACATTGTCCTTTGGTGATGGAGATAGAAATGCCTATTGAATATGACATTATCGTGGACAAAAAATTAGTGCTGGCAAAAGGCTCCGGTGTGATTACCGGTACGGATGTACTGCGACATCTTGACGCCTTGGCTGTGGACGACAGGTATAAGGCGCCGATGAAAAAGCTTGTCGATTACAGGACTATTGATAGTATTAGAATTTCTTTGGAAGAGGCATATTCCATCGCTCAAAAGAAGGTAAAGCTTGCCGGCACATTTACCGGCGAAAGATGCGTTTTTGTGTCGCCAATGGATGTAACATATGGCTCCTCGCGCGTGCATCAGGCACTTGTTGATGGCGCCGGCCTCAAGACAGCAGTATTCAGGCGCATCGAGGACGCTCTGGAATGGCTTGGTGTTACCTTGGACATGAACCATGCATAATAACTAACTGGGCGTTGTACGTAATGGAGAACTCGCTTTTTAACTAACGGGCAAGTTGACTTCTTTGAGCGGCACGTGAGCTCAATCGTTGCTTTCTCGTAAGATATTTCACGGTTGCAGAATCCTGGACCAGGTTTGTCGGTCAATGTAATTCTTGTCGCTCTTTGAGAAGTCATCTTGCCGCGGCTTTTAGTTTTCATTACCGACAAGGTTGCTGACCCTCCGGAGGGACTGTCGCTGAGCCATGATGTTGGAAACCTGAACAGGACTGCAATAATGGCAGATGGATTGCCCGGGCCGTTAGCCTCTGCACCGCACTGATCATGAGTCATATGAAACCTAATGTCTTTGCCGCATGGCAGAGGGCTCATGGAGCGGGCGTCGTTTTTTGATCGTACGCGGCATGCACAACAGTCTGGAATGCCGTATCGGCTGAAGTTCATTCTATAATGGTCATACTTTTAGGAGGAAGGATAATATGCGTATCAGATTGATTTTTGTTCTCTTGATTGGACTCTTGCTTGTGGGTCAGGCTTTTGCCTTCGAGGCAGCGGACCTGCGGGTTACCGCTGCCAAACCCGGCGCCAGCGTGACGGTAGAACGGGTGCTGGATGACAGCAATGTACTGCTTTCCGTCAGTGATGCGACCAAGAATCCGGTGTTAGGGTTGACTACAGATGACTTTGTCGTGACGGCTGACGGGAGAACCGCAAAGATCACGTCGGTCAAGCCGATTGCAGAGAGCCTTGAGGTGCCGCGCCATATCGTGCTGGTCCTGGACAACTCCGATTCCATGCGCCAGCGCCATGCTGTCGAGCCGCTGCTGGCCGGCGTGGACGAACTGCTGAAGATCGTCCGGCCGATTGACCAGGTGCAGGTAGTGGTCTTCAGTGGCGGGGATAGGATGGACATGGGAGGCCGCAGCCTGCGCGTAAGGATCTTCGCGTCGAACAGTCCTCTTGAGGTGAAGAACTTTGTTGCCGAGGTCTATCGTGACGGTATCACCCTGACCACCAGGCTCTATGAGGCCATGCTGGCTGGTCTCGAGCTCGTTCGGGCTATTCCGGGGAATGAGCCGCGGTTCATGGTTGTTTTCTCTGATGGCGAGGACCTGAACAGCGCGTTCAAGGAGCGCGACGTGATCAGTGCTGCGGAGGGTATCGGTCGTTTCCAGGCCTATGGTATTGACTATATGCCGGGCGCTGAGAAGGACCAGTTCCTGACGCAGTTTACCGAAGGGCATAACGGAGAGACCTGGAAGGCAACCTCGGAGACGAACCTGGTGCCGATATTTCAGAGCGTAGCTTCCAAAATGGAGTATTACTACGTGGTGAGCTACCTGTTTCCGACCACCGGAAGCCTCGCAGCTGCCCCGGCCAGCCTGACCGTCGATGAAGTGAAGAATTTTGATGCTGCTGCTCCATCCGAAGGACCGGCGGCCGGGGCTGCCGTGGTTCGCCGGATCGACACGAATGCACTGATACTCCGTCCGCTGGTGGACACGGTGTACGGTATTTCCACCTGGAAAATCACCGTTGCGAATAACGACGGCGCCCTTGCCGTGAAGGTCGGGGAGGGAATGCCCGAGGCGGCCATCGAAGTTCCCTTCAAGATGGAAAATCTGGCCGTACTCGCAACCGGTGGCGATATAACGGCCACCATGGAGTTGCAGGACCGCAAGGGACAGGCCGTTGTCCTGACTGCTCAGCCGGTCACGGTCAACTATCTGAGGACCTCGGGAAGCCTTGCCGCAACGCCGTCCAGCCTTAGCATCGAAGAGATCAAGACCATTGACTCCTCACCCATGCTCGGGTACATATACTTTGCTGAAGGTTCCAGCGAGATACCGGGTCGCTATATCAGATTTGCCGGCAGCGATGAGATCAAGGCATTCGACGAGCAGCGCTTCCGTGATACGCTGGAAAAGTATTACCAGGTGCTGAACATTGTGGGGAAGCGCCTGAACGATCACCCCGAGACCCAGATCACGCTGATTGGTTGCAACAGCAATAGTGGAGCCGAAAAGGGAAACCGGAAACTCTCAATTGCACGGGCTGAGGCAGTAAAGAACTATCTGCAGTCGGTTTGGAGTGTCGCTCCTGATCGGATTCAGATCGAGGCGCGCAACCTGCCCGAGATACCGAGTTCGAGCAGGCTGGCGGAGGGAAAGGAGGAGAACCGTCGGGTGGAGATCCGATCGGACGAATCGGCAATCCTTGCCCCGGTGCGCAGCATATACATGACTACGAGGATCGATGCTGCGGCCTTGACCCTCCAGCCTGTTGTGAAAGCAGCCCATGGTGTTACGCGTTGGACCGTCGCTGCCGCCAACAGCAGCGGAAGTCTTGGCAACGTGTCAGGCGACGGGGAGCCGCCGGCCCAGATCAACTTCCCGCTGAAGACCGGCAATCTCAATGAGATGGCAGCAGGCGGCGACATCACACTCAAGATGACGGTGGAGGACCGCAAGGGACAGGAACTTCTTATGGCTGCCGGGCCAATCAAAGTGAATTTCATCCAAACCAGTCAGCGAATGGCTGAAAAGCAGGATTTCAGGGTTCAGGAGAAATACGCCCTTATTCTCTTCGACTTCGACAGCGATGCCATATCTGCAGGAAATCAGGAGATCGTCGACCGTATCACGGACCGTATCGAGGGATTGCCGCAGGCAACGGCCGAAGTCGTTGGCCATACCGACAACATCGGTAAGGAGGGTTATAATATCAAGCTCTCCGAGCGGAGGGCGTTGGCGGTTAATAAGCTGCTTGCGATGGCCTACGGGGATGATGCGGGAAATCATCTCCGCAACCGCGGCGTCGGTCCCCATGAACCCTTGTATGACAATGCTACGCCGGAAGCCCGGGCATTCAACCGGACGGTGACGATAACCCTTGAGTATATGACGAACCAATAAGCGGTTCGGTATTATCTTGTGTTGCCATGTGCACGGCATGAAAACGCCGGCGTTTCGTAAGCCAGCCCGGGGGTCACGTACGTTGTCTTCACAAGCTGGAGTGAAGATGCTACTATTTCCGTTGGGAATGAGAAGATACGCTGGGAGTTGGTAGTTGCTGGACAATCCATTGAATCGGCAGGAAAAGGAATATGAGTGAATTACTGTACAATCAGAGCAGCATTTTAATTTCCGGCCTCCTCCTTGCTTCCATGGCGATAGCGATTGAGGTTGGCCACCGCATGGGTCTGATGGTATCTGCATCAGCCAGCGAATCGTCCAAGACACATGTCAGTGCAATTCAGGCGTCGCTTCTTGGCGTACTGGCCCTTTTGCTCGGTTTTACCTTTTCACTGGCCTTGCAGCGCTTCGACAAGCGCAGCGAGGCGGTTGTTGAGGAAGCGAACGCAATCGGTACTACCTATCTGCGCGCCCACTTGCTTCCGGTTTCGATGCGCGGTGATGTCCGGAAGTTGCTGCAGCGCTATGTCGACCTTCGTATTCAGGCAGGCGTAATATCGATTGCCGAGGAGCAGGAATACCATGCACTTCTAGCCAAATCAGCTCAGGTTAAGGAAACCCTCTGGGACTTTGCCCGACTGGCGGCGGATGAGGACGGCAATCCTGTGAGAACCGGGCTGTTTATACAATCTCTGAATGAAGCCATCGACTCCTTCGGAAGGCGCCATGCTGCACTCAGCAGGCATGTCCCGGAAGTCGTTTTGTTTCTTCTCTATGGCACGTTCTTGATGACGGGCGGCGTCGTCGGTTACGCGGCCGGTATCGCCGGTCATCGCCCATCCATCGTAACCTACATCCTCATTGTGCTGATTGTCGTCTTAGCGTTTATCATTATTGACCTTGACCGGCCGCGGCGCGGCTTAATCCAGGTTGATCAATCCAGCCTGGTCGAACTGAAGACAGCCATTGATGACGCGGAGACCTCGAGCGCTCAGCAAACGATTCCGGCTAAGATGCAGCACACTGGGATTACGCGTGACCGCTGATGCCGGCGTCCGAAATTGTCATCGTGCAGCAGGACCGAATACAGTTCAAGAATGGAGAGCTGCCGGCACCGGTATCACAGCAAAGATCAAGGGCTGCCATGGCATGATTCCGTGAGGACGGTTTTCGGTGTGGTACACTCGTAAGGAGTGGTCACCAGTAACGGGGGACAGATGCGAGGGGTCTTGTTGCCCAGGGCAATAAATCTGCGTGCGGAATCTTCTCGTGGCGCATTGATGGGGGTGATAAAAATGACATTATCTCGCCGAAGAGGCCGGCAGACTCACTTTCTGGCAGGTCTTTTCTTGGTTTTCTGTCTGTTATCAGGCTGCGCCATGGTGGGACCGAAGTCTATCAGCATGGGGCGGGCGGGTTATAATGAAGTCATCAACAGAACTGAAGACGAGCAGATACTGCTGTCGATTGTTAAAGGTCGCTATGGAGAAACATCTTCTCTCCTTGCGGTAAAGAGTGTGGCGGCAAACGTTCGTTTCAGTACCAATGCACGTATCGAGGCCGGATTCGGACCACGAGATATCAGTGGCGAGAATCTCTTCATAGGCGGCCTGGCCTATGAGGAGAATCCCACGATTACCTATTCGCCGGTGCAAGGGGAGGATTATATCCGGCAGATGATGTCGCCCATCCCGTTGGACATCCTCTTATTGGGCGTGCGTGCCATGTCATCCAGTGATGATCTGTTTATCCTGTACGTAAACAGAATCAACGATCTGAGGAATCCCGACTTTCTCGCTGCAACTGGAAATGCCGGCCCAGGGTTCAAACGGTTTGTCGAACTTTTCACAGAGCTGCATACAGTAGGCGTGCTTGACCTTGCGAGGGACCCGCAAGAGAAAATGCAATTCTCTGTCGTGATCAGTAAGTATGCGCCACACTACATACAAAAGGTTATGGAATTTCTTGCTTTGCTCGCGCTGCCATATCCACCAGACGAACCCCACGATATTATTATCCCCGTGCATTTTGCCCTAAAAACAGGGCAAGAATGGGGGATTGGGATTACCACGCGTTCAACCTTTAACATGATTGAGATCTTGAGAGCATCTGTTATTGTTCCACCGGAGCACGACCGCCTGGGCCTTTCCTTAAGATTTCCGCCGATGGGGTTACCGGGCCAAGGCATCCGCATCATCTCATCAACAGATAGACCGGAAAACACTTCCGTGGCCGTGAAGTATCGCGGATACTGGTTCTATATCGATGAAACCGACCAGCGCACCAAGGCCTTCTTCAGAGCACTGCGCCTGTGTTGGTCCATGACGATCGCAGGTTCAGCGGATCAGATGATGGCCCCCATATTAACCATTCCCGTGAGCCGATAAAACGTAAACAGGGAACAACATCTTAAAACGGAAACGGGTGCCCGACCATCATCTGCACGCCGAATTCCTCCTTGGACACAGCAGTATCAATACGCACCACAAGTTCTTTCGCCATAGCCCGTACCCCGAACCCAACGTCCCATTTCATGGCCGAGTGCAGATCGTTCAACGACCAGGAGGGCGCGACACGCCCGACCTCCACGAAGGGCACCCACTGCCACCATGCGATGTCCAGGTATTTCTTGACCCATCCGATATCGTCAAAGGGATTCCACCGCGGCGTCATGCGGTATTCGGCGGCATAGTAGATCGCTGCCTTGTCATGGAAGCGCGAAGAGGCAAATCCGCGCATCCTGAAGATGCCTCCCAGGCTGGCCCCTGCATAGGGCGGAGGCCGGTGAAAAACCTTGTTCCCGCCTTCTGTATGTGAGCTGTCCCACGTTAACGCATCCGCTGTCCATACATCCAGGGCAAGGACACGTTGCCGGAACTTTTCTGTCTCGCCCAAAGAAACATATTTACTGAACTCCGCATCCAGCACCGTCCAGGGAGCTGAACTGTCGAACCATCCCATGTCCCTGCTGAACCGGAGGCGAAGGCTGCTGCCCTTGGACGGGTTTATCGGGAAATCGGTATTGTCGCGGTACAGGCTCAACTCGATTGCCCTGGTCTTGTCATCATCCTCTTCCAGATAATCGCTGTCTACTTTCTGGTTCCTAAAATATGCTCTTGCTTCGAGAAATGTCCTGCCGCTTTCGAGCGGGTTCCAGGAGGTGCCCCCGACTTCGCCGGACTTGAGAAGGCCCTTGTCGAGAACCTGCGTCGGGATGATCTCGTTTTTCCCGTGGCCGAGCGGGAGCAGGTACTTCAACTTCAGCCTGATGAAATTGTCCGACCCGTTGCCTTCGACGTAATTGTCTTCATCGGACTCATTGCTCCCGGCGCGTTCATGAGGAAAATGCGGATTGCCGCTTGTATAGACCCTGAGGTCGCCATATTGACTCAGCACAAGGTCCGTATCAACGAACAGGCGCTTTATAACGGGGACCTGGATGTTCCGCTCCAGGAGAAACAGGGCATAAGAGCCTGCCGTGCCCGCGACAGCAGACACCACCACCACCGTCTGGTCCTGTGGCGCGCCGGTGACGCCATAGACAAATCCTGCGGCAGCGCCGTACGCCTCGTTATAGAAGGCATAGGGGACCTTGAGCACCTTTTTCTCAAAACCTTTCTCAGGGGTGGCCAATATGATCTGGGCAGACACGCTGTATGCGAAAGAGAGTGAAAAGAAAACGATGAAGAAGACTATGCCGTTCTTATGCATTCATCCTCCCTGTATATGAGATTGTGCGGCAGTATCATGTCAATGCAGCTTTTCTTTCACTTTTCTTTTCATCTCCAGTTCATCCATGACAAGACGGTAGGAAGTATAATATTTATAAATGTTGCTCACATATTGGACAGTTTCTCTTCCGATCCGCGCGGCGGCAACAACCTCCACATTGAGAAACCATACATTGGGATCAAACCCGCTCTTCCCGGCTTCATTCCGAAGCTGGGCTATTTTCCCCGCCCCTGCATTATAACTGGCCATGGTGAAGAGCGTCTTGTTTGCTTCATCCATCTGTTCCTTCTCAAAATAGCTATCCCTGATGAACCGAAGGTACTTGACGCCGGCATGAATGTTGTTTTCCAAGTCATTGATATTCGGGATATTCACATGGGGATCTTTCGCGGTGGATGGCAGCATTTGCATGACTCCTATGGCACCAGCCGGGCTGCGTACACTCTGGTCGATGCCGGATTCCTGATAGGCAAGAGCCGCCACAAAGAGCCAGTCAAAGCCGTATTGATCAGCGTATTTAATAAAATAATCGTCAGCCTTTGAAAACCTTTCAAGATCTTCTTTGGCTAAGGCATTCTTCACCCATGTGGTGTTCTTCAGGTAGCGGTTGGTGATCGTATTGAAAAGCAGAGTGCCCTGCTTGTGGCTGGCAGCGAACTCATTGATCACTTTCTTGATCTTTGGGCTATTTTTTCGAAAGGCACAGCCAAGCTCGCCGCCGGTGCGCACGGCGAGATGCGGGTAAAGCGTGAGGTTTTCGAAGACTTTGCTCCACGGCTCCGCCAGGTGCTCATCCACAGCAGTGATGGGAATAAGACCGGCGTTGACCATCTCCAGGATATCCTCGTCTTCGAGGTAGGGATCGGCTTTCACAATTTTGATCGGCTTCCGGCCCGTTTTCTCAAATTGACTGTTGAGTCTTTTTAAACTTTCAGCATAGCTGCTTGAGGGGCGGACATAAATTTCCTTGCCTGAAAGGTCCTCCAGCGTATTCAGGGCCGGAGTCCCCTTTGCCGCGACAATGATCTCTTTAGCGTCACGTGCAAAGGAATCTGAGAAGTCGACGATTTTTTTGCGCTCTGTTGTGATCGTGAGATTTCCGGTTGCAATATCACCGCGGCCCTGTATCAGGCCGGTGAGGAGATCTTCACTGGGTGTGGGTATGAGCACTAAATGAATTTTTAAGTGCTTCTTGCCGAGTTTCTTGTTCAGCCACTCTTCAAAGGTTTTCATCATCTCATAGGTAACGCCCGCTTGCCTGCCGCCGTCGAGAAAGAAGAATGTCTTGCTGTATGGTGCAAGTACGCGAATTTTCTGTCTTTCGACCATACCGTCAAAATCACCGGTCCATTTCTGATCCACTTCTAAAATCGCTTCTGCATCTGCCGTCTTTTTCACCTCGACGTCTGCTGCCTTTTTCTCGCAGGCTATGGTGAACAGGAGGGTAAAAATGACCGATGCGAAACTGATCTTTGAGGCAACGTTGTTCTCCATTTCAAATTCCCCCATCCAAACCTTGTCTCAGTCGAATATTGATTTTTTTTGAAACTTTTGTATTGCCGTATTTATTTCCCCCAGTAGACCGGAACCATGTGGAGCAGGTATGCAATCAGCTTGCTTCCATAGCATTAATAATATCATGTTCGTCAATTAATGAAAGGTCCTCTTCGGGAAAAGGAGGGGCAGCCTTTGTAGGAGAACTGTTGCAGCATTACAAAAATGGCCCCTGAAATTGAGAAGATATTTCTCAGCGTTGCCGAGCTTTTCCTTTTATAAGAACCACATTTCTGCGAAATGTGAACAACGATTTGCATAGTTGCAGAAAGAGCGTATAATGTGAAACAGGTCGGCCGGTAAACATAACCTATGATGATAGACTGCCCGAAACTCAATCAGCAATTGGCTCCCCTTTGGCAGGGCCCTGGAGCTGTATGACTGCCAGGAACTACCTTCGTGAACACCGGCCGTACCTGCTGCTCGCTGCGGGAGTGCTCGCCGTGGCAGCGCTCTGTATAGGTGGCGTCATGCTGCGACCGATGCCGCCGCGCTCGGTGACCATGGCCACTGGGCCGGAGGGGAGCGCCTATTATGAGTTCGGAAAACAGTACCGCGAGATTCTTGCCCGTGAGGGGATCGATCTGCAGTTGCAGCCGACCGCGGGGGCCCTGGACAATCTGGGGAGACTGCGCGATCCCCATTCCGGTGTGCGTATCGCTTTCCTGCAAGGAGGCACTGCCAGTGAGAAAGAATCGCTCGACCTGGCGTCGCTCGGCACGGTCTCTTACGAGCCCCTCTGGTTTTTCTATCGCAGCGCATTACGGGGCAAGGGAATGGAGGGCCTCCGGGGCAAGCGGATATCCATCGGCCCTGAGGGCAGCGGCACGAGAGTGCTGTCGCTCGAACTGCTTGCACGCAACGGGATCGATCAGAACTTCGCCGCACTGCTTGCGCTCACGCCCCAGGCTGCTGGCGAGAAGCTGCTGACAGACGAGATCGACGCGGTGCTCATGCTGACCTCCTGGGATTCTCCCGTGGTGCGTCAGCTGCTTGCCGACAGGAACATCGACCTCGCAAGCTTCCCCCGTGCAGACGCTTACGTAGCTCTTTTTCCCTTCCTGAATAAAGTGACCGTACCCGCGGGTGTGGGTGACCTGGCGAAGTACCGGCCTTCCCAGGACGCGGTGCTGCTTGCACCGAAGGCCAGTTTGGCAGTGCGCAAAGACCTGCATCCGGCTATCCAGTACTTGCTGCTCGACGCTGCAATGCAGATCCACTCAGGACCGGGAATCTTCCAGAAGCCCGGTCAGTTCCCTGCGGCAGAGTCGATCGACCTGCCGCTGAGCGATGAAGCGCGCCAGTTTTATAAGACCGGGCGTCCCTTTCTGCAACGCTATCTCCCGTTCTGGCTGTCGGTGTTGTTGGGACGACTGTTGCTCCTGCTCATACCGATTGTCGGGCTCCTGTTCCCTCTGGTTCGTCTCTTGCCGGCCCTGTATGGCTGGAACATACGGCGGCGGATTTACCGGTTATACGGAGAGTTGCGCTTCATCGAACACGCTCTGGACAATAGAGATGCAGCGCTGGGCGTGGGCGACCTTGTTGCGCAGCTCGATCGGTTGGAAGAAAAGGCGGATCACCTCAAGGTGCCGGTCTTTTATGCCGAGATGCTGTATATTCTGAGGGTCCAGATTACGCTCGTGCGTGGAAGACTGGAGCGGCCGAGGCAGGCCGTATAAAAAGCCTTGTGCAATACTGTACTTCCTGATAGGGAAATATCAGACGTCGGTCTGGAATATGCACTGAGATTGACTGGACTCAACGCCGGTTTCAATCCCTGATAACTGCGGACTTGTCGAAACTTGCACATGAGATAGATCACGTAGGCAAGGTGGTGTAAAATCTTGAAGTTCAGAAGATAAGGGTGTATTATCCATTGTCATTAAGGTATAAGTGGTAGTCCAAAGATCCACGATAGGAGGTAGTGATGAAGAAACTGTGGGTGTTTGCTGTTGCAGTCCTCTTTGGGTTGTCTATTTCTGGTCCGGTCTTTGCGGGAGAAAAAGCTCCGGCAACGGAGAAACCGCTTTCCGTCAAAAAGGAGCAAGTCGTCACGGCGACAGCGACCGTAGAAGCCATTGACCTGCAGAAGCGAGTCGTGACGCTAAAGGGTCAGAAGGGTAATGTGTTTGATGTCACGGTTGGTGAGCAGGCAAGGAATTTG
>DKBO01000229.1 GCA_002448975.1 Nitrospiraceae bacterium UBA6898
GCACAATGATCGGGGATAGGTCCAAGGCAATCTGCTCTTCCGTGAACTTTGTCTTCTTCATGGCAAAATCTCCTCCTTGGGATAGTCAATTTTGCCAGAAATCTACACTTTTCGGTTGCCTAGTTTTTCGGGAGAAGGTCAATGCGTGAACCCCTGAGTTTACTGGAGCCGGGAATCGAACTTGTACCGACGACCTGCTGATTACGCAGGAATTTCAGGCATTTCGCAGCTTATCAATTCCTGCCTATAAAATTGACAATTAAGCACTTCCCGTTTAACTACTCTCGCACGTTAACGGAGTTTACATATACAATTGGCACAAAAATGGCACAATGAACCTGAGCCTCTACTTCGCGCCCAGAAAGAGCTCGCCCATGCCACAATCCGGGAGGCGGTCACACCCTGCCGTCTGCGATTGTATGCTTTCCGTACCCCTTCTGTTTGATTGACAACCGAAATATATCTCACTATTCTTATAATTAGAATCATATGAGAAGAGAGATGTCAGCGGGTATGGTTATCTTTGCATCTTCGACGAAGGAAAATTAGGAAAGGGAATCTCTGATAAGTAATTATGCCATCGACCGAAATAAAAAAACGTCTCCGGATTGTTCCCGTCGTTGTCCTTGCCATCGCAGCGATCGTTTTTTTTGTCTCGCGGTTGCTCCATGAGAAACCCCCAGAGAACCTGCTCGTCCTCTACGGAAATGTCGACATCCGTCAGGTGGACCTCGCCTTCAACGCCAACGAACGGATCGAAAGTGTGCAGGTAGAAGAAGGCGACAAGATAAAAACCGGCCAACTCCTTGCGACCCTTGAAAAAGAGAGGATTCAGCATGAGATGCAGCAGGCCGGGGCACAGGTGAAGGCTCAGGAGGACGTTGTGGCCGCCCTTGTGGCAGGCACAAGACCCGAGGATATCCGGAGAGCCCGCGCCGAAGCTGCTGCGGCAGAGGCAGAGGCCGACAATGCGGAACGTACCAGCAGCCGCCTCCAACGTCTGGCCGAAAAAGAACTCATATCGAGGCAGGAGGCGGACGACGCGAAGGCAGTGGCGGTATCTTCCCGGGCGCGCCTCCAGGCTGCAAAAGAGGCTTTGGGCCTCGCTGTCGCCGGGCCGCGCAAGGAAGATATAGCTGCGGCAAAGGCGACACTGAATGCGCTGCGGGAAGCCCTTGCCCTGGCAAAGAGAAATCTTTCTTATGCAGAACTCCATGCGCCTTCGGATGGCGTGATCCAGAGCAGGATACTCGAAAAAGGTGACATGGCATCACCACAGAAGCCGGCATTCACCCTTGCGCTTACCGACCCGGTCTGGGTGCGTGCCTATATCCCGGAAACAGACCTCGGCAAGATCGGGCTCGGGATGAAGGCTGAGGTGACCACCGACAGCTTTCCGGGGAAAAAGTATTCTGCATGGATAGGATTCATTTCGCCTACCGCCCAGTTTACGCCGAAATCGGTCGAGACCCGGGAGGTACGCACGAGCCTCGTTTACCAGGTACGGGTATTCGTCAACAACCCGGAGAATGAATTGCGTCTCGGCATGCCCGCGACGGTGACGGTTCCTCTCGATCAGGAGAAACAGGAGCCGGCCCCGAAGGCACGACAGAAGAGTCCTTGAGCCGCCCTGACCCACGTACTGCGACAGAAACAGGGGACATCGCCCTTGCGCTGGGACGCGTCACGAAAAAGTTCGTTTCCGGTGCACGTCGGGTGGATGCACTTCAGAAGGTGAGCATGACGGCGAGGGAAGGACGCGTGACCGGCCTGATCGGACCCGACGGCGCCGGAAAAACAACGCTGATGCGGCTGGTTGCCGGGCTGCTTGTCCCGGATGAAGGGACCATCTCGGTGCTCGGTATCGACGCGGTACGCGACCCTCTTGATGTGCAGTCCTCAATCGGCTACATGCCCCAGAGGTACGGCCTCTATGAAGACCTCTCTGTCCAGGAGAACCTCGATCTCTATGCCGATCTCAAAGGGGTGCACCTAAGCGACAGACCCGGCCGTTACCGGGAGTTGATGGCCATGACCGGACTCGGTCCTTTCACATCGCGCTTCGCCGGACGTCTGTCCGGCGGGATGAAACAGAAGCTGGGGCTCGCCTGCACCCTTGTGAGTCCGCCCCGCCTCCTCATCCTCGACGAGCCCACCGTCGGCGTCGACCCGGTATCGCGGCGGGAGTTGTGGGCCATCGTCTATCGTCTCGTCAGGGATGAAGGGATGAGCGTCCTGCTGAGTACCGCGTATCTCGATGAGGCAGAGAGGTGCGACGATGTGGTCGTGCTCCATGAGGGAAGGATCCTCGGTTCCGGCGCCCCGAAAACGTTCAGCGGTCCGATGAAGGGCCGGACATACCGTGTCAGAGTCCCTTCAGTGAAAAACCGCACCCTTCAGGAGAGACTTTCGGGACAGCCGGGAGTCGTGGATGCGGTTGTCCAGGGAGAGGCAGTCAGGCTTGTGATGAGTAACGCGGAAACGCAGGCGGTCGAAAAACTGGTGGAGGAGATGGAAGGTGCTTTGATAGAGGCGGCTGCGCCGCGTTTCGAAGACGGTTTTATCGCACTACTGAGGGAGATGCGGCCGCCCGCAGCCCGATCGGCAGCCGATACGGGAAGAGCTGTGGCCGCGGCAGCCGGGAAAGACGGAGAAACGATCATCAAGGTGAAGGATCTTCAGCGCCGCTTCGGAGACTTCTATGCGGTGAAGGGTGTGACTTTCGGCGTGAAAAGAGGAGAGGTCTTCGGGTTGCTCGGGGCAAACGGCGCCGGCAAGTCGACTACATTCAGGATGCTCTGCGGGCTCCTCCCGCCGAGCGGCGGGACCCTCAGCGTAGCCGGGGTGGACCTGAGGCGCGCAGCTGCTTCCGCGCGCGCCCGGATCGGCTACATGTCCCAAAAATTTTCGCTCTACGGCAATCTTAGCGTAAGGCAAAACCTTGACTTCTTCAGCAGCGCCTACGGCCTTTCGGGAAGCCTGCGCAGGGAGATGATCGAATGGGCGTTCTGGCAGTTCGACCTCGGCCCGGTTGCCGATTCGACGAGCGCGGACCTGCCTCTCGGATTCAAGCAGCGCCTCGCGATGGCCTGCGCGCTGATGCATGCACCGGACATCATCTTCCTTGACGAGCCGACTTCAGGAGTGGACCCGCTGGCGCGACGGGAATTCTGGCAGCGTATCGATTCCCTGGCCGAAAAGGGCGTCACGGTCCTGGTGACGACGCACTTCATGGAAGAGGCCGAATACTGCGACCGGATGGCGATCATGGCTGCTGGGGAGATCCTCGCCATCGGCAGCCCTGCCGAAATCAAGTCGCGGGCCCGCACCACGGAATTGCCGGAACCTACACTCGAAGACGCCTTTATCGCCCTGATCACCGGAACAACGGAAGGGGTCGCCGCATGACCGCTCTCAAGGGAACGGGCGGAAATCCCGCAGCATCCGGAGGGGCCGGCATGCGCCTGCGCGGACTTATCCGAAAGGAGTTTCTGCAGGTGCTGAGAGACCCAAGCAGCATCGCGATTGCGTTTCTCATGCCGATCCTGCTGCTTCTTTTGTTCGGCTACGGGATCTCCCTCGATGCCGAACATGTTCCGGTGGCGCTGGTGGCCGAACAACCGAATGCTGACACTGACTCATTTGCCGGCGCCTTCAGGCAGTCGCGCTATTTCGCGCCGGTGGTCATGCCCGGCATGCGCGAGGCGGTTGCAGCGCTCAACAGCCGGAGGGTGGATGCGATCATTCATATTAAACAGGATTTTTCCAGGCGCATGAGGAGCACGGACGGCGGCGTCATCCAGGTTATTGTAAATGGGATAGACGCCAACAACGCGCGTCTCGTCCAGGGATATGTCGAAGGGGTTTGGGCAAAGTGGCTCCAGGCTGAAGCGCTCGCAAACGGCGAGCCGCTGGACATCCCGGTCCAGGTCGAGGAGCGGGTATGGTTCAACAGTGAATTGAAGAGCAGAAACTTTATCGTCCCGGGATTGATCGCGATCATCATGACCCTCATCGGCGCACTTCTGACCGCAATGGTCATGGCCCGCGAGTGGGAGCGGGGCACTATGGAGGCGCTGATAGTCACGCCGGTGACAATCCGCGAAGTGGTCGTCGGGAAACTCATCCCTTACTACATCCTCGGGATGGGGGGAATGGTGCTTTCGGTGGTCATGTCGGCAGGGCTTTTCGGCGTTCCGCTCAAAGGATCGCTCTGGGTCCTCTTCCTGGCGTCGTCTCTCTTCCTTCTTGCGGCACTCGGCATGGGTCTGCTCATATCCGTTGTCGCGAAAAACCAGTTCGTTGCCGGCCAGGCGGCGATTATCGCCACGTTTCTTCCAGCCTTCATTCTCTCCGGATTTCTCTTCGACATCAGCAGCATGCCCGCCCCAGTCCAGGTCATTACGCACGCGGTCGCAGCCCGGTACTTTATCGCGATCCTGCAGACGCTCTTCCTCGCCGGCAATATATGGCCGATAATCCTTCCGAACGCCGCGGCCCTGCTTCTCATGGCCGGGTTATTCCTCGGACTGGCCAGAAGAAAATCGGGGAAAAGGCTTTAACAGGAGCCCATGGGAAGAAGAATACTCGCGCTGATGATCAAGGAGTTCCTCGCGATACTCCGGGACAAGAAGAGCAGGGTCGTGATCTTCGTCCCCCCCCTCATACAGGTGCTCGTCTTCGGCTATGCAGCCACCTTTGACCTGAAGCATGTCCCCTACGCCATGTTTAACGAGGATTCTTCAACCGTCTCGCGTGAACTGGAGGCCGGGTTCAGGGGCTCCCCGAATTTCAAGGAGGTTGCACGCATCCTGCGGCACAGCCAGATTGCTTCCTTGATCGACAGGAAAGATGTACTGATGGTGCTCCACATAGGTCCCGAATTCAGCCGCGATATGGCGATGGGAAGGCCGGCGATCATCCAGGTAATCGTCGACGGCAGGAACTCCAACACTGCCCTGCTGACACTAAATTATGCGAAGACCGTCATCACGTCCTTCAACAATGAATTTGCGGCGGCCAACGGCAGGACGGGACCGCCTGCCCGACTCGAGACCCGCGCATGGTTCAATCCCAACCTCGAAAGCAGATGGTTCATCGTCCCGGGGATCGTGGGTCTGCTCCTCCTGGTGGTCACGATCCTCGTGACCGCCCTTTCGGTTGCGCGGGAGCGTGAACAGGGCACCTTCGACCAACTTCTTGTCACGCCCTTCCGTCCTGCCGAGATCCTGATCGGCAAGGCCCTTCCGGGGTTCATCATCGGCGTCGGGGAGGCAACGGTGATAATACTGATAACCGTCTTCTGGTTCAGGGTACCTCTCCAGGGGAACGTGGCCACGCTGTATGCCGGCGTCGTGCTCTTCCTCTTTTCTTCGGTCGGCGTCGGCCTGATGATCTCGTCCCTGTCGGCGACGCAGCAGCAGGGACTTCTCGGCGCTTTTCTCTTCGTGGTACCGGCGATCATTCTTTCAGGATTCACAACCCCGATCGCAAACATGCCGCACCTGATCCGGCAGATCACGTACCTCAATCCGATGCGGTATTTCATGATCATTATCCGGGGAGTATTTCTGGAGGGGACGCCTTTTTCGATGCTGATCGGACAGTTCTGGCCCCTTGCGGCGATCGGACTCTTCAACATGGTCCTTGCCGGATGGATGTTCCGGCGCAGACTGTAATGAGATTGCGTCCGGGGTCTTCCCTCATTACAATTATTCAGGGCTTAACCGGACCATGTCGTCCTGCAATCGCAACGTTACGCGCGGTGTCGTGTGATAAGAGTGACTATAGACAGAGACCTGGGGACACCTCCTGTATTGTTTCTTCCGCTTGTCTCCAGAGCAAGACATGGGGAGCACGGCTTTCTATCGGAACACAAGATTCTTGCCGAGATGTCCAAGGTGTCGAGTATCGGGTGTTACCGAAATCCAAGCAAGAGACATTTCCTGTCTGTTTACATAATAGCGAGTCAAGTGGATCACGTTGATGCGCCGTGCGGAAGGTGTAATTCCGGCTTGGGAGCTAATGTTATCTGAGGTGATTTGGGTGTGTAGTTATCAACGTCAAGTGATAATGGATAAGATTGGTAAGTTATTAAAAACTGGAGCCGGGAATCGGACTCGAACCGACGACCTGCTGATTACGAATCAGCTGCTCTACCAACTGAGCTATCCCGGCACAGGGACTATTTTACCAGAAAGAGACCTGATATTTGGAGGATTATGCGTCCTTCATCTTATTTTCCCTCAGTCTATGTCCTAAGACCGAGCGGGACATTCTTCGAGAGACAATGATCCGATCAATTGTTGTCGTGGCTCAGCGTTATCTGCCTATCGTTTGCAAGAAAAAAATCTTGACAGTTAGGCTATTATCCTATACTCTGTGAAAAAATAAGAAAAATTCTCGTAAACCCTGGGCAGTTCCTGATTAAGCATACGGACAGCCGTCGTTTGTTCTAGCCTGTTACGAGCAGGTTTTTGGCCAATATATAAACCTTTTCCAGGAGGATGAACATGAGTTTATCGAGAAGAGATTTTCTGAAGCTGTCAGGAGGGACAGCGGTGGCTGGCGCTGTGGGCGTGGGAGTGAGGCCGCAGGAGGCTGCAGCCCAGGCCGAAGAACTCCGGATCGCGGGAGCAAAGGAAACAAAAACGATCTGCCCTTTCTGCTCCGTCGGATGTGGTATTACCGCCCATACGAAAGACGGCAAGCTTGTCTACAGTGAAGGAGATGCCGAACACCCCATCAGCGAAGGCACGCTCTGTTCAAAGGGAGCTTCGCTCTACCAGATTGTCAATAATGAAACCCGCCTCACCAAGCCGCGCTATCGCGCTCCGGGCGCAAAGGACTGGAAGGAAGTAGAATGGGACTGGGCGCTCGATGAGATAGCAAAACGCGTCAAGGATACCCGGGACAGGACCTTTAAGGTGACGTCCAAGTCAAAGGTTAAAGAGAAGCAGCCTGACGGCACGGCGAAGGACGTCGAAAAGGAATTCATCGTCAATAGGACCGATGCCATAGCCCATGTCGGCAGCGCAGCACTGGACAACGAGGAGTGCTATATCCTCCAGAAGTGGCTCAGGGCACTGGGACTTGTCTATATCGAACACCAGGCCCGAATATGACACTCCGCAACTGTTGCGGCTCTGGCAGAGTCGTTCNNCGCGGTGCAATGACGAATCACTGGATTGATCTCAGGAATGCCGATGTTGTTCTCGTGATGGGCGGCAACCCGGCCGAGAACCATCCCATTTCGATGAAGTGGATTACCAAGGCGAAGGAGCAGGGCGCGAAGCTGATCGTCGTAGATCCGCGGTTCACGCGGACGGCTGCAAAGGCGGATATCTATGCGCCGCTCCGCTCCGGCACGGACATTGCCTTCCTCGGCGGCATGATCAAGTACATTCTTGAAAATAATCTCTATCACCGGGAATATGTCGCCAACTATACGAACGCATCGTTCCTCGTAAACCCGGAGTTCAAAGGGCCTGGGCAGCTCAATGGCCTTTTCTCGGGGTACGATCTGAAGACGCGGAAGTACGACAAAAAGACCTGGTCCTATCAGATGGACGAAAACGGCATCCCCAAGAAAGACCTGACGCTCAAGGACCCGAACTGCGTCTTCCAGCTGCTTCGGAAGCACTACTCCCGTTACTCACTTGACACGGTTTCGAGCATTACCGGGACGCCGGAAGAGAAACTCATCGAGATCTACAAGACCTACGGGTCGACCGGCAAG
The DNA here is from genome assembly GCA_002448975.1 of Nitrospiraceae bacterium UBA6898. GTDB lineage: Bacteria > Nitrospirota > Thermodesulfovibrionia > Thermodesulfovibrionales > UBA6898 > UBA6898. The sequence continues at coordinate 7,739 of DKBO01000229.1, forward strand.
CCGGACCGTGTCGGTACCGAGTGCTATGCCATGGGGTGGACCCAGCATACTGTCGGCACCCAGAACATCAGGGCCATGGCAATCATCCAGTTGCTGCTCGGCAATGTCGGCATGGCAGGCGGCGGCGTCAATGCCCTTCGCGGGGAGTCGAATGTCCAGGGGTCGACAGACCACGGCCTCCTCTTCCATATCCTGCCCGGATATCTTGCGGTTCCATCGGCCTCTCTTGTGGATCTGCCGGCGTACATCGAGAAGTACACGCCTAAGACTAAGGACCCGCGGAGCGTGAACTGGTGGTCCAACCGCGGCAAGTACATCACGAGCTATCTCAAGGCGGTCTTCGGGAAAAGCGCGACAAAAGAGAATGATTTCGGCTATGCCTGGCATCCGAAGCTCGACGAAGGCATGAACGCCTCGTGGCTGAACCTCTTCGACAACGAGACGGGTTCATTCTGGCGGGGGCCGGGACTGAACTCTGCCGACATCCAGACCGAAGTGTTCATGCTTCCCTGCGCGTCATCCGTGGAAAAGGAGGGGAGCATCACCAACTCCGGACGCTGGGCACAGTGGCGATATAAGGCGATCGAGCCGATAGGGCAGTCCAAGCCCGATGCGGAGATCATCGATGAGCTCCAGAAGCGCGTCCGGAAGCTCTACCAGACCGCTGGCGGGAAGTTCCCGGCGCCGATCGTGAACCTCACCTGGGATTACCAGACAGCAGGGAAACAGATCGACACGCATGAGATCGCCAAGGAGATCAACGGCTACTACCTTGAAGATGTCTTCGACACCAAGGCGACGCCTCCCAAACAGCTCGGCAAAACGGGCCAGCTCTGCGCCTCCTTCGTCCATCTGCAGGCCGACGGCACGACCTCAAGCGGAAATTGGCTGTACAGCCAGAGCTATACGCAGAAGGAGGGGAAAGTTATCAATATGATGGCGCGCCGCGGCAAGGCTGACCCTACCGGGCTCGGGATGTTCCCTGAATGGTCCTGGGCATGGCCGGTCAACCGCCGGATTATCTACAACCGCGCTTCCGTTGACCTGAACGGCAGGCCCTGGAACCCGAAGCGGCCGGTTATCATGTGGGATCCCGTGAAGCTCGACAAGAATACGCAGAAGCCGGGTGTCTGGGTCGGTGACGTGCCGGATGGGCCGGCGCCGCCGATGGGTACTGACGGCAAGGGCAAATATCCTTTCATCATGCGCGCTGACGGCATGGGATCGATCTTCGGTCCCGGACTTGCCGACGGGCCGTTCCCTGAGCACTACGAAGCGCTCGAATGCCCGCTTCAGGAGAACCTCTTGTCGAAACAGCGCATTAATCCCGCAGTCAAGCTTTTCTTTGGCAAGGAAGGGAGCAAGGAGGAGGATATCTATCTGTCCTGCGACATGCGCTTTCCCTATGTGGCGTCGACCTATCGGGTCACCGAGCACTGGCAGACCGGAGTGCTCTCGCGGCACCTGCCCTGGCTTCTTGAGACGGTTCCCCAGCTCTTTGTCGAGATGAGCGAGGAGCTGGGGGCGGAGAAAGGTATCAAGAACGGCGATAAGGTGGTCGTTAAGTCCGCCCGCGGCCAGGTCGTGGCGAAGGCCATGGTAACGGGGCGGCTGAAGCCTTTCAAGGTTGCCGGTTCTACGGTTCACCAGGTCGGACTGCCATACCATTTCGGGTGGCAGTATCCAGAGGACGGGAGCGGAGGTGACAGTGCGAACCTCCTGACGCCGACCATCGGCGATGCGAATACCATGATCCCTGAGACGAAGGCCTTTATGGTCAGCGTCGACAAGGCTTAGGAGGTGAGCGCGATGGCAAAAGGAGTCCTTGTTGATTTGACGAAATGCATCGGCTGCAGGGGATGCCAAATCTCCTGCAAGGGATGGAATGAAATGTCCGCACAGAAGACCGTCATGGCAGGCGACCTGACGAATCCCCCGCGATTGAATGCACATTGTTATACCCATATCCGTTTTCAGGAAGACGAAAAGGAAGGCGGACCGGTCTGGAGCTTTGTGAAAGACCAGTGCTTTCATTGCAAGAATCCCGCCTGCGCGTCTGCCTGTCCGGTCGGAGCGCTCAAAAAGACGGAGAAAGGACCGGTTACCTATACGTTTGAGCGGTGCATCGGTTGCCGGTATTGCATGCTCGCCTGCCCGTTCTATATCCCGAAGTACGAATGGGAAAAAGTAGTTCCCTGGATCAGGAAATGCACCTTCTGTTCAGAGAGGATTGCTGCGGACCTGGTCCCCGCCTGCATCAAGACCTGTCCGACAGGAACAATGATCTTCGGAGAATTGGATGATATGCTGAAAGAGGGCAGAGACAGGATCACGGCGAACCCCGGTAAATATGTCGACCATATCTATGGGGAGAAGGAGGCCGGCGGCACCTCCTGGATGTATCTTTCAGCCGTTCCTTTTGAATGGCTCGGCTTCAATACGAGGATTCCTGCGAAGGAACTTCCCGATCTGACCTGGGCATACATAGCAAAAATCCCGGCCGTCATCGGCGTTGTTCTCGTTGCCGGTGCCGCGACCTGGGCAATCACGCGCAGAAACCAGAATATGGATAAGGAGGAATAACCATGACATCGCACAAAGACATCAAAATGTGGACGCCGACCACGCTGGTTCTGCTCCTTATCATGGGTTTGGGCGGCCTGGTCATCATCTACCGCCTGATGCATGGACTCGGGGCTGCCACCAATCTGAATGACCGCTTTCCCTGGGGCCTCTGGATCGGCATCGACGTTCTGGGAGGCGTGGCCATGGCAGCGGGGGGCTTCCTTATCGCGGGCGCGGTCTATATCCTGAACTGGAAGAAGTACAAGCCGATCGTGCGGCCGGCAATTCTGAACGCCTTCTTCGGCTATGCGCTGGCCGCTACGGCGATCATGTTCGACATCGGGGTGCCCTGGCGCGTCTGGCATCCTGTTGTCATGTGGCAGATCCATTCCATCATGTGGGTCGTGGCCATTCACGTGGTACTGTACACGACAACTCTTGCGACCGAGTCAAGCCCGATGATATTCGAAAAGCTGAAGATGGAGGGCGCAAAGAAGACCGTATACGCGATTATGGTCCCGATCGTGCTCTTCGGGGTCCTTCTATCAACGCTGCATCAGTCATCTCTGGGAGCGGTCTACCTGATCGCACCGGCCAAGCTTTCGCCGCTTTGGTACAGCTCGCAGCTGCCGACCCTTTTCCTCGTATCCGCGGTCATGATGGGCCTTTCTATGGTGAGCCTTGAGACCATCTTAAGCTCCAGGGCCTTCAACCACAAGCCTGATATGGCAATCCTCTCCGGCCTTGCGCGCGGCACCCTGATCGCGGCGGTGATCTACCTCACCCTGAAGTTCATCAAGCTGTTCAAGGGAGGCATCGGCATGGCCTTTGACGGGAGCATGGAGGCGAACATGTATCTCCTGGAGATGGCCGTCGGGACAATCGCGCCGATCGTCCTGCTGTTCATGAAGAATATTCGGGAGAATCTCAACAGTATCCTGTTCGTCGACACTCTCGTGATTGCGGGAATCATCCTGAACCGTCTGAATGTCTCTATCTTTGGCGTTTACCGCGACCAGGCGGCGACCGGACTCAGCTATTTCCCGTCCTGGATGGAATTTGTCGTGACGCTGGCGTTCATCTCGTTTTCGATCGTCGGATTCAAGGTCTGCGCAAAATACCTGCGGCTCTTCCCTGAGACAGAGGGAGGACACTGAGAGACTGGACAAATGGAAAGGGAGAGGGCGGACGGCTCGTATCCGTCCTCTCCGAGAAAACCTGGAAAGAGGTCCCATGAAAACCATCCCGTTAATCATAGGTGTTCTTTTTCTTGTTTTTACGCCTGCGCTCTCCGCGGAACAGCGTTTTGATGTGCCCATTCTCGATTCTCCCCAAAAGGGTCCCAAAGACGCGCCGGTGACGATTATTGAGTTCCTCGATTTTCAGTGACCGCACTGTGTGGCGGCCGGTCCGGTCGTCAAGAAGATTATGGATACGTATAAAGGCAAGGTCAGACTGGTGATCAAGAACTACCCTTATAAATACCGGGACTACGCCCATATTGCGGCAGAGGCGTCTCTCGCAGCCGCTGATCAGGGCAAGTACTGGGAGATGCATGACCTGCTCCTGAAGAACTCCCCAAAGCTTGACCGGGTGAGTCTCATAACATACGCTAAGGAACTGGGGCTGGACCTGAAGGAATTCACGGCAGCCATTGACACCAAAAAGCACGCCGCCAGGATAGAAAAAGACCTGAAGCTTGCCGTTGATATGGACCTCTACAGTACACCGACCTATTTCATTAACGGCAGGAAGGTCATAGGCAACAGACCCTATGAATATCTGAAGCAGATAATCGACGAGGAGCTGAAAAATGCAAAGAAATAGATTCTGTCTGACCGTATTTCTGTCTCTCATTTCTGCCTTCACCTTTACCTCGTTATCATTTGCCGGGCATCTCGAACCCTTCAAAGCTGTCCCTGTTCCGAAGAACAACCTCCAGACCCCTGAGAAAATAGAACTGGGAAAGAAACTCTTCTTTGACCGCAGGCTGTCCGGCGACGGCACCATGAGTTGTGCCAGCTGTCACATCCCCGAACTCGCTTATACCGATGGTCAGGACATCTCGCTCAACTACCCCACGACAAAAAACTGGAGAAATTCTCCGACGCTCATGAATGTGGCTTTTTACCAGCACCTGTTTCATGACGGCAGGGTAAAGACGCTCGAGGACCAGGCGCTTTTCCCTATGATGTCAGCCTTTGAGATGAATCAGAACCTGGATTTTCTGGAGGAGGAGATTAGGGTTGTGCCTGAATATGCCGAAGCCTTTCAGAAGGTTTTTGGCGGCGAACCGACCAGGGAGCGTATTGCCATGGCAATTGCTGCATTCGAAAGGACGCTGGTCTCTGTGAACGCGCCCTATGACCGGTTCGTGAAAGGGGACAAGACGGTGCTTACAGAGGACGCCAGAAAAGGATACGAACTATTTAGCGGCAAGGGAAGATGCGCTGACTGCCACGCCGGCATGAACTTTTCTGATGACAAGTTTTATGCGCTCAATGTTCCTGAAAACCCTGTTCTTCTGAACGACCCCCGTGTGACAGCAACCATGCGGTTTGTTGCGAAGGTCTATCACTATAAGGACTACAGGAACCTGAAGGAGGATCCGGGAAGATATCTCATAACCAAGAATAAAAAGGACTGGAAGGCGTTCAGGACGCCGACCCTGCGCGAGATCGCAAAAACAGGCCCGTACATGCATAACGGCGTGCTCAATACACTCGACGAGGTGATCGATTTCTTCAACGCCGGTGGGGGCAAGGGAAACCGAGTTCTTAAGCCCCTTGGCCTGAATGACGAAGAGAAGAAACAGCTAAAGACATTCCTTGTCGAGACATTGACCGGCGAAGAACTGAAGATCACCTATCCTGAAGTGCCGTGATGGCAATAGGGCATGGAACCGCAGTTGCACCCGTGTCTGCCGGTCTCACAAGAATTGCTGTGTGTCAGGGGTACAGTGCAAGCTGACAGAGACCTTCTGTTTCGTCGAATCCCATCATGAGGTTCATGTTCTGGATCGCCTGACCTGACGCTCCCTTCACGAGATTGTCAATCGCCGAGACGATGATCAGGGTATTGGTCCGCTCGTTCACCATGACGCCGATCTCACACATGTTTGTTCCCCGTACATGCTTGATGTTCGGCAGTGACCCTTCAGTTAGTACCCTCACAAAGGGCTCTTTCGCATATGCCTTGTTATACAGCGCAAGTACAGCTTTCGTGTCCGACCTTTTCCGCAGCTTCAAGTAGACGGTCGTCAGGATACCCCGGTCAACAGGAAGAAGATGGGGGGTGAAATTCACCACGGCCTTTTTCCCCGCCAGGTTCGAAATCTCCTGCTCTATCTCCGGTGTATGCCGGTGGGTAACCAGCCCATAGGCCTTGAACCCCTCATTCACTTCGCAGAATGATATCCCGAGATCAGCCTTCCTGCCCGCGCCGCTTGTGCCTGACTTGGAATCGACGATGACCGTAGAGAGATCAACGAGCCTGTTCCTGACAGCGGGCATAATGCCGAGAACAGCGCTGGTGGGATAGCAGCCGGGGTTCGCTATAAGCGCTGCTTTTTCTATCTTCTTCCGGTAGAGCTCGGGAAGGCCGTACACAGCCTTCTTAAGGGTTGACTGCCGGGCATGGAGCAGGCCGTACCAGGCAGCATAGGTCTTCGGATCACGAATCCGGTAATCTGCGGAAAGATCGATGACCTTCTTGCCCCTGCTGAAGAAGTAATGCACTGCCTCCTGAGATGCGCCATGAGGCAGTGCAAGAAAAAAAAGGTCTGCCTTGCCGAGAAGTTTTTCCCTGTCCATCGGCTCAAAGGTTAGACCTGTATAGGAAGAGAGGAAGGGAAATACTGCCTGGACTTTCTTGCCGGCCGATTTTTCCGAGGTGATGGCGGTGACATCGACATGGGAGTGGAGCGCGAGGAGCCTGAGGAGTTCCATGCCGGTATAGCCGCTTGCTCCGCAAATGCCTACGGCCAGTTTTTTTGCATCACGTTTTTTCATCTGCATGTATATTACCTCACCATATCCGAAAATTCCCGGCAAAAAAAAGGCCTGCATGAAAGCAGGCCTTTTTGCATGAGGATTGGGGGTAAAAAACTATCTCTTGGAGAACTGGAAGCGTTTCCTCGCTCCGGCGAGACCGTATTTCTTCCTCTCCTTTTCCCGCGGGTCCCGTGTCAGAAACCCTTCTTTTTTCAGCTTGCCTTTCATATCAGCATCCATCCGGGTGAGCGCTCTCGATATGCCGTGCCTGATAGCTCCGGCCTGGCCGGTAAGTCCTCCGCCGTCCACCTTTACCGTGATGTCATGTTTGCCCGTCACGCCGACAAGCTCGATGGGCTGCTTGATGATCATGCGGAGCGTCTCGCGGTTAAAATAGTCGTCAAGGGATTTGCTGTTCACCGTGATCTTGCCGGTCCCCGGTCCGAGGATTACCCGCGCAACAGCGTTCTTTCTTCTTCCTGTCGCGTTATATTTGATCTCTGCCATTGATTCTCCTTTACTGCAGTATTTCCGGGGCCTGGGCCTTATGCGGGTGTTCGGCTCCCTTGTAAACTTTCAGCTTCTTGAGCATCTGCTTGCCGAGGGTGTTCTTCGGGAGCATGCCCCATACCGCCTTTTCGATGATCTTTTCCGGGGTCTTCTCCATCATGCTCTTTGCGGTCTGCGCCTTGATGCCGCCGATGTATCCGGTATGATGATAGTAGACCTTGTTATCCAGCTTTCTGCCGGTCAGCCGTATCTTGTCGGCATTGATGACGACAATAAAATCTCCGGTGTCGACGTTCGGCGTGAACACAGGCTTATTCTTGCCTCTGAGATAGGTGGCAATCTTTGTGGCAAGCCTGCCGAGTACAGCGTCCTTGGCATCGACGACATACCACTTGCGCTCGATCTCACCTTTTTTTGCAAACGGGGTCTTCATTCTTGCTTCTTACCTTTCTTCCTGAAAATGTGAGTTAAATAAAATAATAGAATCGAAGGGAAAATGTCAATATTTTGTGGGAATTATGACTGAAACTTTGTGAAATCCGCCACCGGGGCAATGGTTTCCCAGACATCCCGGAGAAGGGAAAGCCGGTTTGTCCTGATCTCTTCCTTTTTGTCCATGACCAGCACCTTGTCAAAGAAGCCGTTGACCGGTGACGTCATCGGCAGTATCGCCTTCAGCGCTGCAGAGAAATCACGACTATCGAGTGCGGGCTGGAGAGCCTCTCGTGCACTGGCTACTGCAGCATACAGGTTCTTTTCTTCATCCTGCAGGAGGAGGGAAGTCTGTACCGGCGGCAGGACGGTCTTCGGGACGATATTATGCACCCGCTTGATGGCAAGAAGGAAAACAGGGAAGGCAGCTTCCTTTTGCGCAACTGCCAGAGCATCCATCCTTGCGGTGATGCTCTGCAGGGGATTACCGAAGGAAAGGTGCATGACTGATCTGATGATATCCTGCGGGTAGCCCGCTGCAGAGAGGATGAAATCGGTCCGCTGAGACATGAAGTTCATAATATGTTCCATGACCGTTCCGGGAGACTTGACCTGCTTCATATTTCCGAGGGCAAAATCAAAGATCTCCGACAGGCTGAACGCATATCCGCGGTCCAGCAGGATCGAAACGATGCCCATGGCCTGCCGTCTCAGGGCAAAGGGGTCTTCCGAACCGGTAGGAATAAGATTGATACTGAAGAACGATGTGATGTTATCGATTTTGTCTGACAGGCTCACGATGGCGCCGACCTCTGACTGCGGGGTCCTGTCGCCGAAGCTCTTCGGCAGGTACTGCTCTTCCAGTGCATCGGCGACCTCCCGGTCCTCCCGGTCATGTCCTGCATAGTACTTTCCCATGATCCCCTGGAGCTCGGGGAATTCCCTTACCACGCCGGTTATCAGGTCGGCCTTTGAGAGTCGTGCAGCCCGTATGGTCTTTTCCCTGGCAGCAGGAAGGATCTTTTCCGCAAGATATCCCGCGATGGCTGCGATACGGTCAGTCTTTTCAAGAAGGCTTCCAAGCTCATCATGGAATGTGACATCGGCAAGCTTCTCTATGCGCTCAGCAAGAGGCTTTGCCGTATCCTCGCTGTAGTAGAACTTTGCGTCATCGAACCGGGCCTTGATGACCCGCTCTGCACCTATCCTGACGTTCTCCGCGTTCTCGGCCTTGGTGTTGCTTACGACGATGAAACTGTTCGTCAGGTTCCCTGCTGCGTCCCGGACTGCAAAATACTTCTGATGGTCCTTCATGACAGTAATGAGCAGTTCTTTCGGCAGCGTCAGGTATTCCCGGTCAAAACTGCAGAGCACCGGGACCGGATATTCTACGAGGAATGTGACGGTCTCCAGCAGTCCCTCGTCAGCAACGATTTCCCTGCCCGAGTTCTGCAGGAGCTGCGTCATGGATTTCACGATCAGATCACGTCGCCTGTCCTGGTCGAGAACCACGAAGTTCGTTTCAAGGAACTGCCTGTAGGCTGCTATATCCCTGATCGGAAAAGCCGCAGGCGAGAGAAACCTGTGGCCCCTGGTCTGATTGTCGCTTCTCAGTCCGTCGATCCCGAAGTCGATCTTTTCATGGCCTGACACGGCGAGGATCCAGACTATCGGTCTCACAAAGGCCATGGAGCCATTGCCCCAGCGCATGGATTTCGGAAAATGCAATGACAGGACTATCTTCTTCAGGATGTCGGGAAGCACAGCTTTTGTTTCCGCGCCTTTCTCTTCCATGACGGCAACGAGATATTCTCCCTTGCCTTTCTGCTTTACCGAGAGTTCTGAGACCGGAAGGCCAAGTGACGCTGCAAACCCTGAAGCAGCCTTTGTAGGTCTTCCCTGGTCATCAAAGGCGGCCTTCTTAGCCGGTCCGAATACCTCTCTGACCACATCTTTCTGTGTCTCCGCAATGCCGGTCACGGTCAGCGCAAGCCTTCGGGGTGTTGCATAGACCGAGATGTCCGCATGATCCACCCGGAACTCCTCAAGGGTCTTTTCTGTAAGTGCCTTGAGGTCCCTGATGGCATTCGGCAGAAAACGGGAAGGGATCTCTTCCGTGCCGATCTCCAGGAGAACAGAAGCCTTCTCCGGCGTCTCCTTGCCGGTGCTCATGACTCGCTCCTCAGCAGCGGAAAGCCCATCTCTTCACGCTGCCGGTAATAGCCTTCCGCAGCCAGCTTTGCGAGGTTTCTTACCCGGGCGATGTATTTTGTCCTTTCGGTCACGGAGATGGCCCCTCGTGCATCGAGCAGGTTGAAGAGGTGTGAACATTTGAGACAGAACTCATAGGAAGGAATCACTAGTCCGAGCCCGTTCATCCGGATAGATTCTTTTTCGCAATCCTCAAAATGCCGGGCAAGCAGTTCGGCATTTGCATAGTCAAAGTTATATTTGGACCCTTCCACTTCCGTGATGTGATGGATGTCGCCGTAACAAAGCTCTTTGTTCCACGCGAGCTGATATACATTGTCAACGCCCTGAAGGTACATGGCAATGCGCTCAAGGCCGTAGGTGATCTCGAGCGACACGGGTTTCAGGTCGATACCTCCGACCTGCTGGAAATAGGTGAACTGTGTCACCTCCATACCGTCCAGCCAGACCTCCCAGCCAAGTCCCCAGGCGCCGAGTGTCGGAGATTCCCAATCATCCTCAACAAACCTGATGTCATGTTTTGTCGGGTCAACGCCGATCGCCTCGAGACTTTCGAGATAGAGTCCCTGGCAGTCCGCAGGGGAGGGCTTAATAATGACCTGGTACTGGTAATAGTGCTGAAGCCGGTTCGGGTTTTCGCCGTACCTTCCGTCAGTCGGCCTCCTAGAAGGCTCCACATATGCTGTTTTCCATGGTTCCGGTCCGAGGACCTTGAGGAATGTCGCAGGATGGAAGGTGCCGGCTCCTACTTCAATATCATATGGCTGGAGCAGTACGCAGCCCTTCTTTGCCCAGAAGGTGTTCAAGGTGAGTATAAGATCCTGGAAATGCAAACATAACCTCCGTCGTGAAGAAAAATCTTAAATAATGGTCGGGCGTTTTGTCAATGCGCACGGCGAATACCGCGACGCTCTCCAGGAGATCGGTAGCGCATGGCGGCGTTCCCCGGCACCATGCAGAGATGCCGCTATGATTTCCGAGGGAGAGGCGCATCATAAGCATGAATATGACGAGGCAGGCCATTGCCGCAAGGACGTTTCGCCTTTTTCCCGGTTGCCATAATCAGAGCGGAAAGCCGGACGGAACGTTGAAGCGATAAAATAACACCGGGAATCGTGCTATAATCACTCGAAATTGGAAGAACGGACGACGAGTAGGATGCCAAAAAAGAAGATGCTTCTGATGAAGGGGAATGAAGCGCTTGCCGAGGCAGCGATCCACGCAGGCTGCCGCTTCTATGCGGGATATCCCATAACCCCCCAGAACGAGATCCCCGAATATTTGTCTCGGAGAATGCTCGAGGTGGAAGGGATATTCATACAGGCGGAGTCGGAACTGGCTGCGGTCAATATGGTCTACGGCGCAGCTGCTGCCGGTGCGCGCGCTATGACGTCTTCGAGCAGCCCCGGCATCAGCCTGAAGCAGGAGGCCATATCCTTTTTGGCCGGCGCTGAACTGCCCGCCGTGATCGTGAACATCCAGCGGGGAGGTCCGGGTCTCGGTAATATCACGGCGAGCCAGGCAGACTATTTCCAGGCGGTCAAGGGGGGAGGCCACGGCGACTACCACTGCATGGTCTTTTCACCGTTCAATCTTCAGGAAATGTGGGATCTAACCATGCGCGCATTTGACAAGGCTGACCAGTACCGGACTCCGGTCATGATTCTCGGTGACGGTGTTGTCGGCCAGATGATGGAACCCTTTCATCCGACACCCTACAAGCGACCGCGGCTGCCGAGGAAGAGCTGGGTGCTGAACGGGGCAAAAGGCAGAGGGCCCCGCGTCGTTCGCTCGCTCTGCATGGGGACGGGCGAACTGGAGCAGAAGAATCTTCTGCTCCAGAAGAAATATGAGCTCATGAAGAAGCAAGAGGTTATGTGCGAAGAGTATGATACGAAGGACGCCGGATTGATCGTCGTTGCCTTTGGTATCGCGGCAAGGATCGGGCTCTCGGCGGTCAAAGAACTCCGGAAGGAAGGCAGGAAGATCGGCCTGTTCAGGCCCATAACCCTTTTTCCTTTTCCGGCAAAGCAGATTGCAGCCCTTTCGGGAAAGGGCAGGCGCTTCATGGTCATTGAAATGAACGCGGGGCAGATGGTTGAAGATGTCAGGCTGGCGGTGAACGGCAAATCGGATGTCCTGTTTTACGGGCGCCCCGGCGGAGTTGTCTTTACGCCGGAAGAGCTCTACGGGAAGCTTAAGTCAGCGTATCGTAGACGCGGCTAGGCCGGTTTCAGCTTTTCGAACTCTTTTCTGAAATGCTCCAGCGTTTCCTCGTCGTATATGCAGAACTCAACAGCACTGAGGCTGCTGGAGGAATGTTTTTTCAGAAAGTCCCGCGATTCACGGACAAGGATCTTGGCACAGCGGTCCTTGGGAAAGCCAAAGATACCGCAGCTGATAGCAGGAAAGGATATGCTGCCGAGCTTCTTTTCTGAGGC
>DKBO01000246.1 GCA_002448975.1 Nitrospiraceae bacterium UBA6898
TCTGTCCCGCACGCAGATCCTGGAGAATGTCTGGGGCTATGATTTCAATCCCAACACGAACATTGTTGATGTCCACATCAAGGCACTCAGGGAAAAGCTTGAGGAGGTGGAAATCTCGAGTCTTATCCGAAGCGTTCGTGGTGTCGGCTATATGNNAGCAATATGTGGAGCGAGCATCTTTTCCAAATTCTGAACGTTTCGGGTGCCGTCGTTGTATCAACGCAGAACGCAGCCTCATTTTATCCTGCGCTCAACAGGGAAATGCTGCAGAGTGCCTATGAGGGGACACAGGGGTTCGAATATCGGAACATCCGGGACGAGGATTACCTGATATCGTATTTCCCTATCGACGGAAAATACGTGGGGAGATCAGCGCTTTCACTCCGGGAGATGCAGAAGTATGAGAAGAAATTCCTTGACCTGATACTCGTGGCCCTGCCCGGGATGTTTCTTTTTTCCTATCTCACCAGTAGATTTCTGGTAAACCATGCCATGGAAAAGATAGCCGATTTTTTCACCTTTCAGGAGACCTTCTCATCCAATGTGACCCACGAACTCAGGTCTCCTCTTGCGTCGCTCAAGGGCAATATCGAGGTGACCCTGAGAAAAGAGAGAACCGCGGATGAGTATAAAGAGACCCTTGCCCTCAGTCTGCGGGAGGTGGACCGAATTATTGCCCTGCTGAACAATCTGTATCTGCTCGCGTCATCAAAGTTCAAGTTGCTCGATCTTTTCAAGAACGAGGCCGATATCTCCAAGATCATTCGCGAGGTCGCACGGTCCTATGAGGGGATCGTGACCGCTCGCGGCATTACCCTTGCTCTTCCGGAAGCCCCAGATATGACCTGCCACTGCGATGAGGCACTGGTCAGACGGACCATCGAGAACCTTATCGACAATGCGGTGAAGTATACTCCCGATAACGGTTCCATAAGCATGAATGCCGAGAAAGATCAAAAAAAGATGTCCCTTACGATCACGAATACCTGCAAAGGCTTCGCAAAAGAGGAGCTGAAGCATATTTTTGACCCCTTTTACCGGGGCAGAACCACCAAAAAGTCGAATATCGAAGGTAAGGGCCTCGGCCTCTACATATCCCGGTATATTGTCCGTTCCCATGGAGGTGACATCAGGGTGAACAACCCCTCTGGCAACCTCTTTTCCCTCACCGTTACCCTCCCGCTCAAATAATCATCTTTGTCCCTTGCAGGGCAGCTAGGCAAGATATATGATCTCGGGGTGAAGCCTTCCCTGAGAAATGGCGATGCGCGCCAGGGTTACCGGCAGGCTGAAACGGCGAGGTCCTGCACTGCCCGGATTGAGATACAAGACACCCCTGTCAATCAGAATTGAGGATCTGTGGCTGTGCCCGCTGACGATTGCATGCATTCCTGCAGCGACCGGATCAAGGTCCAGGAAGGAGATGTCGTGAAGGATATGGAACAGGAAGTCCGCTATTTCCACGGTCTCCGTGGCAGGAAGGCAGTGCATCCCTTGTTCCCTGTCCATATTTCCCCTGACCGCAACCACGGGCGCAATACACCGGAGCGAGCGCAGGACAAGAGGAGAGCCGACATCTCCGGCGTGCAGGATGACGCCAGAACCCTTCAGCGCGTTCAGCGCCTCTGTCCGGATGAGGCCATGCGTGTCGGATATCACGCCGACATGATATATGCCTTCCCCCCTGCCAGGTGATTCAGCCATCTATCGCATACAGAGACAGCATCCCTGCAATAAAAAAAGGAGCAGCCCTGCTGCTCCTTTGTACTTCCCGATACGCAAGTGTTCAGTCACCAAGCCATACGGAACCGTGACAGGTATAGCAGGAAGGACCCGGTCCGCCTTTCAGATCAGCGCCATGACATTTCGTGCACGATGACGTGCCGTTGCTTTCGGCATAGTCTCCATGCGCATTCCGCCAGCCGGCAGGGTGCGGGTTCTTCCAGACGGCACCATGGCAGGTGTAGCATGACGGTCCGGCACTTCCTTTCAGGTCTGTGCCGTGGCATACCCTGCAGGACTTGACACCGTTGTTTCTGGCAAAGGCCCGGTGCGCCGTGAACCAGTCAGCAGGGTGTCCGGTGAACTGGGCATTATGGGGATTTTTCCCTGNNGCATGCGGGCTGTTATGGCATGCAGCGCAGTAGATGCCTCCGTGTCCCTGGGCGTTCCGGTAGAGATCTGCGCCGGTAGTGTAGTCGGCGCCATGGCACTGCTCGCAGGTGGGCTCCTGCAACCAGGGAATTCTCCCCTGCTTCAGGGAATCAGCGACCTGCTGCAGCGTGCCGTGACAGGTCTCGCAATTGGGATTGCCGTGCGATGGGCCCATGCCATTGATCGCACTCCTGTTACACTTCGTTTTTGGCCCTGGATGACAGTCATAACACGCAGGAGCACCCGCTCCCAGCGACGCATGCTTTCCGTGCATCGCCTCTGAGAGGGATGGCAGGGACGGGTTGCCGGGCAGCCCCAGGGCATTGTCAGCGTGGCAGTTCGCACAGAGCACCGGACGTTGCGCCATGAGGGATGTGCCGGAAAGCTGGTCATGGCGAGTCAGAATATTGATTTCCGTATCTGTCGTGCCGTGACACTTGCCGCAGTTCAGTTCGTCAGAAACAGGAATGACCACCCTGGTTTTTGCTATGACCGCGCCTGATGTATTCCTGACCTTCACGACTGCGGTCTGATACGGATTCCATTTCGCGGAATCCTTGAGAGGGAGAACCGGAATGCCGGTAGCCTCAAAGTGATCTCCCACGGGCTGCATGATTCCGGAGAGACCGTTGCCGGTAAGGCCTATGCCTTCCGGTGGATTGATGCCGAACAGGCCCTGGACATATTGCCAGAAGTCGGTCTTGCCGAAAACAGTGGTATTGTTCTTTATGAAATATTCCACGGTTATCCCGTCCGTAATGACCCGCGGAAGGTCTCCCCGCTGTATCACCTGGACAAAAAGATTGTTATAGGGGGGAAGGATCGCCATGTCCTTGAACGACGGGCTTATGCAGTGCATGCCCAGGTCGTTCCAGCCTATAACCGCATAGTTCTCGTTTACCGCTGCAGGAGATGCTGCAGCAGTACTGCTGATGCTGACCGATTCGATGTCATTATGGATGGACTGGTTAATGACATCTGAGAAGACAAGACTTGCACCGGAAAAGACCATGAGAGCAGCTACAGCTATGAGAACAACGCGTCGCATATATCTTCCTCCCCGTTACGTTAATGCCCTGCTAAGGGTTTTATCCCCGCAGGTATATAGTTAAGAATATCCTGAACAAATGAATCAATCATGAATAAATGATGAAATAAAGTTCACACAGAGGAATTATGTGAAGTAAATCTGCTGGTATTACCCCTATAAACGCTGAAGGCTAAGTCTGAGGACGCTTCGACAAGGCTGTTGCAAAGCCGTTACCAGACTGAGCAACGGCATATTCATGCCGTGTATGCCCGATCGGCGGAAAAGAGTTTTCTTACTGTGGTACTGCATGGTATCATAGAGCCCACGAGTTTTAGACCGACTGCATAGGCTGCGAGGTATAGGTCATTAAGGGGAGATATATATGCTTGCATGGTTGCCCCATAAGAGAATGGACAGGGGCGCGGAAATGATCGCTGGTCAATAAGATGCTTCAGGCAAGGTCTCAGATACGCCCATTTTCGTCCTTAGGGAAGGCAGCCGGAGACTTTATCCGGAAGCTCGGTTCTATGGCCCTCTTCTTTGGAGAAGGCTTCTGCAAGATATTCCGCCGAAAGCAGATCCGCGAGATCATTAATCAGGTATTCTACATCGGGGCAAAATCAACGAATATTGTCATGTTGATCGGGCTCTTTACGGGAATGGTCCTTGGTCTCCAGCTCTACTACACCCTGATCAAGTTCGGTTCTGAAGGTGTTCTCGGTTCGGTTATTTCCCTCTCCATCATACGCGAACTTGGCCCGGTGCTCACGGCGATCATGATAACGGCGCGGGCCGGTTCGGCAATGGCCGCAGAGATCGGCATACTGCGGATTTCTGAACAGATCGATGCATTGTACACCATGCGGATAGATCCGGTGAGATACATTGTCAGTCCGCGGATCGCAGCCGCTATCATCAGTTTTCCCCTGCTCACGGCGTTCTTCGACCTTATCGGCATCATCGGCGGTTATTTGACAGGTGTCTTGCTCTGTGGTGTGAACGAGGGCGCGTATTTCTATCGGGCTCAGTCATACATTGATATGGTCGATATCAGGGGCGGGTTTCTGAAATCTCTTGTCTTCGCAGTTCTGGTGGCGACCATCTGCTGCTATCAGGGGTTCTTCACCCATCTGCGCTCGGACAGTTTCGGGGCAAAAAGCGTCAGCCTTTCCACCACCTCTGCGGTGGTGATGTCCTGTGTCATGATCCTTGTATCAGATTATGTCGTCACCTCATTTCTTATGTAGGAATAACTATGGATGTACCACTAATAGAATTCAGGGATGTAACAAAGCGGTTCGGTGACCGTACCATCCTTGACCAGATCAGCCTGAAGATCTATGAGAACCAGATCACCACGATCATCGGAAAAAGCGGCACGGGAAAGAGCGTGCTTCTCAAGCATATCATCGGGCTGCTGGAACCTGACGAAGGCACCATACTCTTCCGGGGCAGGCCGGTCCGGGAGATGGAAAAGGGCGAATGGGAAGCTTACCGGAGCCAGGTCAGCTATATGTTCCAGAATAATGCGCTCTTTGACTCTCTGAGCGTGTTCGACAATATCGCTCTGCCGCTGCGCCAGACCACGAACCTAAGGAAACGGGAAGTGATGAGGAAGGTGATGACCCGTATTCAGCAGACAGAGCTCACGGATGTTGCGCGTAAGTACCCTTCAGAGCTGTCGGGCGGCATGCAGAAACGGGTAGCCCTTGCCAGGGCCCTTGTCACTGACCCGAAGATTGTCCTCTTCGATGAACCTACGACAGGTCAGGACCCGATACGGAAAAATATCATTTTGGGCATGATTGCCCATTACCGGAGAATTTTCGGGTTTACGGCAGTTTTGATAAGTCATGATATTCCTGACGTGTTTTTCATAGCGGACAGGATCATCCTCCTCTGGGAAGGAAAGGCAGCTTTCGAGGGCACCTACGAAGAGTCCACGCAGCTTGACCATCCCATGATCGACGAGTTCCTCCACAGCCTGGAGGGGTTTCAGGACGAGCTCACGGGGCTGCTCTCAAAGCAGGTATTTAAGAACCGCTATACCGTGACGCTGCAGAAGGGAAAGCTCGATACCACGATTTCCGCAATCCTGTTTACCGTTGATTTTGACCTTGTTGCCGAATTATTCGATGCCCCGGTGTTCGAGATCCTCAAGATTATGGGAGAGAACATCAACGATTATTTCGGGCCCTTGGGCGGTTTTTCCGCCCGTCACCAGCGGAACCAGCTTCTGACCATACTGCCCCATATCACGCTTGCTGACGCCCAGTCCCTCCTCGACACCTTTGCACTGCGGCTGCGGGAAAAAGCCTTTGCCGACATTCAGGCCGTGATACGGTCCCGTATGGGTGCGGACGTATGCTTAAATTTATCGGTGAAAGCAGGTATTATAGAGGGTAAATCGACTGATGATATTGATACGATAATAGCCATGGCCGAATCGAGCCAAAAAACTGTTGCCGTATACCGGTGTGACCAAGGGGGTGAGGCGTAGTGAAAAAATATTCTGTAGATACTTTTGTCGGCATTTTTGTTGCAATCGGGCTCGTCTGTGTCGGTTATATGACCATAAAGCTCGGCAAGGTTTCTTTCCTCGGCGATGACGACTATGTGCTCCAGGCGCGGTTCTCTTCTGTTTCCGGCGTGAGGGTGGGCAGTCCCGTGGAGATCCACGGCATCGAGGTGGGCAGGGTCGAAAAAATGACCCTTGACACGGAAAAACAGACAGCGGTATTGGAACTGAAGATCCGGAAGGGGATCACGGTCTATGACGATGCGATCGCCTCCATAAAGACCTCAGGACTGATCGGCGACAAGTTCGTAAATATCGACCCCGGCGGTGGCGGGGAGGCACTTGCGTCCGGAGCCTTTATTGTCGAGACCACATCCCCGACGGACATGGAAGAACTCATCAGCAAGTATGCTTTCGGTGATGTAACCAAGGACAAGAAGAATGATGCCAAGTAGATATGTGGAGGGTAGAATGAAACATCTCGTTAGAGCTGCTCTTGTAGCGATAGTGATGATATTTCCTCTTGGGGCAGATGCCAGCACGCCGCTTGCCACGGTGCAGGGACACGTCAACAGCGTGCTCGAGGTGCTGCGTGACCCGGCGCTCAAGGGTGATGCGATGAAGAAGCTCCGGAAGGAGCGCATCAGGAGCATTTCGGAAAAGATGTTTGACTTTACGGAACTTGCGCGGAGGACGCTTGCCCAGAACTGGAAAGTGTTCAATGACGCCCAGAAGAAGGATTTTATCGAACTTTACAAGGCCATCCTGGAGAGCGCCTATATTGACAGGATTATGGACTACACGGATGAAAAGATCGTTTTCCAGAAAGAATCCGCCCTCACGGGCAAGACTTCTGAGGTACAGTCCGTGGTCGTCACGAAGAGGGCTGATATACCGATCAATTACCGCGTAATCCATGCGGACGACGGATGGCGGGTGTACGATGTTGTGGTGGAGGGCGTCAGTCTCGTGGGCAATTACCGGAGCCAGTTTCGGGAGATCCTGATCAATAAGAGCCCGGACGATCTCCTGGAGATACTCAGGAAAAAAACGGGCAAGTCATAGCCGGACTGTCCGGTCACAGGGAAATGATTTGTCCGGAAGTGGCAGATGAGACTTCTCCCGCTCAGCCGGATTCCGATCTTCAGGCAACAGGAGGTGTCATGAAATACCTGGCAAAGATACTCAGCGTTATTATGCTTCTTGCAGTTCCGCTTTGCGTCGCGGCGGAAGAGCCTTCTGATACGTCCGTCACGCACCCATTGTATGCAGACGAAGAATATGTTTCCGTCATCACGGCGTCGGCGGCAGGGCCGGAGCTATCAGCATCGATAGTGCATGCGGTTCCCGAAGAAGAACCCCCCTGCGGCGATCTTGACGTCGACGACGAGATCCTCATGGATGCGCTGCTGGAAGAACGTATGAAAGACCAGGGAACAGCCGCAGACGGCGAAGAGGTTCTCCTTGCAGAGGCTGAGGGCCTGCGTGAGGAGCCGGCAACGGAGGATGACGACGGCGCCGAAGGGGAGTACAATAACGAGGATCTTGAAAATAATCGCATCGCCGATCCCCTGTACTATTGGAACGTATCAATGTACCATTTCAACGATAAGTTCTATTTTTGGCTCCTGAAACCGGTTGCCCAGGGGTATTCGGCAATAGCCCCTGAGCCGGTGAGGATCGCCGTAAGTAATTTCTTCCAGAACCTCACAACTCCCATTCGCTTTGTGGCAAATCTCCTCCAGCTTAAGCTGAAGAATGCGGGGGACGAACTGGTGCGTTTTGTGACGAACAGCACACAGGGACTGGCTGGCTTCATGGATGTTGCCAAGTCGCACTATGGCATCGCCACCCATGATGAAGACATTGGGCAGGCACTGGGCAGCTACGGGATCGGCCACGGGTTCTATCTGGTCTGGCCTTTTTTGGGGCCATCTTCTCTTCGGGATACGGCGGGACTGGTCGGAGACACGTTGCTGAATCCGGTCACCTATGTCAATCCGCTGGAAACATCGATCGGGATCAGGGCATATGACAGGGTAAATGAGACCACGTTCCATATCGGCGATTACGAGGACATGAAAGAGGCAGCCATCGACCCCTATGTTTCTCTGCGGAACGGCTATGTCCAGCACCGAAAGAAGCAGGTGAAGGAGTAGGAGGGGGTTTCTAGCTGTCGCGCTTTCGTGCGTGCTTCAGACCGGTGATGAGCACTTGGGCGAACACGACCGAGAACCCTGCCAGGAGCCCCGGAATGGTCACGAGCTTCAAATACGCCAGCGCCGTAACAATGATGACGAGCATCACAAAACGGAACTGGGAGAAGAAGAGCATCTTGGCATTCGCCTGCGCGGTCCCCAGGATCGCTTCTACACTCCAGGCAAGCGCCTTCACGTTCAGGATGCCGAGCAGTCCGCCGATGAGCACACTGAAGGGAAGATTCTGCCAGGGAAGGAAGGCAGAGAAGATTGCTGCCGGAATGAGAATAACGGCAGAGTTCCGGACAATATCCCTAGTCAGATTCATCTGAAGTTCTTTTTGCCAGGCGGGCGAGTTCCCGGAAACCGGCAATGATCCCGAGGATCAGGAAGATAATGGTGAACCAGGGTGCCGTATTGAGCCATTTGTCGAGCTGCGATCCGATCAAATAGCCTACGAATGTCGATATCACCATATTGAGCCCGATCGTGCCTGCCCGGGCAAAGGCCTTGATGATAGATTTATCGAGCAGGGGTGCCATGCTGCCTACCCTTTATATGCATCATATTCTGATATGAGAAAGTCTTTCACAATTTCCGCGATCTCCCGGTAAAAAAGTGTCTGTGCCTGTTTCATGACCTCTTCACAATAATACGGTACCCAATTCACCAGGTGCTGTTCAAGGAATTTCTGCTCCATCGCTGTTTTTCCGTTCTCGATAAGATAGCTCATAAACAGGAACTCGACTGCGATATGGTCTGGAGCTGCCTCATATGTATCGTCCAAACCCAGGCCTGCTGCGGCGTAAAAGCTCAGAATATCCGTTGCGGTTATTGTGAGGGCAGTGTTCAAAGATTCAATGGGCTGGAGACGGCCTGACGGGTATCGAAACAGCTCCTCGAATTCTTCAGCGATGACCGGGAGCGATTCTTTGGACTCCAGCAAAAAATCCTGTCTCAGTGTCGAAAGCGTCTCTTCGTCGGGAGGATTGAGAAAAAATTGCGAAAAGAGCTCATATATGTCAGCTCTTTGGTCATTGCTGTTTTCTCTTATCATCACGGTTAAATTATACAGAATAGAAACGTCAGAATTCCGCTTGCGAAGGAAACAGAGGCGACGAAAGCCGGAGAATTTGCTTGACAGTGAACGGCAATTGCCGTAAAATCAGACTTAACTAAAGGAAATTAAAAGAAAAAACCTTAAGTGATCAACGGGGTAATATGAGACGGCGCACATTTCTACAGTCACTTCTTGCGGTGTTCGGTACTGTTTCGGCTGCATCATTTGCCTATCCCCTTCTGCGTTTTCTCGCTCCACCTGCAGATGCGGACAGGGACAAGAAATTCACGCTGGCCAAGAAGGACATACCGATCGGGACGTCCCGGGTTGTTCTTGTCAATGATAAACCGGTGATCGTTATTTATGAAAAGGGGAAAGGATATATTGCACTCTCTTCGGTCTGTACACATCTCGGATGTCTCGTGGGCTACGAAGCGGCAAAAAATATCCTTGTCTGCCCCTGCCATGGCGGCACGTATGATCTTGAGGGGAACGTTCTTTCGGGACCTCCGCCGCGACCGCTGTCAAAGGTGCCGCTCAAGGTGGAGAACGAGCAGTTGGTGATAGGATGAACGGGGTGACCAAGCGGATACGGAACTGGCTGGAAGTGAGGGTCGGGCTCGATGAGCTCCTCAGAAGCAACTTGACCGATTATCGCGTTCCCAGCAATATCAATCTATTCCATACCCTCGGAGCTGTTGCGGTTGTGGGGTATCTGATCCAGGTGATAACAGGCATCTGCCTTCTGATCTATTATATCCCGCATGCTGATCATGCGTTCAGGAGCGTGCAGGAGATCATGACCAGGGTGCCCTATGGCTGGTTGTTCCGACAGATGCATGTCGTCGGCAGCAACCTTCTCATTGCCGCTGTCTTCGTCCACATGGTAACTATATTCCTGATGGGCAATTACAAGCGGCCGAGGGAGCTGACCTGGATCAGCGGGGGCCTGCTCATGGTAATTACCCTCTGCTTCGGGTTCAGCGGCTATCTGCTGCCGTGGACGCAATTAAGCTATTGGGCGACAACGGTGGCGACGTCGATCCCGACGGCCTTCCCGGTTGTCGGGGACTTCGTGTCGAGGCTGCTCCGCGGCGGCAGTTCTGTCACGGGCATTACGCTGACGAGGTTCTTTGCCGTTCACGTATCCCTTCTTCCGCCCCTGTTCGTTTTTCTGATGGTTGTTCATATCGCCCTCATTCGCCGCATAGGGCTGTCGGCAACGCCGTTTGGCCGGTCTGATGAGGAGAAGAGACCCTTGACCGAATTCCGGAAAAAATTGCATCCCGACGGGTATCCCTATTATCCCTACCTTCTGCAGAAGCAGGCCTTGATGGGAATTCTGTATTTTGTGGTCATGTTCCTCGTCATCAGCTTTGCTCCCACCTTCTTCTTTCCGGAGGAGGCCACGGTGCCCGC
Source organism: Nitrospiraceae bacterium UBA6898 (assembly GCA_002448975.1). GTDB lineage: Bacteria > Nitrospirota > Thermodesulfovibrionia > Thermodesulfovibrionales > UBA6898 > UBA6898. The sequence goes on from DKBO01000246.1 coordinate 10,380, forward strand.
AGACGCATTCAAGACGCCGGAAAGCATCCGGCCGGAATGGTATTTCCTGGCGCCGTACCAGATGCTGAAGATCATTCCGAACAAGTTCCTCGGCATATCGTTGCAGATCATATTGCTTGCTGTCTTCATATTCTGGCCGTTCCTTGATACCCATAAGGAAAAGAACATCTTCAAACGGCCGGTACTCCGGGGCGTCTTCATCGTTGTCATGATCGCCATGGTTATACTTATGTGGTGGGGGAGGCGCTGATGAGACGGTATGTCATGTTGCTTGGCCTCCTGCTTGTCTTTCCGCTGACTGCCTCGGGTGATTACCGTGAGGAGTTTGAGCAGGGTTTTCTCACCAAGACCTGGTCGGGGCAGCAGCCTGAAGAGAATTTCTGCATTGAGTGCCACTCGTCGGATAAGATGAAGCCCGAATTCCTTACGCTTGCCGAAGAGTGGAAGGCAAGCTGGCACGCGCAGAACGGGATAGCCTGCCACGACTGTCATGGCGGTGACCCCAAGGATTCGTCAATGTCCATGTCTCCCCATCGTGGATTTGTCGGCAAGCCTTCGCCGGCTGAAGTGCCGGAATTCTGCGGCAAATGCCATATCGGCATCCTGAAGAACTACCTTGAAAGCGGCAACGGAAAAGCGCTCCGGTCAACGGGCAAAGGACCGCACTGTGAGGTCTGCCACGGTTCGCACAACGTCCAGCGGGCGAACATCGACATCATCAACGAGCAGCGGTGCACCAAATGCCATTCCTACGAACGGGCAAAGGTCATGAAGCAGGCGCTCTTCCTCGTGGAAAAGAAAGCAGGCGAGATCGAGGACGGGATCAAGGCGCTCCGCCGGGCGGGGGTCTATCCGGAGGAGCAAGAGCGGTCACTGTTCAACACCCAGGCGGAGTTCCGGACCCTCTTCCACACCGTGGACGTGAACCTGGTCAACGAGCGTACCGATGAGTTCACCCGGAAACTGGGAGCCATCGAGAAGGACATCCAGGGAACGTTCATCGAGCTTCGTTCGCAGAAGAACTTTTCAGCATTCCTCATGGCGCTCTTCAGCATCATGGGCGGGGTGCTCTTCCTGATCATCAGGACGCCGGACAAGTAAGGATATCTATCCCCCCAATCGAGTAGGCGGGGGCCTCGCGGCCCCCACCTCTCACACCACCGTACGTGCCGTTCGGCATACGGCGGTTCATGCACGGCTTAAGCGTTGATGTTCTTGGATGAGGCTGACGAGTCCCTGTTGTGTGAGCCATTGGGTGGGTACCGCAGCGTTCATGTGCGTCGCCCCGGCACTCCACCACGGTCCCCGGCCATTATTGGCCGAGGTATAGGCTCTTACCCGCTCTATCCCCCGTTCGATGAGCTTCTTTGCCCTGGTCAGTGGCTTCTTCCACTGCCGCCACAAAATGCACCGCAGTTTCCGTCGTATCCACTTGTCCAGTTCCTCGAAAACTCCCCGTACGTGAGATAGTTTGAAGTAGGCCACCCATCCCCGAAGCAGCAGGGTGAGGGCCTTGACCGTCTCCATAAGCGCTTTGCCGCGGCCCGCTTTTGTGATTGCTCGGACGCGGGCTTTGAGTCGTTCGATGGAGCGGTCCGCCACCTTGAGCAGCGGCTTCTTGTGCGCTGTCATGGTGTATCCGAGGAAGCTCCGCTTCCATGGGCGGTCCACCGCGCTTTTATCCCGGTTCACCGTGAGTTTCAGCCGCTTGGCGAGGTAGCGCGTGATGGATGCCATAACGCGCTCACCTGCCTCCTTCGACTTGACGTAAATGTTGCAGTCGTCGGCGTAGCGGCAGAACCGGTGTCCCCGCCGTTCCAGTTCCTTGTCCAGATCATCCAGAAGGATGTTGGACAGGAGCGGCGACAGCGGCCCTCCCTGCGGGGTCCCCTCGGTGCTGACCTGGACGATCCCTCCGGTCATGACCCCGGCGGTAAGGTACTGCCGGATGAGCCGGAGGACTCGCTTGTCTTTGACTCGCCGGCCTACTCGCGCCATGAGCACGTCGTGGTTGACGCGGTCGAAGAATTTCTCCAGATCCATGTCCACCACATAGCGATAACCCGCTTCCACGTAGGATCGCGCTGCCTTGACTGCGTCATGGCAGCCGCGACCGGGGCGGAAGCCGTAGCTGTGTTCGCTGAAATGGGGGTCGAAGAGGGGAGTGAGCACCTGCAGGATGGCTTGCTGGATGAATCGGTCGAGTGCGGTGGGGATGCCTAGCGGGCGCATTCCCTTTCCGTTCGGCTTGGGTATCTCGACCCGCCGGACGGGTGCGGGTTGGTACGTCCCGCTCTGGAGTTCTTCCCGGATGCGCGTCCAGTTCTTTTGAAGGTACAGCCACAGGGCATCGACGGTCATGCCGTCGATGCCGGGGGCTCCCTTGTTGGAAAGGACGCGGGCGTGGGCGTTCAACAGGTTTTCTCGGCGCAGCACCTCCTCCAATAGCATCATTGCTTCGTTCGGGATGGTCTCCTCCGCCGCCGCAGGCGTTTGACGCTCTCTGTCCGTACTCTCGCGGATTCCGTCCGCTACCCTCCGGCAGTCCTCGGGCTTCTCAGCCCTCCTTGCTGCGTCTCCTTCGCCCATCGAGGCCTCGGCTCCCTCCTGCCCTGCATGTTCGGGCCTTCGTCGCCGTGCGCAGCGACTACTATGCCCTCGGCTGACTTCTGCATGTTCGTCCTGCCGTCTCTTGACGGCAGTAGCCTATGGGCAGACATGCAGACCTCCCCGGGTATTACGCACTCACCTTCTCCCCATATACCCGTCGCATCTACTTCCGCGTCTTCCAGATGACTATCGGGCTTTGAATCGCTTGGCCTTCTCGCCCAGACGCGGCTGCCTCATATGCGCTTCATGTTCTTCGGGCCGGGGGTTTGCCTTCCGCTTCCTCCAGGCCCCGCCTCGCGGCGGCGACCCTTGCGGTTCAGCTAACGGTTCCCGTCATCAGGGTCCGTAGAGGACTTGCACCTCCAAGTGAATGCGCCCTGCCGGGCGCACCAA
>DKBO01000174.1 GCA_002448975.1 Nitrospiraceae bacterium UBA6898
CTTTCTGCCTACGACCAGTTGATTGAGAACTGCCAACGCCGCATCAAGATTTTGGAGCAGATGGCTCGTGGTCTTTACCGTGAGTGGTTCGTGAACTTCCGTTTTCCAAACCATGCAAAGACGCCAATGGTGGATTCCCCACTGGGGAAGATTCCGAAGGGGTGGAGGGAAGGGACTTTAGGTGAAATCTGTGAAAATGACCGACGAGGTGTGAATCCTGAAGATGTACCGCCAGGGACGCCTTATATCGGACTTGAGCATATGCCGCGCAAGAACATAGCTCTCTCAGAATGGAGCATCGCTGATGATGTTGTCAGCAATAAATTCATGTTTAGAAAAGGCGATATTCTATTCGGAAAACTTCGACCTTATTTTCACAAGGTAGGCATTGCCGCTGTAGATGGCGTCTGCTCAACTGACATCCTCGTCGTTAACACAAAGAATGCGGCATGGTATGCACTGGCATTGGCGCATCTCTCCAGCGTTGAATTTGTCGGCCATACCGATGGCACCTCAAGCGGAACAAAAATGCCTCGCACGAATTGGACGGACATGTCACGCTATCATATCGTTATCCCTCCTGAACCTGTCGCTAAGAGATTTACTGATACAATTCAGCCAATGATTAAAACGATACAGTCAAATATTCATCAGTCACATACTTTCGCGATGATGCGAGATACTGCACTCCCGAAGCTTCTTTCAGGCGAAGTACGAGTGAGTATTTAACAAGGAGGTTTTATGCCAGAATTCTTAACGTTTTCTCAAATAAGTGGGTTCCAGAAATCCATGTATTTCAGCGAGTCAGATATGCGCCTTCGTGCCGCTAAAGAAGGCAAGACCGTATTCTTGTCATACTCCTCAAAAGATAAGAATTATCTTCCCGGCATAATAAACCTTTTGGAAGACCACGGCGGCGCTGTATATGTAGACGAAGGCGATTCACGCCTTCCGCGGACACCATCGAAAGAGACTGCCGCGATCCTGCGAGATACTATTCAGCGATTAAAACGCTTCGTACTCTTTGTAACAACAAATAGCAAAGACAGCACATGGATTCCATGGGAGCTCGGGTTAGGTGATGCTTACAAATCACTTTCCAGTGTAGCCATACTGCCAACGGCCGAATCTGCGTACAACCAAGAATGGGCACAACAGGAATATCTTGGTCTATACAGAAGAATTGTGTGGGGCCGGATTGAGGGAGAACGAGACTCCTGCTGGATGGTTTACGATCATATCGCTAACAGCGCAGAGAAGCTCAGCTCATGGCTGAGGGGATATTAAAATGCTTCGAGTCGAAGCCAGCATAAAGGAGGGGGAAAATGCCGTACTATGGGATTAAAAGGAAAGTCTTCATTTCTTTCCATCAGAGGGATCGCCGAGAAGTTGATAACTTCATTGATACATGGGCAACCAAAGAGGGCGTATTTATTCCGAAAGCTCTTGGGGCTTCTGATAATGATGACTTCATAAACAGCACTGACCCCAACTATGTAATGTCACGAATTCGTCAAACATACCTTGGTGATTCAACCGTTACAATCGTACTGATGGGCACATGCACCCATAGCCGTAGGTATGTGGACTGGGAAATTAAGACAAGTCTTCGGCAAGGCGATTATACGCCAAATGGATTGATTGGCATTCTTCTGCCGAGCTGTGGAAATAGTGCTCATTTGCCGCAGAGATTCAGAGAAAACTGGATTAGCGGCGAAGTGAATTGCTATGCCAGATATAGAGCACATCCGACTTCTACACAACAACTTGCTGACTGGATTGAAGATGCTTACAATGCGAGAACATCACGATATCATTTAATTGAAAACCGCTCAGATATGATGAAGTATAACGGAAAATGTGAAGTCTGCGGTGTTACACACTAATAAGCTGTGAAATATGTCGCGGGAGGTTTGCTATGAAATTTCAAAAGTGGCTTGAAAACTGGGACATGACTAAGTTGAAGATTAAAGTCCCTTTTCTTGAGGCTGAATGGGCGGTACAGGAAAAAGACAAAGATGCAGCCTGGGAATTATATACTGAACTGCTCACAAGAATTGCAACCCAGCCATTAGCACAAGAACACGGTGATGAAAAAACGGCCTTAGAGAGTGTGTTTAGCTTATTTGGTTTGACGAGGGCAACGATCAAACATCATGGTCGAGATTGTATAAATTTCACCAAGATCGCTGTCGTTGTATTAAATCAGATTGTTCGTCCTTTCACTGCAAAGTGGCATAAACTATCAGTGGCCGGTGCTTTTAGCGATCAGGAAAAATGCAAGGAGTTCAGGCTGGAGTTGGAAGCTCTGCAAATTGATCTCAAGAAATATACAAAGATGCTTGCTGACATGGCAGGAGTTGAGGACCTGACAGAGCTGGAAGACCTGAGCTCCAGATAATAAGCGTAACCCGATGGCAGATATAAACCTTAAACAGGCCGAGGCTGACATACTCATTGCAATGGAAAAGCATAGAGTGGATGATACGCGCTGGGATTACCCTGGACTCGGGGGGGCAATCTCTGTGCCGCTTGTCTCGCCTGACAAACGAGAGAATTTCATCCTTGATGTAAGTCGGGGACGGATAGATTTATTGAAAGGGACCTATCAGAATCGTTCCCGTCAGGTTGCTGTGCTTATCCGGCTGGACTTTGGCGGCCAGCCACACCGGAACCCTGATGATCAAGAAATCCCATCGCCGCATTTGCATGTCTACCGCGAAGGGTACGGGGATAAATGGGCTGTACCCGTGCCAGTGGAGCGGTTCCCTAATACAACAGACCTCTGGCAGCTCCTGCAGGACTTTATGAGGTTCTGCAATGTTGCTGAGCCGCCATTTATAGAGAAGGGATTATTTACATGATTGATGAAATACAAAAACTACTGGATCAGTATTTAGTCTGGCTGAGGGACAAGACCGCGCTCCGCCAGGTTAAGGACTGGATAGAGATAACAACACCGTACCTTGACAGACATAACGATTATTTGCAGATATATGTCAAGCGAGACAATAACGGGTTCATCTTAACTGATGACGGGTATACAATTGAGGATCTTAAACGGTCAGGCTGCGAGATAGAGAGCAAGAAGCGGAAAGAACTCCTGTCTCTTACTCTGAATGGTTTTGGTGTGAAGTTGGATGGCAATTCTTTGACGGTACATGCTGCACCTGAGACTTTCGCATTACGAAAACATAATCTGGTACAGTCCATGCTGGCAGTCAATGATCTCTTCTATCTTGCTGCTCCCATGGTGGCAAGTTTATTCCTTGAAGATGTCACCTCATGGCTTGACTTACACGACATTCGATATACACCGAAAGTTAAGTTCACTGGGAAAAGCGGATATGATCATCTCTTTGACTTTGTTATTCCGGCATCGAAGCGACAACCGGAGAGGATTCTTCAGACAATTAACAGGCCCAGCCGCGACACGGCCCAGGCTGTCGCATTCTCATGGATTGATACAAGGGAGGTTAGGCCGGCAAACTCCCGCGCTTATGCCTTTCTTAACGATTCAGAACATGTACCGTCTGCATCTGTACTGGATGCATTGAAAAATTATGATGTCAGCCCGATCCTCTGGAGCAATAGAGAAGAGATAAGGGAAGAGATGGCGGCTTAAAGGAGGATGTCATAAGTAACGGCACCATCACAGAATCCGTTATTGAGCAGGCAGCTCTTGATTGGTTCAAGGAGTTGGGATATCCCGTGCTTAACGGGCCGGATATTGCCCCCGGCGAACTGTTTGCCGAGCGGACAAGTTACAGCGATGTGATCCTTGAAAAGCGAGTTCGCGCAGCTTTGTCTAATATTAACCCAGCGATTCCTCAAGAAGCCATTGAGGACGCGTACCGCAAGCTTACAAGAACAATTCATGAATCACCCCTGCCTGCCGCCAATAATCACCGGTTTCACCGGATGCTTACTGACGGCGTTGATGTCGAGTATAAGGAAGGCACCGGCCGGATCGTCGGCGATAAGGTCTGGCTCGTGGACTTCAACAGCCCTGATAACAATGACTGGCTGGCAGTAAACCAGTTTACAGTTACCGAGGGTAACAGCAACAGACGGCCCGATGTTATTGTATTTGTGAATGGTCTTCCCCTCGGAGTTATTGAGCTTAAGAACCCTGCTGACGAGAACGCAACAACAAAGGATGCCTTCAACCAGTTTCAGACATATAAGAAAGAGATTCACTCTCTCTTCCCCTACAATGAAATCCTTGTTGTATCGGACGGCATAGAGGCGCGGGCCGGGACTCTGACAGCCGACTGGGAATGGTTCCTGCCTTGGCGGACAATAGCGGGCGATGATCTGGCGCCCAAAGGACTGCCTGAGCTTGAGGTCCTGCTTAAAGGCATTTTCGATAAGCAAAGATTTCTTGACCTGCTGAAATACTTTATCGTCTTCGAGGTTGACGGCGCTTCTATCGTCAAGAAGATGGCGGGATACCATCAACTTCATGCTGTGAATAAAGCGGTTGAATGTACGTTGCAAGCGGCAGCTCCTCAGGGAGACAAGCGTGTCGGCGTTGTCTGGCATACCCAGGGAAGCGGCAAGAGNNTGCGGACATGCAGAACCCGACGCTTATCATTCTCACTGACCGCAATGATCTTGATGATCAGCTGTTCGGCACTTTTTCCAAATGCAGGGACCTCCTCCGTCAAAAGCCTGTTCAGGCGGAAAATAGGAATCACCTGAAAGAACTTCTCAACGTGGCCTCTGGTGGCGTGGTCTTCACAACGGTTCAGAAATTCTTTCCTGAAAAGGGAGAGGATTTCCCGAAGCTGTCAGACAGGCGGAACATTATTGTTATCGCTGACGAGGCTCATAGGAGCCAATACGATTTTATAGACGGGTTCGCCAGGCATATTCGGGATGCCCTTCCGAACGCCTCATTCATCGGCTTTACAGGAACGCCCTTAGAGGCGGCTGACAGGAACACCCCGGCCGTGTTCGGTCATTACATCAGCGTCTATGACATTCAACGCGCGGTTGAAGACGGGGCCACGGTTCGTATCTACTATGAGGCCAGGCTTGCAAAACTCGAACTCAAAGAAGAGGAAAGGCCGAAGATTGATCCTGAGTTTGAGGAAGTCACAGAAGGTGAAGAACAGACCATCAAGGAAAAGCTAAAGCGCAAGTGGGCGCAGCTTGAGGCCATGGTAGGAACCGAAAAGCGCACCGGCCTTGTAGCAAAGGATATTATCGATCACTTTGAAAAAAGACTCGATGCCNNTCGGCCTCTGATCCTGTTGAATGGCAGCAGCATATAAGAAACAAGAAACGGAGAGAGGAACTGGCAAACAGCTACAAGAAGCCTTCGCAGCCCTTTAAGCTCGTCATTGTCCGTGATATGTGGCTCACTGGGTTTGACGCCCCTTGCATGCACACAATGTATGTTGATAAGCCTATGCGCGGCCATGGCCTTATGCAAGCGATCGCGCGGGTTAATAGGGTCTTTAAGGATAAACCCGGCGGACTGGTTGTCGATTATCTCGGCATTGCAGAAGAACTGAAGAAGGCCCTTTCTGACTACACAGAGAATGACCGAGACATGACAGGCATACCGCAGGAAGAAGCCGTTGCTATTATGCTTGAAAAGTTCGAGGTCGTTGAAGCTATGTACCACAGCTTTGACTATGCCCGGTTTTTTTCCGGCAGTCCGGCCGAGCAGTTGACCGTTATCAAAGAGGCAATGGAACATGTTCTTTCTCAGGAGGATGGAAAGAATCGTTTCTTGCAGGCGGTGACAGAACTGTCAAAGGCCTTTGCCTTGTCTGTGCCCCATGAGAAGGCACTTGAGATAAGGGATCACGTTGGCTTCTTCCAGGCTGTGCGGTCAGCACTCGCAAAGACGACGACAACCGGCGGTAAAGGCGTTGATAACCTTGACTCGGCAGTAAGACAGATAGTTTCAAAGGCTGTTGCTTCTGAAGAGGTCGTTGATATCTTTGCAGCTGCCGGGCTGAAGAAACCCGATATATCTATCCTCTCGGACGAGTTCCTTGAAGAGGTCAGGCATATGCCTCAGCGAAACCTTGCTATGGAGGTCCTGAAAAAGCTTCTCAATGACGAGATAAAATCACGGGCTAAGAAAAGCCTTGTTCAATCGAGGTCCTTTGCTGAAATGCTTGAAAGGACTATTCGAAAATACCAGAACCGGACTATAGACGCGGCGAAGGTTATCTTAGAATTGATCGAGCTGGCGAAAGAATTACGGGAAGCCCACAGACGGGGAGAAAAGCTGAATCTTTCTGACGATGAACTGGCTTTTTATGATGCACTGGAAACCAGTGACAGCGCGGTAAAAGTGCTGGGGGACGATACGCTGAAAAACATAGCCCGTGAGCTCGTTGATACGGTAAGGAAGAACGTAACAATAGATTGGACGGTTAAGGAAGGCGTGAAAGCGAAATTGAGAACTCTGGTTAAGAGAATCCTGCGCAAGTACGGATATCCACCGGACAAGCAGGAGAAAGCGACACAAACGGTCCTGAGCCAGGCGGAATTGTTGTGCGCTGAATGGACTTAGAGAAATGCAAGTCGGCATCTGGATTAGAGTTTCCACCGAGGATCAGGCTCGCGGAGAGTCTCCGAAGAACCACGAACACCGCGCCCGAATGTATGCGGAACTGAAGAACTGGCATGTGGTCGAACTTTATGACCTCTCCGGCGTTTCCGGTAAATCTGTCATAGATCATCCTGAAGCAAAGCGCATGCTGGCAGACGTCGCCAGCGGCAAAATCAAAGCACTGATCTTCTCAAAGCTCGCACGCCTCGCCCGGAACGTCCGTGAGCTCCTGGACATCTCCGACCGCTTCCAGCAGCACGGCGCGAACCTTGTAAGCATAGAAGAATCGATTGATACCAGCACGCCGGCCGGGCGTCTCCTGTTCACGGTGATCGGCGCACTGGCTCAGTGGGAGCGTGAAGAGATTTCGGCCCGCTGCGCGGCCTCAGTGCCGATCAGAGCAAAGCAAGGAAAGCCGACAGGAGGGCACGGCCCTTTTGGTTACATGTGGGTTGATAGGCAGCTCATGACGAAACCCGAGGAAGCGCCGGTTGTAAAGAGAATATTCGAATTGTTCCTTGAGAAAAGGAAAATCCTGCCGACCTGTGAAGCTCTGACGGACGAAGGTTACAGAGCAAGGCAGAGCAAATTCAGGCCGGTGACACTTAAAAGGATTCTGACCGACCCAGTTTATAAAGGCTTGAAGCGTGCGAACTACACGACATACAACAAGCAAAATAAAAGAGTGCTGAAGACCGAAAGCGAATGGGTTTATCATGAGGCTCCCCCGCTTGTAACTCCTGAGGTGTGGCACGAGGTAAACGCTATCATCCGTCAGAATGCAGAGCCGTTCGGTACGAAAGCGCCGCCCACGTCTGGAAGATATGCTTTCTCCGGGCTGCTAACATGCGGTGACTGCGACAAAAAAATGTACGTCATGACAAACAAGTGGATGAAGGACCCGCGTTACAGCTGCCGGGGTTGCAAGTCGAAGATTGACGAGACAATTCTTTTCGACCAATTCCGCGAGGGCCTGAAGTGTATGGTCGTGACTCCTGAGCAGCTGCGGGCCGCCCAAGAGGGTGAAGAAAAGGTGATCGAGGAAAAGGAGAGCGCCTTGAAGGTCCTGCGATCTGACATGAAAG
>DKBO01000003.1 GCA_002448975.1 Nitrospiraceae bacterium UBA6898
GGAAAAGGCCGTCAGAACGCCAAACACGAAAGGCGAGGGAAGGCCGGCCGCCCAGAATCCGATCCCCCCCAGCACCCCCTGGACCGCCCAGGTCAGAAGAACCCCGTGCACGACGGCTTTCATCACCTGGTCCAACCGTCGGAACAGCAACTCTTTCCCGGGCTCCCGAAGCGGCAGGAGAGAAAGGGTCTGTCCCAGGAGAAATTCCCCCTTGATGTAGAAAACGCCCAGCGCAAGCAGCATGATGACAAGGTCGAGAAGAAAGGCGAGGAAGTTCGTCGAGGCCCTGGTGAAGAGTCCCAGGATCGCCGGCACGATCTTCTCCATCGCGGGACCTACGGTCTTCAACAGGTCGACGGATGCGCTTTCGAGATATATCCTTGCCTTCGCCACCCAGGGACCGATCACCTGTTGCGACTCGTACGGTCCGAGCCTTTCCTGGAGGAAACGGACCGCACCCCCCTCCTGCCCGATCCGTTCGATGATGTTGTACGCCTGGACGGCCTGTTTCCCCAGGAGTCCGACGAAGGTGACGGCGGGGCCCACGAGCAGAATCGTTACCGCNNAGGACCATGATCACCGCCGACACGGTCTCCCTGCCCCGGAGACCGCTGCAGAGCCGCCGGTAGAGGGGAAAGGTGGTGACCGCGACGATGATCCCCCAGCCGATGCCGACGAGGAACGGGGCCATCAGCCGGTAGAGGAGGTAGAAGAGGAACGCGAGCAGGGCGAAGGCGACGAGCGCCCGGAAGACGCCCTGCTCCGTGGGTTCGGCGACCCGGCTTCGTCGGGGGACCTCCGGTTGTTCCGTCGGGTCTTCGGTCATTTCCGCGTTCTCGTCGGGCAACCCTCTATTTCAGGCTCGTCCCCACGTCCTTGAAGGCCTGCTTGCAGCGGCCGCTCACCTTTGCATCGTGCTTCTCAAGGCACTTCAGCAGCCTGCCCTCTCCGGCCTTGATGTCAGCGCAGTTGGCCTTGAGGTCGCCCCTGCATTCGTTTGCAACATAGGTCAGGGCTGTCAAGGCCCGTTCGAGCTGGGCAGCGGCATCGTAGATCGCATACTCGCATTTCCCCGAGAGCTTGTCTCCGTGCGCATAAAGGCAGGCCACGAGGCGCCCTTCGCCCGGCGTCACGCCCTTGCAATACTTCTCAAGCTCCACCTTGCAGCCTTCGGTGAAGGTCTGGACGATCCCTTTTTCTGCAGCATAAGCAACGCCTGAGAAGACCAGAACTCCCAGCACTGCCAATATTCCCATTATTTTCAGCATGGTATCACCTTTCCTTTTTTCAATTATAGTGTGACCCGCGTATCAAACTGTCAATGTGCAAAAAATACGATTCCACATTTTCCTACTCATTCAAGAATTGCGATGTACAGGAGCCGAAAATAATAAAAGATGCATCCCATCTGGCAAAGGTTATTCGCATATTGCCCGTATCACGATCAAGGGCGAGGGTCCAGCCCAGCCCTAACTCGTTCCCCTGAAGAACGATCTGGTCATCGTCCTTCTCCATCGAGCGAATCTTTGTTGTCCGCACAGGGCCGGCAATCTCATTTTTGGCAAAATTAATGCGCAGGAATTTCGGGGCACCCATGACCTCCGGGATGCCTCTTTCACATTCCGTCCCCGGATCACAATCAAGGGCTTCTATGCTTGCGCAAAGAAGCGGCTTAGTACCGTCAAAAACATCTTCGGCATATACCGGAGAAACAGCAACGAATAAACCAAGAATGATGAAGCTTGCAATTGCTTTCATGTATATTCCCTCCTTATTTGACCGTATATCCCCGGCCCTCCAGACATACACCGAAGGCCTTGTTGAAGTGCTGAAGTGTCCCGGCTTTCGCCTGCTCTGCCTGCTGCTCTCTTGCAGCCTTGTTCTTCCTTGCCCTATGCCCGCCGATCAAGGTGCCTCCGACTGCCCCTATCGCAGCGCCCTTGCCTGCGTCTCCTGCGATGGCGCCTATGGCCAAGCCGCCGAGTGCTCCGCCTGCAGCCCCCTTGACCCGCTCACCACCGCCCACTGCAGGACCTTCTTCCTTTGTAGGTTTACTCGCCACGGCCATCGGGTCGATCCCGGTCTGCTGCTTCGCCCAGCTGTAGCATTCTCCTTCGTCCCTATTCTGCTGCTCTGNNGCATGCTGCCATGATTGTCCCTCTGCTTCTGAATCCACCTTTCATGCTCTTGCCTCCTTTGCTTCAGTAAGATATGCGTAATTAGGACGTTTTCTGTCATCGGCCAAGCCTCGGCCGTTGAAAGTCGCGGGGCAGCCAATCACTTCTGGAACTTCTTCCCTCCGGTATCGTAACACGACTCGTCCCCGTTTTCGTCGATATAACAACCTATGCATTGTCCTTTGCAATCCATGTACACGGCATTGCAGGTACGAGCAGCTTCTGATGCGTCATAGACGTCGACATTGCTCATTGATACATAATCGCCATCAACCTTGAGGGAACACTCAACTTCTATTGAATCTTCAGCTTGTGCTGCGGTGACACTGATCAACAGCGCACTCATCATGCACAACGTGGCAAGTGCGATCGAGAAATAACGACGTCGGCGCTGCCTGCTTTCTTCCATAGTAGCCTCCCGGCATGTATGTTCATACATGATACCTGCAAGTAGAAGCGCTCCCGGACCGGATGTGATCAGTGCCTTCGGGAGCGATTTTCCGGATGTCCTTCAGTACCCCTGATCAGCGGTCCAGTTCTGTCCATCGGGGGACCTGATGATCGTTCCGTCATCTCCAATGGCAACAAACACATTATTTCTCATGGTGACACCGCGAAGCGTACTCGCTGTTCCCGAATTCTGCTTTGTCCAGTTCTGGGCGTCTGTTGACGTCAGAATCATGCCATCGGCACCCACGACAACAAACATGCCTTTCGCATACATTGCGTCATAAATGGTGCTCGATGCGCCGATGTCCTTTGGAGTCCATGTGATGCCATCCTGAGAGACCAGAACCGTCCCGTCTCCCCCGAATGCAGCAAACTTGTTCCCGAATGATTCTATTCCAATGAGGGTACTGTTTGTGCCTGAGTTTTGCGACGTCCAGTTTACGGCGTCATTTGACGTAAGTATTACGCCGTCACCGCCTACTGCGATATAGAGACCATTTTTGTTCAGCACGTCCTTGATGGTGCTCTGCGTCCCTGTACGGCCGGGGTTCCATGTCATCCCGTCACCCGATGTGATCATGGTGCCGTCACCTCCAAAGGCCAGGAACTTCTCGCCCGAATACATAATGTGGTAAAGGCTACTTGATGTTCCGGAATTCTGAGCTGTCCATGTGTTCAGGTCAGAGGAAGTCAAAATCGTGCCATCCGCTCCCACCACAATAAAAATACCTTTTTCGTACAGAATGCCGTAGAGGGTGCTGCCGGTCCCCGAATTCCTTCTCGTCATAGCCGTTCTGGTCGGGCCGGCAAGAATCGTACCGTCCCAGCCAATGGCGACATACGTGTCCTTTGCATACAGTACAGCATTCAGACTTGACGAAGCAGCCTCAGCAGACAGCGCTGAAAAAACCGCTGCCATCAGTACGAGCACACCCATAATAACTTCACGGACCTTCATGATAGCCTCCTTGTAATTCTGACCGGAAACGGCAATGCCTGCGGTCAGCTGAGAAGCCAAACGCAATTTCTTTCCCACCTCATCTGCCACGTGATCCCGCTTCTCTTCACAAAAACAACAGGGGCTGCCATGCAGCCCCTGTCATTCCCATAAGAAGCGAGAAAAACCCTACCAGCTATAGGCGACACCAAACCCAGCTATGAGCTGATTGGCATCACCACGTGTATCCACGACCGGGCTGTCTCCTGCATCACTGGTAAGGTAGAAATACTTAAGGCCGGCGCCCACGTGCCAGCTCTTCGATAAGTGAAAGACCATCCCGAGCTGGGCGTTTACATCCCGGAAGCCTTCATCTGCGGTGAACTTCTTCAGGCCCGACTTCCTCGAGTCCTTGCTGTCTACTCCAAAATACGTATCCATATACTGCGAATTTCCATAGTTCGCTCCAACGCCGATCTGCATATCGATAGGCCTGCTGACCTGGAGCCAGTAACGAGCACCTGCCGAGACTATCCATCCGCGGTACACATCTCCTGCATCGGCGTAATATGTGAGATTGGTGATAAACCGGTGTCTCGGATTTGCCTTGTCTTTCCACACATAGCCGACGCTTACGCCTACATCAAACGTATCGTCGATTTTGTCCATCTTATCCACTCTCTCATCATCAACATCATCCCGGCCAGGGCGATAGTTCAGTACCGGCGCGAGCACCCAATTGGGACTGTTCAGGACATTGAACGAAAGCTCAGTCACGTTTAACTGGAGGTACCTCTCAGAGCCTGTAAGGGTCCAACGGATAAAGGGAGCCGCAGCTACGGTATAGTGTTTAGACCCCAGATAGTCAGGAACCATACCTACCCCAACCCCGACGACATTGGGAACGTTATCCATCACAAACGGGCTGTCCATGGCTGCCAGGGCAGCCGAAGCAAACAGCATTACGACCATAACTGCAAGAATACCGATCAAACTCCTTTTAAGGGTGTACATAGTTACTCTCCTTTCTCTGACTGTAGTGTACATAGTTACTCTCCTTTCTCTGNNACACCAAGACGCTCACATACCTTGTCAATGACCCTCAGGGCCAGCTCCTTCTGCTCCTCTTTCCTTTCCTTGGCTTCAGGAATATCGGCAACGACCGCAACTTCAGTCTTGTCATCACCCAGCGGCTTTGCAGAGAGAGAAGCAGTCTGTTTTCCGTCAGTCACTTCGATTATACGCTTTTCGGCATCCTGTTTCGTTATCTTCAGTTCCTTCTCCTCTGCCAGGCTGACTGCTGCGGCATAAACTTTGTCCGGCAGGGCAGGAATCTCCGCTGTCGCATGATATTTCTCCTTATCCTTATAATATTCGACTGCTATTGGTATTGCCGCGAC
>DKBO01000210.1 GCA_002448975.1 Nitrospiraceae bacterium UBA6898
TCCGGTAAACCCGGGGGGATTCAGCATGCCGTTGCACTCTTTCTCCCTGAAACAGAGACTTCCATGTCTGATATAATGATATTGATTACGCCGGGAAAATATGCATGACATCATAGATTTCATCCTCAATAAAATGCCTGCAGGGGTCATTGTCTTTGACCCAAAAATGTCTATTATTTTCACTAATAGACAGGCAGACCTTTTCCTGAAGCGCTACAAGCCGCCTGATGAGATGACAACGATATGCAAACGGATTTTTGACGCTATTAGTGCCTCCAGGCTGGAGGAGTTGTTTCCTGGAGAGGTCTGCTTCTTTAAGAAGCTTGAGGGTTCTCCAAGCATTTGGACATTTAGGTTTAGCCTTCGTGAGCACCCCAAGCCCTTTGTCAGTGTCTTCATCACGGAAGAATCCGATGGCCACAAATTAGATCTGAACATCATAAGGAGCCAATTCCACCTGACACGGAGGGAAACAGATGTGCTTGGGCGTGTGCTCAATGGCCGGAAGAACAGCGAAATTTCAGATGATCTTGATATTTCGGAACAGACCGTAAAAGACTACCTGAGCAACATATATGCGAAATTGGAAGTTGAAAACAGATTTGCATTAGCGAACCTTCTCTTTAACTCTCCAGAATTTAAACTCAGATAATCGATAGTAACCCTCAGAATCTTCACCCCCTACTCACGTAGGATTGACTTCATAGGTACGAAGGCGCACACTCTAATCAAGAACAGGATATGAATTAGGACAGCGAGATGGCAAGAAGAAAGCATAAGGGAAGCATATTGGGAGGGTGATTGCATGAATGCACATGAGGCACGAAGTCTTATCTCAATACTCATGGAATCGCCTTTGTATCTTCACCTGTCCCTTAAGGAAAGAAGTTGTCTTCTGTCACGACTGATAAGCAATTATCCATGCTTGTTGGACTCCCGGGGCCGCGAGAGAGATGAAAAAAAGAAAGAGACACAACATGAGTCACTTGCAATAGGGATTTTTTCAGATACATCAGGATGAAAGGAGAGTTTACCTTGGGTTTAGAGGGCGAGGGAACACTATGCGTTAGAGGGCCTATTGTGCTGAATGTGGTGTGCAAGCCCCGCTGCAAGGCATGGGGAAGCCTAAAGCATTCGCCAGGGCAGAACAGTAAGAAAGGCCTCGCGTAACTCTAAACCCAAGGAATATTTTTATTCGCTTACGCTCCTCTAGATTTACCCCAAATGCAAGCGAAGCTTCAGGACTTCCATATTCACGACCTGAGCCTCACCTTTGCCAACCGGCTGGTGCAGTCCGGAGTCGACCTGTACCGTTTCTCGAAAATGATGGGGCATTGCGCAATCAAGATGACTGAACGGTACCTTCACCACAGCCAGGCGAGACCCCACCTGAACTTGGCAGCTCTAGAGTAAGTATTACAGTTCTTCTCCAGCGGAGAGTGAAACGGCTTGCTTAATAGCCGGAAAATCCTTTAATATCAATCACGGGAGTGCATCGGGTTCTGGTGTCCCGCCTGGACTTCAAATTTTAAAACACTGATTTTTGCAAAATGGCCGCCGGCAACGGTTCCAGCAAAACCATCTGAATTTAAAGCAGAATGTGCTTTTCCATATATTCCGGCTATTCCGTCCAAATCCGCATAAAACGCGGAAAAGTACTACAATTTTACTACAGCATTCGAACTGGTAAAAACATCCATATGGATGTATAATAATTTATGCAATTTATCATCAATTACTGGCGCAGCCCTTCCGGTAAGGCACCTGTCGAGAGATACATCAATGATATCGACAACAAGGAAGAAAGGGCGGAGATACTCTCGACACTGAAAGGTGTACAGGAATATGGCACCGATGCTGTCGGAGCCGAGTTTAGGCAGATTGAAAGAAAGCTATGGGAGCTGAAGATAAGAACTCACGGCAACCAGCACCGGATATTCTATTCCGTTCTGAGAGGCAACGAGATGGTTCTGCTCCATGCGTACCTGAAAAAGACGCCGAAAGCACCATCGAGTGAAATAGAAACGGCAAGACAAAGGATGAAACAATTGTTGGAGGTGAAAAGATGAGAAGCGACCTTGATAAGCATATTGAACGTCAGTTGAAAGATCGTGAGTTTAAGATGCTTTTTGAGAAGGCAGAGGCAAAACGGAAGATCGCACAGGAGATAGCCGCATTACGGCTGGCACAGCATATCACTCAGGCGCAACTGGCAAAAGAGATCAAGACGACGCAACAGGTTATTTCACGACTCGAAAACCCCAATGACAAGCGCATGCCGTCGCTTGATCTGTTGGATCGTGTAGCAAGAGCGTTAAACAAGCGACTCGTGATCTCCCTGCGCTCATAAGAGGCAGGTTTGCCAGGATACACTATGCAATCTATCCGGATAACATAAGCTCCGAAGTCGATAAGCTCCTTGACCGGTAAACCTTTTAACCTCAGCTGACTAAGCTGCTATTTCCCGCAGTACATCCGGATGTTTCGCGGCAATGAGAAGCAATGTCTTGGCTGCCCCAGAGGGATTTCGTCGACCCTGTTCCCAGTCGCGCAAAGTGCGGGGAGAAATGCCGAGCAGTTCCGCAAACTTCTCCTGGGATAAGCCAGCCCGTGCCCGTGCCTCAGCAACGAGTTTGCGGTCCGCCGGAATAATTTCGTCTTTCTCTACAGTGCCGTCTTTTCTTGTAACCATGCGGCGCAGCGAACCATCAGGCTGCCGAACAAACTTAGTCTTTCGCGCCCATTCCGCACGGCCGCCTTTTTCAATTGTCTCCATATACCGTTTGAATGCTTCTTTAGCCTTGCTCATTGACAAATACCTCCTTGATTCGTTTAAGCCATGCGCGAGGGACATCGTCGCGTTCTCCCTTGCCATACGCAGCAACAAGTATGATCTGTCCATGTCTTCTCATCGGAAAATAGATCACTCTCGCGCCGCCTCGCTTGCCTTTTCCCTCAGCCGCCCACCGCAGTTTGCGGCAACTGCCAGTTTGGGAATCACATCGCCTGCTTCGGGGCGCTCAGATAGAAACATCTGAAGGGACAAGAAACCCTCGTCGGAAAATAATTCATCTCTCAGTTCAGCGAAGGGAGGCAGCTCAATGAACCCACTCCCCGGGCTAAAGCCACGGGGTCTTCCGGCGGTCTTTATAAATTCCCACAGCATAGGGTAATATACGGCAGTGCCGTACAATATGCCAAGGCGGTGAGACCCCCGTGAAGTTGTTTGTTCGTTTAAGATAACGCCGTTTGTTAAGACCTTTTTGTTTATTTGTTGGAAGCCCTTGCTTGTTTCTTGTATGAAAGAAGATAGTCGCTCATGAGGAGAGGAGCGCTGCCGGACCACTTATGAAGTCCGGCAGGCCTCTCATTTTCTTTTCAGCCTTAATGTATCACCCTTATGGTATCCACTCCCTCGAAGGTCGTTGTCCCGACTGTTCCGGTGACAGTTACCATGATATTGTCGCCGGCAGGGAGAAGGTTGATCACCGCGTTTCGGTCGAACTTCACCATCAGGTCCGGTATCCCGTCATGGTCATAGTCGCCGATCGCATACGGCCATGACACTGCCGGTATGGTGCCGTTCAGGCGCAGAGACGATATACTGATATCGGCAACGTTATATCCTGCAGGCAGCTCTATATAGACCGTCACCCAGTTGCCCTTGCTCTTTTGGTTCAGGGTATTCGGGTCGAAATCGATCGTCGAGGTGATATTCTGCGACGGCAGATGCAGGGAGAATGTAGCCATATCCATCCAGGCTCCATAGCGGTCGCCGTCATGTGCCCTTGCACGCCACTGGTAGGTCGTATTGTCCGAAAGTGGAGTCGAGACGGCATACGACGTAACGCCCGAAATATCCTGGGGTATCCCGACTACACTATTTACCAGTACGCCGCCAAGGTAGATCTCAAAGTCATAGGTCAGAACATCGCTGTCGGGGTCAGTGGCGTTATTGATCGCAAGCACTGGCGTGAGGGTGCTCAAGCTGCTGCCCATTGCCGGGCTGTTAAGCGTCGGTGCAGTCGGAGCATCATTGGCAGTATTGACTATGAACGATGCCGCAGGCATCCACGGACCATAAAGCTGCCCGTCAAAGGCCCTCGCCCGCCAGTAGTAAGTGCTGTTTTCGGTCAGACTACCTGGGACCATCCAGGTTGTGATCAGGGCCGTCTCCTGGATGCCTGATGCGCTGCTGATAAGGTTGGTCAGGGAAGCGTCTGCGTAAACTTCGAAGTTGTAGGTCAGGCTATCGTTATCGATGTCCGTGGCATTATGGACAGAAAGCTCCGGGGTAAAGCTGTTGACCCCTGCGCCGTTTGACGGGTTTGAGAGCACCGGCGCAGTGGGGGCATCGTTACCGGTGTTGACGAAGAACCTCATCGCCTCTGACATGGGGCTTTCAGCCTGGCCGTCGCTTGCCTTTACCCGTGCGTAATACCAGGTGTTGTCCTTCAGTCCCAATGCAAGCCATGTTGTTGTGCCTGCACCCTGCGGAAGACTGCCGGAGACTAATCTGTCAGGGGAATCAAAGGTCGGTACGGTATCAGCCTCAAACAGATAGGTAAGCGCTGACGAATCAGGGTCAGTGCTGTTCTGCGCCCTTATCAGCACGTCAGTCGTGGAAACTTCGGTACCGTCTACAGGCTCGATGATCACAGGGGCAGACGGTGCCTCATTTGAAGTATTGACGAAGAAGCTCGCTACAGGCATCCACGGCCCGGTAATAAGCCAGTCATCTGCCTGGGCGGTCCAGTAGTACCAGGTGTTTTCCTGAAGGGCTGCAATTACCTGCCAGGAGGTGGTCCCCTGCCCTTCGAATACGCCCACCTGTGAGGCAACGACCTCGGTTAACTCCGGGTCAGACGCAACCACAAAGTTATAGGTAAGGTTTGTGCTGTCAGGGTCAGCGGCGTTATTGACCGTCAGGAGCAGGGTCTGCGTATCTACAGATCCGCCCTCAGAGGGTGATGAAAGGCTCGGGGCTCCCGGGGCCTCATTGATGACATTTACCCTGAAGGCCACAGGTGACATCCATGCACTGTAGAGGAGGCCGTCGAAGGCCCGCGCCCGCCAGAAGTACCAGGCGTTTTCCTGAAGAGAGACAGGCTCCTGCCAGGAGGTTATGGCAGTGCCTTCATCCATGAGCCCGGATGCAGCGACCGATGTCGTCAGGTTGGCATCCGAGTAGAGCTCGAATTCGTATCTCATCCTGTCGTCATTAGAGTCGGTCGCGTTATTGACCGAAAGGGCAGGGGTAGTGGTCTCGATATCCGCGCCGTGAGACGGCGTGTTCAGCGATGGAGCCGAAGGCGCGCCTTCCACTCTGAAGTAGGTGCTCGCAAGGGTCTCCTCGACGCCGGCTATGGTGGCCGACAGTATCACGAGATAGTCCTTGGCGCTGTACTGGCCGGTACTGAGAAGCTGCGCATTCATAAAGGAAGCTCCCTTTACAAGCGCGGTCTGGTCGGCCAGGAGATCGTAGACGGTCTTCTTGACCACATGGACAGTCCTAATCGAAAGATCAACCTGTGAAAGATCGATATTGCCGACATTGGTGACCAGATAGGAGATGTTGACAGGAACTCCCTGAAGGAGGCTTTGCCTGTCAACAGATATCTGGCCGGTCAGAAGTGCCGAGGGGTCAAGAGCATCTGTTATCGTGACCGTCGCCGTGCCGGAAGAAACGACCGCTCCTGACGGATCTGTTACGGTCAGGGTAACCGGATATGCGGCCGGCAAATTCGTGGAAGTATTCCAGTATGTCTTAAATTCGGTAATCTGGCCGGGTGCCAGAATGGGGATACTATAATTCCCCGTGTAAAGTATTGTTCCCTGCAGATTTTTGATATCAACTTTCGCGGTAAGATTCTCAAAGATATAGTTCGGGCTCTGACTTGTGATCGTCGATGTTATTGTCGCCTGCTGGTTGGGATAATAGAAGGTCCTGTTGGTTACAACCTTTGACGAAATGTCTTTTACTGGCGATATGACTATTGGGGCCTCTTTCCGGCTTGAGACCAGATTGCTCTCGATAAAACGTCCGAGAACTCTATAACTTCCTGCGATGGTCTGCCCTGTATTGATAGTTATCGTACTGTCCGCATTCGATAAGGGCGGTAGAGAGACTGTCTGTGCCGTGGCACTATTCGCCACAACATTGGATTTGTCATCGATCAGTTTCAGTTCGAGCATGCCCGTTCGGGAGAGGGTTTCCAGATTCTCCAGGGTGACCGATACATTAATATTCTCATTTGCAAAATAAGCTGCCTTGTCTGTCAAAATATTCATGCTCAGGCCAGAAGCACCGATTGTCACCATTCCCCATCCGGTGTTGTTGGATTCATTGACCTCGGGGATTCTATTGCCGGGATCGACGCTGATGTACAGTTGCCGTTCACCTGCAAGTCCGGCCGTGTCGAGGGTGAGTGAGACCGTAGCGGCTCCACCAAACGGAATTATCTGAGGAGTTGTTCTGGATGTAACTGCCACTCCTCCGGAAGCAGGATCGCCGAGGTAGAGAGTAATTTCCACTCCTGAAACCGGGATACCAAGATTATGAATATTTGCCGAAATCGTCAGCATCTCACCTTCTGAAGGGTTGAGGTTCGAAAACGATAGGTCGGAAGAGGTGACAGCCAGGTCCGGTTTTATGGGAGCAGGAAGGTCAATAGCAATAAGCGCAGAGTTGTTACCTTCATTCGACTCACGGATCGAATCGAGCGGATCCACAATCACATGGATATAGTTCCGGCCCGACTGGCCGAAGGTACTCCAGGGGACCTCAGCATATGCTGTAGAACCCGCCTCAATAGATGACTTGGTTACGGCGCCTATGAGGGTCCCGCTGCTCTGCGGATCACCGTCATAAAAGGAGATGAATACATCGGGAGCACCGAGATTTCCTAAATTGTGGACAATAGCGGCAATCGTGGCATTCTGCCCTTCGGCTACATCCTGCGGAATTATGGAGATATCGGAGGGTGCGACCGAAAGGTCCGGGATGACTCTGGTCAGGACAATGGCCCCTATATTATTAGATTCGCTGATTTCTTCGATCCCGTCCTCAGGATCTGCAACGACGTAGACAACCGTATCTTCCGATACGGTAACTATCGATCCGATAGCAGCACTCCCATGAATACTGATGCTTGGAATCACCTCCGATTTAATCAGGTCTTCCGGACGTACTGATCCTTGGTAGAAGTTAACTCTTACATTATTGGCATTCTTGTTTCCGAAATTTCGGATAATCGCATTAATCGTTCTGATATCCGGATTAAGGGAATCTCTCGTATCCGTCACCTCCGAGTCACTTATGAAAAGATCGGACATGATGAAGTCACAGTTCTTAATATAGAAGCGCTTGGTTTCCAATCCATATCCGTAAGATGCAAGGCCTATAGCCTGTACCGTGGCAACACCAGGCAAAGCATCTGATGGAATCTGAAAATCAGAAACAAAATTACTGTCTAGGGTATCGAATGAAAGTTGGTACGAGCCTCCGTCCTGGAGTGTAAGTGTGCCGCTCATCGATATGTCCTGGGCAGGGACATCCGCCGAAACCGTGATCAGTACCGTATCCGAGGGACAGTAACTTTGCTGATCGATCATCAAATCGAGATCGAATCCCAGAGTGAATTTGGCAAGCGAAAGAGCCCACACAGCAAGCGATGTACCGCCTTCGTAGCTCATGGGAATCCCCATCAATGCTCCCCATCCATTGTCCTCATTTTGTGCAGCCAATAGCCACGAAACACCTCTTGCTACCTCTATCCCTGATTCGCCCGCATTAGAAAGGGCAATCAGTGCCCATGAAGTGCTTCCCGTGGAGCTCGTATATCCAAGCATCGTACCCCAGCCTCCGTCTGGATTCTGGTTGGCTTTAATCCATGTAACCGTTTGGTTAAGCCTTGAGAGATAACCGGCTCCCGCAAGTTTATAAATTACCGCGGCGCGGGCGGTAAGTTCGGTATTCCCGAAACCGCCGTCTTGGTTCTGTTTTGAATTGATGTAAGAAAGTCCTTTTGAGACAGCCGTATGAGTCGGCGTCAGACCGGATTGAAGTAGGGAAAGCAATGCCGCTTCACTATTCAGAAATTCCGGGACAGACGTATACCCTTTCATGTCGGGCCAGCCGCCTCCACTCAGTTGCGCACCTATAAGAAAATTACTGGCGCTGAATGCCGCAGCCAGCTCGGCTGATGTGACATCTTTATAATATTTCAGAGCAAAGAGGGACTCGCCCGTGTGCCGAATAAACGGAGCATATGAGACCGGGATATAATCCGCCCAACTTCCATTGTAGTTCTGGCTGGTAACAATAGCCTTCCTGCCCTTTGTGATCATATCCAGATTCTCGGCATCTCCAATATTTGCAGCTTGTAATGCATCAAGGGCTACATCAGTTGTGACTATATACTTCTGCTCCGGAAACGCTTCCCATGAAGCGTTGATGTGGTTCTCTATCCACATAATGCCATTATTTATTCTGGTTCCGGCAATACCCAGCCTACCGAGAATGTGGAGCGTATCTGCTGTCATTTCAAAAAATGAGAACGAGTAAGCACTGTAACTTGTCCATCCGCCATCAGACTTCTGCATATTCTGAAGCTCATTTGCAGTGGACATGATTAAGCTGTTGCTTGGCTCTATTTCTATCATCATCTTCAGCCAGTAAAGACGTGAGTACTCGGTAATCGATCGATATTGATTGTAGAAGTTCTTTGCCTTCTGCACATTGCTGTCAGAAGGTGACGTGGCAAGGGCCAAACCTACTACGGGATAAGTATCGATCGTTGCCATGCTTGTAGCACCGGGATACCAGCCCCAGTAGCCATCGGGATTTTGTGTGGCCTTGAGCCATGCTGCTGCATTCTGTATAAAGGGTTCATTCTTGTTTATACCAGCCTTTATCAAGGACTTAAGAACCAAGCCTGTGTAATATGCTGTGCTCTGTGAGCCCTTTGAAACTCCCCAGCCATGGTCTGCGTTCTGCTGCCTGATAAGCCATGAAACAGCGTTGGTGAGTGCTGCTGAATTCGGATCAATTCCTATATTAAGCAGTGACATCATTGCTTCAGCCGTCTTGGATATTCCTTCATCCCAGCTTCCGTCAGGAGCCTGCATCAGGACAAGCTTGTTCAGAATATTTGAATATTTTGTCTGCGAAGTCTTGCTTGTTGCCTTGTATGCGTTCACTGCAAGTGCATTATAATTGAGTGACACTCCTCCCCATGCCCGCATCGTATTGGCCGCATCGACCCGAAGTTGATGGTCATTAAGCCATTCTGCGCCGGATTTGATGGCGCTATCCACAAAGGTATATCTGCAAGGGTTAAATATTCCCAGGCAGGTTGCATTGTTCGCTTCATCTGTCTCGGCAACGGAATTGGCGCTATCCGCCATGAGATAAAGATGGACCTCCGTATAGAGAACTGTACCGGAGACCGGTATTATTACATTGCCGGATGATCCGGCATCGAGCGAACCCTGATGGATAGTAGAGCCGAGGACCGCATCAATGCCAGGATCGTATGTAGCGTTATTGTTTCTGTCCTCAAACGCGGTA
The DNA here is from genome assembly GCA_002448975.1 of Nitrospiraceae bacterium UBA6898. Classification (GTDB taxonomy): domain Bacteria; phylum Nitrospirota; class Thermodesulfovibrionia; order Thermodesulfovibrionales; family UBA6898; genus UBA6898. The sequence continues at coordinate 9,572 of DKBO01000210.1, forward strand.
AGAGTGAATGGCGGGTCTACAGGCTGGTTTCCCTCATTCTTGACAGTTACGCTCAGATTCCCCGAGATGATTCGGTTCTGAGCATCGGAGCTAACTCCTGCAAGGTCAATATTCGATGGCACTAAATCAGGCCCTAATGGTTCGGCAATATCGATAGGCACAGAGGCCGCATTATTCGATTCATCCAGCTCAACTATGGCATCATTAGGATCAGCCACTACCGAAATTCCGTAATTTCCTGATAAGCCTACTATCTCCCATGATATCTGGGTCGTCGCTGAGCCCCCTACCGGTATGAAAGCCATATCAACTGTTCCAATTATCAGATAGGAATGCACATCCTGGTCTATCAGCCTGAACTCAACAGGTGTCATAACGCCATCTCGATTCCCCACATTCCTGATAGTCGCTGAAACAGTGACCGTCTGACCCTTCATTGGCGACTGGGGCACGACAGCTATATCCGAAGATGATATTGCAAGGTCGGGTCCAATGTTGCTTGTTACTATAAGCGTTTTGGATGCTTTGTTATCGTAATTATTGATTTCGACAATTGCATTGTCGGGATCGACTACGATGAAGATGTTGTTCTTGCCTGCCATGCCTGCTGTATTCCAATCCATGGCAACGGGTCTGCTTTCCCAGGCTCCGATCGATGGAATTATGATATCCGACCCAATCCGGGATCCGCCTTTAGCCGGATCGCCCAGATAATGCCTTACTACAATGTCGCGGGCGATACCACGCTCGTAATTCGTGACAATAGAACTGATTGTAACTGTATCACCCTCACGGGGATTCGAGGATGAGAATGTAATGTTTGAACTGGAAATTGAAAGCTCGACGCCGGCCCCGATATTGAATGCCTTCACCGCGACATTATTGGTCTCGTTGGATTCAGCAATTGTATTATTGGGATCTATAACAATATAGATCCGTTTCGAGCCGTAAATAACAGATTCAGCAGGTATTCCGCCAGCCAGGTCGACTGTACCACCTGCGGGTATGGACACGATGGCCCCACTACCAGGAAGTTTATGCCCTTGGGCAGGATCGCCGTCATAAATGTCTATGCCCACGTTTCCAGCGTCGGTTTCACCAATATTCCGCACCTTAAAAAGAATGCCTACCATGATAAATGGCTCGGGCGAAGAAGGGAATATCTCGATATCGGCGGCGTTAATGTTGAGATCCGGAAGGGTCGCACTTGTAAGGCCCCGGTAGGCTCCGTTGTCTGCTTCGATCAACTCGTCGATTGTGTTGTCTGGGTCCACTACGACATAAACAAGTTTCGACGATGCCGCAGAAATCGTCCAGTTCATGGAAGCTTGTCCAAACTCATAGGCGGCTATGCCAGTAACGGCCGAATCTCCAATGAATGCGCCACTCGCGGCAGGGTCTCCATCAAAGAAGCGAACAGTGATGTTGTCTGCCTGTGCGGGGCCGGTGTTCTTGATCTTTGCAGTTATGGATATTGTATCGCCGACCGTAGGATTAGGGTTTGAGAAAGCGATATCGCTTGATATGACTGAGAGGTTAGGCCTTGCAGTGGACAGAGCACGAATTGCATGGGCTGTGGAATAGGGGTCGTTGTTCCATGAGCCGTTGGTGAGCTGTGTGGTAGTCAGGTAATCAAGCGCGTTCAGCAGGGCCTGGGCTTGCCCCTGGCCTGATTCTATGAGGGCAAGCATGGCAAGCGCTGTTTCATACACTGTTGATGGTGAACTGCCGAAGCCGCCGTCAGGGTTTTGATGGTCAATAAGGTAGGCCGCTGCGCTGGCAATCTGGGCGTTGAGATCGTAGGTTGTCTTGAACTGTAATAAGGTCTGCAAGACAACTGCAGTCATATAGACGTTGCTGTCGCCTGCGCCGTCAGCGCAACCCAAGGTTGAAACATCGCAGAAGCCCCACCCACCGTCAGGATTCTGTGCGTCTTGGAGATATCCCAGCGCATAGGAAATGGTTTCCTGGTCCTGGTAGTTGATGATTTTGAGCGCCTGGAGGGCAAGGGCAGTATCGAGGCTGTTGACTTCGTAATCATTGTATCCACCCCATGCTCCGATGAGATCATCGAGATATGAGAGAAGGACATCTCTGTCTGCGCCCGCAACCATGAGGGCATGGATTCTCTCAGAGAAGTAATCTGTCGTCTGCAGACCCTGCGTCTGAATCCATGTGATGGCATTGGTGTAGGTTTGTGAGTTTGTCTGGTTCAGAGTTTTCAGGGCTTCAATGGCAGCGACGGTCGCCGGGAGAATCTCTGCGCCTGTCGTCTCATTGCCCCATGAACCGTCAGAAGATTGGATAACGTAAAATATTTTTCGCACAATTAAGTCATGGTGACCTCGAATCTGGTAATGTAATTTCGCCAAAAACACTTTACCGGAGGAGGAACACCATGACCCAAGGACATTGTAGCGCAAAGAACGGCAAAATAATCCAGATCGACGAGAAACAGGTTAAGGACCATCTAGGGGAAATCGTCAGAGGAACAGTACAGGAAACCCTTAACACCCTTCTAGATGAAGAAGCAGAGAGACTCTGTAGAGCAAGGCGATATGAGCGGACCGATGCAAGAAAGGATACCAGAGCCGGGCATTACACAAGGAAGCTGCATACCAAGGCAGGGGAAGTGGACATCAGGATGCCGAAACTGAGGGTCCTGCCGTTTGAGACCGCAATCATAGAGCGGTACCGGCGGAGAGAGTCCTCTGTTGAAGAAGCACTGGTAGAAATGTATCTGGCAGGAGTGTCAGTCCGGAGAGTAGAAGACATTACCGAAGCCCTATGGGGCAGCAAAGTGAGTCCGGGGACCATCTCCAACCTCAATGCCAAGACGTAAGCTTCCCCTCTGAGTAGACACCTGATAAGTAGAGCTTTCTGGCAAAATAACGACCAGGAGGTTCTTCATGAAGAAGGCGAGATTCACCGAGACACAGATCGTAGCGATCCTGAAAGAGGCAGACAGCGGAGCGCCGGTCAAAGAGCTATGCAGGAAGTACGAGATCAGCGATGCCACCTATTACAACTGGAAATCGAAGTATGGAGGCATGGAGGCATCCGATCTGAAGCGCATGAAGGAGCTTGAGCGTGAGCTGAGTCAGCTGAAGCGCATGTATGCGGACATGGCCCTTGAGAACAGGGCGCTAAAGGACCTTATCGACAAAAAGTTATAGAGCCGTCCGATAAGCGCGAGGCTGTGCAGTACCTGGTGGTTGAGCACAGACTGTCGGTGCAGAAGAGTTGTAAGAGCATCGGACTATCCCGGGCGGCCTATTACAAAGACATACGACGAGATCCAGAGCGTGATGCTGAGGTTATATCAGCGATCAATGGGGTGCTGGAGAAACATCCCCGCTGGGGCTTCTGGAAATGCTACAAGGCTCTCAGAAGGAAGAAGCGACCATGGAACCACAAGCGGGTCTATCGGGTGTATTGCATGATGAGATTGAACCAGAAGCGACGGGCCAAAAGGAGGCTTCCAAAGCGAATGCGACAGCCGTTATTGGTGCCGCAGAGGCCGAACCATATCTGGTCGGCCGATTTCATGAGTGACGCGCTGTATGTGGGTAGTCGGTTCAGGACGTTTAACGTGATTGACGACTTCAACCGGGAGGCTGTCGCAATAGAGATCGATACATCGTTGACAGCAAGGAGGCTTATACGGGTTTTTGAGCGGTTGCAGGCGACCAGGGGGCTGCCGGATGTGATTCGGGTCGACAACGTACTAACTCTGGAAGTCAAG
>DKBO01000012.1 GCA_002448975.1 Nitrospiraceae bacterium UBA6898
AATTACACTTCTGTTTGTTCACTCTCGTCTCTACCCGGCACATGTGCCGGGCAGATTCAGATGGGCAAAAGGATTTAAATCTACTGAGAGGTAATGACCATGTCTGAAGAAACTATCGAAAATAATCATATTCCATCGGAAGAAACTGCCCAGGCCGGGGCGACGCCGGCAGAGGAAAGCTTCGCTTCAATGCTTGAAAAAAGCAGCGGCAAATCCGAGAGGCTTTCACCCGGTCAGAAAGTCAGGGCAAAGGTCGTAAGCATCTCCGGAGATCTCGTCTATATACACCTTGGAGGGAAGAGTGAAGGTGTAATTGACCTGCAGGAATTCAGGAATGAAGAAGGTATTCCGAATGTGCACGAGGGAGATGAGGTAGAGGCGTATTTTGTGACTGTACAAAACGGGGTAAGGAAACTTACCACTCTTGTCCGAGGGTATTCTGCTGATACCATAAACAGCATAAGGAGTTCCTTCGAGGCTGGTGTCGCGGTTAACGGCGAGGTAAAGAGAGAGGTAAAAGGCGGATTTGAGATATCAATGGGCGGTGTCAGGTGTTTCTGTCCCTTTTCCCAGATAGACATGAAAGGCGGCCGTGAAGGTGGTCTTTATCTCGGCAGGACATTTGCGTTCAAGATAATTGAGTTTGAAGAAAACGGAAAAAACATTATCGTGTCCCGAAGGGCGCTGCTCGATGAGGAAAAACAGGCAAGGATCGCAAGGCTGAAAGAGACCCTTGTTGTCGGCAATGACGTCACCGCAAAAATAAGTTCAGTGCAGAATTTTGGCGCCTTTATTGACCTCGGAGGAATTGAGGGGTTGATCCCTGCCAGCGAAATTTCCTGGGTCAGGGTAGATAAGCCTGCTGATATTCTCTCTACGGGACAGGAAGTGACCGCAAGGATCCTTTCGCTTGACTGGGACAGCAGCCGTCTGACGTTGAGCATTAAGGCGACCCAGACCGACCCATGGGTGTCTGCCGCAGAAAAATACGCGGCCGACAGCCGGGTGACCGGCACTGTTGCCCGTCTCGTGCCCTTTGGCGCGTTCGTGACCCTTGAACCAGGCATTGACGGCCTGGTCCACATTTCCAACCTCGGTGCGGGCAGGCGTATAAACCATCCCAAAGAAGTCGTCGAGGTCGGCCAATTGGTTGAGGTATATGTCCTTTCGGTCGACGCTCAGAACAGGAAGATATCCCTGTCGATGCAGCCAAAGGTTGAACCAAAAAAGATCGTTCTCCCTGCCGTGGGAGAGATTATTGATGGCACAGTTGAGAAGGTAATGCCATTTGGGATCTTCGTAAAAATGAGCTGCGGAATAAACGGACTGGTCCCTAACTCTGAGATAGGGACTCCTCAGGGCACAGACCACAGGCGCATGTTCGCGCCGGGGACAGAGATGCAGGTCGTCGTACTTGAGGCAGACGCATCAACAAACAAGGTCCGCCTCAGCAGAAAGGCATTGATGGAAAAAGCGGTCGAGGATGAATATAAAGAGTATGTTGATTCGGCCAGGAAGGCTGACACCTCTTCAGGCGGGTTTGGAAGCCTCGGAGAGCTCCTCAAGGCTAAGCTGGATGAAAAACAACAGGACAATCCCTGAAGTGAGATACGTTTTTATTATTTCACATTTTTTATAATCCCCTTCCGGAGTGTGGATGGAAGCTGGGCTTAACGTGCTCTGTAAGCGGCAGACCTCTATTTCGCCATGAAACTTACCAAGACGGATTTTACAAAAAACCTTATCCGGATAAACAGTCTGCAATTCAAGAAATGGATATTTGATCCTGGCATGCTATTTATGTCCCGATCGAAGTGGTGGGGGGATAAGGGGCCCCGAAAAGGGCCGCATATCGGGCTTGACCTGTTTGGATATGAGGCCGCTGACGGAACAAATAAGACGATTGATGCTTATACAAAAGTCCCGATCATATATGAAGGAAGGATTGTCGGCTGTATTAAAGATTTCCTTGGATACAGCATCTTTGCTGACCATGAAGTCCGTGAAAGGAAGTCAAGGCTGTTTACCATATATGGTCATGTGCTGAAGGAATCTGATATTTCCGTCGGTGATCGTGTCAGTGAAGGGACCGTAATTGCCTCGCTTAATAAAACATCAGGAGAAAGTGTTCCCGGCCACATCCATATCTCTGTTGTTCTCATACCGGAGACTATTCCCTCCGAAGCCCTGTCTTGGACATTTCTGAATGAAGCAGACAATGTGCACTTTCTCGATCCTGCCATGATTATCTGAACGGTTTTAAGCCGGGGCAGGGCTTATATAATAATATTTTATTACTCTGCCGGCATTAATGCTGCGCGGTCGCTTGTAGGGTGTTCCTCGCATGGAGACATTCTTAAAGGAACAAAAGGGGTCCACCAATCATTCATTCAGTCACAGAGGGTTCCTGAAAAGTTTAACGGTTCAAAATGTAAAAGATTTACTATGGGAGCCGCTCCAAAAGCCATTGAGCGACGCGGCGGTAATCATACGCCCCGTTTGAGTGTGGATAAGAGAGCACGACCGGCAATCCAGTGCCCGGTGCCTCAGCGAGGGACACGTTTTCACGGACCGTCGGGGCGACCCCTCCCGGTAAAAGTTCTTCCATTTTATCCAGAAACTTTTCATATATTAGCCGTCGCATTTGAGCCCTGCATGGAATAATGGCTCGGACTGCTGCAAGGGCCGGATTTTTTGAACGGTAGGTGTTAATAGCCAGGACCATCTGGCCCAATCCCTGAAAGGCGAGATAATTGGGTTCAACAGGTATTACTGCATGCGCGCTTGCCTTCAGGGCGTTCATCGTCAGGATACCAAAACTGGGAGGGCAGTCAATGATGACAAAGTCCCAGTTCCCTTCCGTATATCTGAGGCACTGCATCAATATTTCACTGCCGATATCTCCAACGAACCTTTGTCTCGCTTCCGCAAGTCCACGTCCTGCCGGTACTATGTCAACGCCGCGCGCTTTGGTCGATACAACGGGCAATGCTGTAGTCCGCTGTAAGGCATTAAGGAGAATGGTCCCGTCATCAGCTATCCCGAATGACAAACTTGCGCTCCCCTGAGGGTCGAGATCAATTACAAGGACCCTTTTCCCAAACTCACCCCAACAGGCTGCGATATTTACTGCAGAGGTAGTCTTCCCAACGCCGCCTTTATGATTTACGAGTGCTATAACCTGCTGCATGTCTCCTCCCTAATAGAGAAATCCAAATTAATTATTTCATACCGCTGCAACACATTGCAGGTACCTCTTGACCTGCCCCACTTATTGTACCACATGTAAAGTTGTCGTCGGCTGCCGATAGTCGGGGTCAGAAAAAGCAATAGCGTTGAACTGTCTGAATGACATTACGCGCCACTTTATATGGCGCGATAACATAGTTGTGGCGCGCAAATGGTTTTTTATGGCATAATTAGGCATACCGAGACATAACGAGGAGAAAATGCCAAAACAGGTTCCACAAGAAGAACTTGAAGCTGTTGTACAAGCGACTTCCCGCTTTCCTGAAGGCGGGTCTATCGAAGATATCCGTGGTATGTTGGATGTTGCGATAACGCGCCGCACGTTGCAGCGGCGACTGGCTTTGCTTGTCGAACAAAAGCGGCTGGCTATCCAGGGGCGTGGCCGGGAGAGACGATACCGGCTACCAGTCAGCAGTGGCGTATTTCACATTACGATGCCAAAACACAAAATCAAATTTCACGAGTACATCCCCATCTCTCCTGAGAGTGAAGCCATCAAGAAGTATATACGCAAACCGATACAAGACCGGCGTCCAGTCGGATACAACAGGGAATTTCTCGATGCGTACAGACCAAAGGAAACCTTCTATCTTTCCTCGGAAATCCGGAAGCATCTTTTCGAGATAGGACACTCGTCTGATGGTCAGCGGCCAGCCGGTACCTATGCGCGAAAGATCTTCAGCCGCCTGCTGATTGATCTGTCCTGGAACTCAAGCCGTCTGGAGGGCAATACATATTCGTTGCTTGAAACCGAGCGCCTGCTGGAATTGGGTGAAGCAGCTGAGGGCAAGGATGCCAGGGATGCGCAGATGATTCTGAATCACAAGGCTGCGATTGAGCTATTGGTCGAGCAGGCGTCCGAGATCGGTTTTAATCGTTACACAATACTTAACCTGCATGCCTTGTTGTCGGACAACCTTCTTGATCCTGGGGCTTGCGGACGCTTGCGTGCAATACCGGTGGCTATTAACAGGACAGTCTACCATCCGCTTGAAGTGCCGCAATTGATCGACGAGTGTTTCCAGCAGATTCTCGACACCGCCGCAGTGATTCGGGACCCCTTCGAGCAGGCCTTTTTTGTCACGGTGCACCTGCCTTATTTGCAGCCCTTCGAAGATGTGAATAAACGTGTTTCACGGCTTGCTGCAAATTTGCCTCTCATTCGCGATAACCTGTGTCCGCTTTCGTTTGTGGATGTGCCTGAGCGGGCATATATCGACGGCGTTCTTGGGGTGTATGAACTGAACCGCACGGAGCTGCTTCGCGACGTATTCGTATGGGCATATGAACGTTCATGTGCGCGCTATTCGGCGGTGCGACAATCTCTGGGTGAGCCGGATCTATTCCGAATGCGCTATCGCACGTTGCTGGTCGAAACCGTATCCCAGATCGTTCATGGAGGCATGGACAAAAAGACAGCAGCAGCATTCATTAAGAAGAGGGCTGTTGATGACGTATCTCAGGAGGATCGGGCACGTTTTGTCGAGGTAGTTGAAATAGAGGTTATGAACCTTCACGAAGGGAATATCGCTCGCTACCGTATCAGACCGTCACAATTCCAGATATGGAGGGCAACATGGCGATGACCTCTTGTTTTACCGATAAGCTGCTTAACCCATTGTG
>DKBO01000041.1:0-14804 GCA_002448975.1 Nitrospiraceae bacterium UBA6898
CACCTTTACTGTCGGCTCGATAGCCTTCACCGGACAGACCGCGGTACACCTTCCGCAGCGCTTGCACCGGTCATCTCTCCAGCGGATTATATAGGGGAACTCCCTCAGCGAGAGCTTATGATTGTGGTCTAACCGTGAAGCTGGTTCCATACCGTTACCTCCTGTGCATCAGGCGAAATCATCACCATGTCGTATTTCATCGGGAAAATGTCCTCTGTCCGGTCTCTCCCGGGAACGGCACTGTCGACACCGCATTCTTCCGACATCAGCGCATAGCGTCCCTTCATACCGCCTACAATACCGGGCCTGAGTTTCTTCGCATCCTGAACCATAAAAACGGTCCCGTCCGGCACGAAACCGATCACCATGTTCGGACCGTCGATACAAAGCTGTCTCATCGACTGTTTCATGAGCTTTACCGCATCGGCATCAGACCTTTTACCGATCTCGGAGGCCTTAAGCGGCGTTATCACATCCTTGTAATAATGGAGCGGAAAACCGAGCTGTCTCACCGTGTAATGAAGAATGTGGGTAAAGACCTCGCTGTCGCTGTTATAGCCCGTATAGCCGGCAAACCCTCTGCCTGAAAGGTATTCCCTGATCGGCACAAATGCCGTGTTCTCCCCGTTCGTCATGGAGCAATATCCCTGGATGAAGAACGGATGGCACGCGTAGAGATAGATTGCATAGTTGGTATTCTGCCTGCCCTGGGCAAAAATGATCTTTGCTGTGAGGGCATCCCTGTCAAGGCCGAAGAACTCGGCTACCTGGAGCGGATCGCCGACCTCCTTGATAGTTATAACGTCAGGATAGAACGAGAAGGCAAAAATCGACTCATCAGCCTCGCCGAGTTTCCTCAGGGCAAGTCTTGTGAGCATCAGGAGATCCTCCTTTTCCTTCATCGGCCTGTTCCGGAAGGCCTCGGGATAGTCATAGGCACGGGCAAAGTAGTGATCACGGCTGACGATGCTGTTAACAGGCCGGACCCTGGGCCTCCATTCATGTTTGAGCTTGAACCCATGTTTTTTCATGTATCCATCAAGTATCTTTCTGCCGTCCGCTGAACATATGCCGGAGAGGACAGGGTACTTCTTCAGCTTCTCGAACTCTCCACCAAGGTTCTTGAGGACCAGGCCGAGGCCGGAACCATCATGACCCTCCTTCATGGTCTCAAGTGCAAGAACGGGTTCCATGGGCGAAATGAATTCTTTTGATGTGATCGCAGCCAGTCTGCACATGTCTGTTACCTCTGCATTCTTTTCTCTGAAAATAGGCAAAAAAAGCGTCTCCGCCGTTCAAACGACAGAAGACGCCAGCACGTCAGCCGTATGCTGTCTTTTATTATAAAAAGTGTTTATTTTCTTTTCAACCCAATAAAATCGGGGGCATTACCGACAACAGGGGCGCAGACCGGACAGACAGGCCCAGCACGGCCTATCTTGCGATAAAAACCTGGTTTTCGTTGTCCCATGCCACGTTCACTGCCAAGCGTGAGCCCAATGGCAGGGCTATCTGGTGAAGCGCGAGTTTTATATCCTGAAGGGTCTCGAACCTGAAAACCATCGCAGTCCGGTCGTGCAACCAGACCTTCCATATGCCGTAACTCACGTCATTGCCTGAAACCGGGGCAGGTGCTTCGATGCTGCTTGCCATGACGTCACGGGCGTGAAAGGAAAAATTCTTTTCTTCCTGCGTCATCAGGTCCCGCGGGTCCCGGCAATCGGTTCGCGCCATCCAGTCATCGTCCATATCAGATTGTCGTGATGCAGTAATGCCGTAGAACACATCGTGCAGCAAATAAATCCGGTACACCGTGTCAAGGTGAAAAGAGCCGGCAGCTCTCACGTTGAAAGGAATATGTTCAGACATGGCCATGCATATGCAGCAACATCCCAATGCGAGATGCCGGAATCGCCGGGGATGGCAATAATCTCCTTCAGCGTCCTTCCCTGCCCGTCGGCCCGATGAATCCATACAATCGAAAGTCAGCAACTGTTTCCCTTTCCACGGTGAGCCCTATGCCATGATCTGAATTGCAACATACCCGTGTACCTTTAGCGCCAGTCGCGGAACGGCCTCAGTGTGCCGGCCGCAGGAAAACCGATCGCAGGGCGCAATCTCCGCACAGAAAGAATACCATCACAATATCACAAAGTTCGTAATTCTGCTTTTATCATCTCAAACCTCAATTTATTTTGAGTAGAACCTATCTCAAAAATGCATTTTTGTNNCCGTTTTCACGGGAATGACGAAAAAGAGAGCCGGTAGAGGAGGAAACGATATTTTGAGATAGCTTCTAGTTACTAAGGAGATCATAAGTAAAACTTCTAACATCACCCTCCCCCAGCCTCCTCCCCTCGATGGAGGAGCACTATTTAGGCCGTCCTCACTCCTTGGAGGGAGAGGAAAGAGGAGAGGGGTCTTCTTACTTATGATCTCCTGAGTAATTTCGTTAGGTGATTTGACACCCTCCCCCTCATCTGCTAAGAAGAATACGGGAAATACATTTCCGGCAAGGCCTAACTTTCCTTGAGGAGATGGCGGAACGCGGCATGTCTTTCTTCATCATGAAATGCTGACCAGACAGGCCAAGCAACAGGTAAATCCGTTAGCACATCATTTCCTATCGACTAGGCTACATTTCCCTGGCAAATAGGTAGTTTGTCCAATTACCCTGATGCCGCATGTTTGATAATCTGGTATCAAGAAAAGAGAAGGAGGAAATGACCATGATACGGATACGGCACATAGCAGGAGACAGGGCAGGAAAGGGCAGCTACTGGAACTTTTCCACAGGCGAGCGGATCACGATGAGCGCAGAGGGCAGCCTGCCGGGCCGGGAAGAGACGGTATATTACAAGGCAAACCCCTTTGTGATCCTTGCGGCGGCACCGGCACTGGGATTGATCTATGCGGTATTTCTTCCGTTCATCGGGATCGCGATCCTGCTGAGGGTGGCAGTGGCAAAGATGTTTGGCGGCACGGCAGAAGGGCTGTCGCGGGTGGCAACGTTCAACTGGAACCCATCAGCGGCATATCTTGCCGGCAGGCGGCAGAAGAAGGCGGCGAAGGAGGGGACGGCCCCGAAGGATGAGGGAGGCCCGGACCCCGACTGACGATAGACAGGGTATGCATAAGGGGAAAAGGGGTGTCCAAAGACAGACACCCCTTTTCTTATGGAGGAAAGACGGCTGCTGTGCTCAGTACCAGGACAGACAGTTTAAATTTGCGGAGTACTGAAAGCGATTGTATTTTAGCCTTCCCATGTATTAATCTTACTGTATAAACCCCGTTACCAGGCACAGACGATTATGTACAAAAAACATTTTGAGCTCACGCATCTCCCCTTTTCGATAGCGCCCGACCCCCGCTATCTCTACATGAGCGACCAGCACCGGGAGGCCCTTGCCCATCTCGTGTACGGGGTCACGACCGACGGCGGGTTCGTGCTTCTGACGGGCGAGGTCGGCGCCGGCAAGACCACCATCTGCAGATGTCTGCTCGAACAGGTACCTGAAGAAACGGACATCGCCTTCATTATCAATCCCCGGGTGACGGTCGATGAGCTGCTCGCTTCGATCTGCGATGAAATAGGCGTGCGCTATCCCGAAGGAACAACGAGCAACAAGGTATTCATTGACCGCATCAACGATTATCTCCTCGATGCTCATGCAAGGGGCCGCAAAACGGTTGTTGTGATCGAGGAGGCACAGAACCTGTCCGCTGAAGTGCTGGAACAGGTACGCCTCCTGACCAACCTTGAGACGAACGAACGTAAACTGCTCCAGATCATTATGCTCGGCCAGCCGGAACTTCGTGATATGCTTGCAAGGCCTGACCTGCAGCAGCTTTCCCAGCGCATAACCGCACGATACCACCTCTCCCCCCTTTCCGAAAAAGAGGTCGATCCCTATGTAGCACATCGCCTCGCCGTAGCAGGTGTCAGTAAGCGCCTGTTCTCGCCGCCGGCGATACGGCTGCTCTACCGCCTGAGCGGCGGGGTGCCGAGACTTATCAACCTGCTCTGCGACCGGGCGCTCCTCGGCGCCTATGTGCAGGATAAATCCGGGGTCACCCGCTCCACGCTCAGGAAGGCAGCGGCCGAAGTTTTCGGCAGGTCGCCCCTGTTTAAAAACTGGTCGCCCCTGAGGATGGCGCTTGTCATCATGCTGGTCATTTCCTGCGGCGCAGCGCTCGCCGTTTTCTATGCCCGGGGCGCCTTTACCGCACTTGTTCCCGTCTCTCAGATGCCGGCAGTGAGTACCCGTCCGACACCGGCTGTTCAACCGCCACCGGCTCAGAAACTCGACACCCTTGAGCGACCCGTCGGTCTTTCACAAAAGCAGAGCCGACAGGATGCCTATAGTGCTCTCATGAGCTCATGGGGTCTGGCGACCGGGATGGGAGAAATTGATGAGGCATGCCGCGCCATCCAACAGAAAGGAATGCAGTGCCTTGATTCCACCGGGACCCTGGATATGCTCAGGAGACTGAACAGACCGGCAATGCTCAAGCTTCAGGACGACAAGGGAAAAGAATATTACGGGACCCTCACGGCGATGAATGCAGAGACCGCGCTTGTCCATGTTGGTTCCGAGAAGCGGAACGTGCCCGTTTCGGAAATTGAGAAATACTGGTTCGGTGACTTCACCATGGTGTGGCGTGTGCCTGAAGAGTATCGGGGAGCCATCAAGCCCGGAGACAGAGGACCTGCCGTACAATGGCTCGCAGCTCAATTCGCTGCGCGGGAGGGCAGCGAGCCGGCCAGGCGGCCGACGCAGATCTATGATGCCGGCCTGCTGAAGCAGGTGAAGCGTTTTCAGGTCACGGAAGGGATCAAGCCGGACGGTATTGTCGGGCCTTTGACGATCATGCGGCTCAATGCATCTTCAAAAGATGGCAGCCCATCGCTCTCGGCCGGAGACGGGAATAGCTGACATGTCATATATACTTGATGCACTGAGGAAATCGGAGCGTGAACGGAAGCGTGGTGCAGTCCCGGATGTGCTTACCGTGCAGGAGGGCATGCCGCAGACCAGGCGCAGGAGAGCTCTATTGCCGGTCATCATCGTAACAGCTCTGTTTCTGAACATTGTGCTGCTCATGTGGTGGTTCGCCCCATGGAAGGCTGACAGCCGGAAGACAACTGCTGTCGATCCCCCTGCTGACACGCAGCTGCGCGAAAGCGCTCCCCCGGAGATGTCTCCTGCCAGCCGGAAAGAGGAACTTTCACCCTCCCGTTCTCAGGCTGAAGACATGCGCACCGACGGCCCCAAGGCACCAGCTGAGAGGGCGAAGGGGGTAACAACACTGCCAACGTCCGGGATAAGTCGACTGCCTGACATGCAGCCGGAAACGGTCACGCCACTGAGGGAGGCCGGCAAGACAAAGAAAGGAGAGACTATCGGCGAGCCGCCCCCGAGTGAAGAGGCTGCCGCGGCGCTGCCACCCGCGGAAAACAGGATCTACCTGCTGAAGGAACTCCCGGAACCGCTGCGAAAGACGCTTCCGGACTTCACCATAACTGCTTTTCTCTATTCTCCAGCGCCTACTTCCCGGATGGTCCAGATTAATGGGCTCATGCTCCGCGAAGGGGAAGACCTCTCGCCGGGACTGAAGCTCGAGGAGATAACTCCCGACGGCGTCATCATGAGCAGCCGCACATACCGCTTCAGCATCGGCGTCCAATAGCCTTTCGCATCTGACCGCCGCACCGCCGGCAACGGACAGCATGAATACAGGAAAGCGCCGCTATTGTCAGACGGAAGATGAAAACAGATATGAAGCAAACAGGACAAAAATGCGGTGACCGGCTGCCGGACCGGTCTCCGCATGCGAACGGTACCACCAGGATGGGATGCGCAGGTACGGTGCTGAGCTTAATAGGAAGCATGCTTCTGAACGTGCTACGATAACTCATGAAGCAGATCGTATTGCTCCATACTCCTCAAAAGGATACCTTCTACCGATGGGCTCATGCCCTCGCCCTGATCACGATCTACTACAATATTATCGAGGGTCTGGTCTCGGTTTTTTTGGGGTATGAAGACGGAACGATCGCTCTCTTCGGCTTTGGCCTCGACTCCTTTGTGGAGGTGATCTCGGGCATCGGGATCTGGCACATGATCCGTCGCATGCGGCAGCACGGCAGCGAAAATCACGATGCTTTCGAAAAGGCCGCGTTGAAGATCACGGGAACTGCCTTTTATATCCTGACCGTCGGGCTGATCGGCACGGCCTTCTTCAATCTCTATCAGGCGCATAAGCCGTCGACTACCCTATGGGGCATCATTGTATCAGCGGTCTCGATCCTCTCCATGTGGCTGCTCATTCATTACAAGCTGAAGATCGGAAGGCAGTTCAACTCACCGGCGCTGATCGCCGACGCCAATTGTACAAAGACCTGCTTGTATCTTTCCGTTGTTCTTCTTGCTGCGAGTGTAGGATTTGAGCTTACGGGCATAGGAATGCTTGATTCTCTTGGCGCCCTCGGGATCGCGATACTTTCCTTCAGAGAAGGACGGGAGGCCTTTGGAAAAGCGGCGGGTGTTATGGTATGCGGATGTCAGGGAAATTGCAACGAAAGATCGTGACGCCGCTACGTGAAGTGGAATCTCTTCAGGCACGGGCCCGCCTTCCGTTCCTGGATTAACCCGCCTTGTTTTTTGAGACAGGTGACCACTTCCCCATAAAGCCCTATTCCACGCCCGGGAGCTCAGCTGTGCGAGACAGACTCCTGCTATCCTTTTCCCCTACAAAGAGGCCTTAGCACATCTTGCCAATAATCCGGACAGAAAAGAGAGGCTGTCCGTGTGCAGTCCTCCTGCCTTTCTCTGGTGGACGATAACAGGGTCCAACAGACTGGGCTGCGGGCGGGCAGAACAGCATGTACCCCTGATCAGAGAGCTTATTTATTGCGAAGAAATGATACTATTACTCAGAACAACTGCGCATATTATTGCTTGATGAATGATCAGAGAACATATGATGTCGCCATTATCGGCGCCGGTCCTGCCGGATCGTTCCTGGCATATCAACTTTCGGTCCATGGTCTGCGTGTGGCTTTGTTCGAAAAAGAGAAGCTTCCCCGAAAAAAGACTTGCGCCGGCGGCCTTTCGGCGAAAATTTCAGATATCCTGCCCTTCGATATTACCCCGGTCATTCAGCGGAAGATCTATGGGGCGACCGTAAGCCATAAATTTCAGGACGCTTTCACCAAATATGCGGACAAGCTCCTCATTTCCACGGTTGATCGAAGTGATTTCGATTACTATCTGGTTCAGTATGCAAAGGAAAAAGGAACTCATCTCTTTGACGACGTAAGAATAGAAGACCTGACCAGTGATGGTGATGCATATATTCTAAAATCAGACAAGAAAGAGATACGCTGCAAAATAGCCGTAGGCGCTGACGGCGCTCAAAGTTTTCTGGCCAGAAAGATATCTTTGAACCCCATATCCCGGAGCCATTTCGGATTGCAGACCGAAATTTCCTTGGACGCACTTCGACCTTTCGATTTCAATACCATCAGACTGGATTTCGGCAACGTACGGGACGGCTATTTTTGGGTATTTCCCAAAAAAGAGACCGCATCAGTCGGTGTCATAGGCCGTTTGAGGGATGCAGCGCGCCTCAGACCCCATCTTTCTGATTGGCTGAAGCTCTTAGGTGTGGATCCGGATAACGTTGTGGTACATGGGCATCCTATTCCGCACAGGATCACGCACAGCCCCGTATCTCTCGATCGGATTTTTTTGATCGGAGACGCGGCCGGCGCTGCTGATTACTGGACAGGCGAGGGCATTTATAACGCGTTAAAGACTGCGCAGATGCTGGCCGGGCATATTGCCGCCTATTTCGCCGGCGATCAACATGCCCTCGCCAGGTATGAAAAGGAAATGGACAGGGAGACCCTACCTGACTTGAGATCCTCCTATCACCTCTCCCGGCTGTTTAATTATCTCTCCCTGGTTGCCTTTAGGGCTATAAGAAATAATGACTATCCCTGGGATGTCTTCTGCAGAATAATGCGGGGAGAACGGTCATTTTCCGAAGTGCAGAAGCGGCTGAGACCGCATATCCTCGCAAACAAGATCTTTAACAGGAAATCACGCAGCAGGTAGATCTTCGGAGAATATTCTCTAGATCAAAAAGATCGATGGTGAAGTGCCGCACATCCGATCCCGACTGCTGAAGGCCGCCGTCGAGACCACGGGCAAAACTTTGCTTCGTGCTGCATAGTTGTTTACACATTCTCACCTGCCCGGCGTTGTCGCAGTCGTAGGTGATCACCTCGGCAGAGGCGATGGATGATACGAATGCAAGTAATGCAAGTAGTATTAGGAAGAATAGTGCGCCTGTGAATTTTTGCAATCTTCTCTTTATGTTCAATTCACCCCTCCGGTGTTTTACAGCCTGCTCGTTCGATTTCTCGAATCTTACCCATTGCCCTTCAACTTCACCTTCAAGTGTCAATAATCAAGTCTGACCCCATCGTTCTTCCTACACACGCTTAGTGGCTGCTATTTTTGGTATCCCATAGTTTATCTATAGGGATAAACATCTTTTTCCTCTTTTCATCGTATCGATACCATCGTATTCGATGATCTCTAACATTTACATCTTTTATGTCGGTCCACGGGGTAGGAGCAAGTTCATAGCCGTAATCTCGCCCACTTGATCCTTTACCAAGAGGAACGAAGCTTACAAATGTTTTATACTCCCATAATAGTTTAATTGGGCCACATTCAATGCAACCATTACCAGGTTGGTAAATAAAGGGGCGAAATGGACCACGAAGTGGCAATAATGAAGCTGTTCGCTCCTCCTTTCGGAAGCTTCCATCAGCAATTATCGAAGCACCATCTTTTTTGTAATAGCTTTCATACGTAGCATATGTCTTCATCGAAGCTTCTCTCGCAGAATCGGCCGTAATGCCGCCTTGGCGTATTTCAGAGTCAAACCTACCCAACGTCTCTTTATCTACTTCATCCCAAGCGCGAATAAACTTCACGGCACAGTATTGATTATCTTTATGGATCAACAAAATTGTATTAAGAGGCATTTCTACCCCGCTGAAGTAAATTACTACTGCCGTCTCGGGTTTCATTTCATATTGCTCTGCAGAAATATCTTTTATTGAGTTGAACATTGCGATCATAATGAATATTATGAAAAGCGATTTCCCCATATTACCAGCCCAACTCTAAGTTACGAACACTTCTGATCTTTGGAATTATCACGCTGTGGAATGATCCTCCTGGAAGCAGATCGTGCTTATAAATATGCTGCGCATAATCCAATGTTGTAGCATTAGGATCAGGAAAATAGGAACCACCATGTGAGACAACATCTCTCCAAATGTGAATAGCGTTGCCCATTCCTTGAGTAGTACCTGATCGCCACTGATCATTAGCCATAATTAGTGAATTGTTTATTGCGTCCTGTGTCGATACACGCATACTGTTTGTCGTTGCATGGCATCGGGGGACTTTCTTGTTCTCATCAAAATCCGGCATCATCGTTGCCCAGCCTAATTTAAGACTGTCCCCTATCCACATTCCCATTATCATACCCACTCGAAATCCGTCAAAAAAGTGATACCGGAATGCGGCCTTTCCATTTGGATCAATCGCATTCACCGGATTATTTCCTACCATCCGGTACACATTCATATCCGCACGTTCCCCCAACGGGTCCCTTGTAGACCACTTACCTGAGCAGGAGTCGTAGAAGCGGTAGCCGTAGTAGTACTGGCCCGTACCGTACTGTGCTTCCCTTGTCGAGAAGGTATAGGGCTGGTCGAGGGTTCCAGACTTTTTCATCAACTTCCCGAAGGGGTCATAGGCGTATGAGGCAACGACAGCCTGCGTGTTGTCGATCAGTGCGCTGACATTGCCCTTGCCATCGTTGTGTATGCACATAGTCAATGGTAGTCGTATCTCCCTAAATGACCTTCTTCACCTGACCGTCATTGCGATAGTGCGGATATACATCTGTGTAATCTTCTTTTCATGTTCAATTCACCCCTCCTCTATATCAGAGCCTTATCGTACTATTTCTCGAATCTTACCCATTACTGCGTTGACTTCACCGTCAAATGTTAATAGTCGAGCCTGACCCCCGCGTGACCCGCCTTTGTATCTCTCATCCCCCTATAGAAAAGTAGCCTGCCCCCTTTTTCTTCCTCCCAGACTCTAATTGGTTTTAGTACGTTCATTATTGACTTCCGTTGTATCGATAATCACCTTGCCTGACTCCAGTCCTTTACCGGCATAGAACTGCTTCCCCACTTTTTCATTTACCCTGATTGATACATACTCACTTGAAAAGTAACCTGCATGTATGCCCAATTGTTGATTCTGCTTAATTGCGCCGCGTATTAGATCTATGATGCTTGTCTTAATTTCTCTTTTTGGTAATATTACTCTACCTTCAGAATCTGTCTTGAGTAACACACCTCGATGTTCGTCTAAAGAATACTGATCCCAATTCTGTCGAATCAGGGCATCTACTATTGGGCGACCTTGTTTGTCAAGAAATTGCAATCTTCGTTCAGGGGCAATCACAAAATTAAATGGCGCGAAAAATACAGCAACTAACGTACTGAATACGAGCAACCAAGTTAGAAGTTTATGATTCTGATACAATTTCATTTAGCTCCTTCTGCTCCGAAAGCGTTTATCATTCTATTAACAGTTGTATCGATATAGGCATTCGGCTCAATCTCTCTTTTGCCGTGAAGTAAGAGAAATAACAAAGGATATGATCTAAACCATGGTTGAAAATTATCATGGGGTGGCGCAGTCGAATCCATTATAGGGTGCAGCGCCATGCCTAATTCTTTATATGCTGATTGTTTATTGTCCTTGGCTAAATCGCATCTATATTTATTCATGTGGTCATTTATAAAATTATTCATTAGCCTCTCAGCTTCTTCGCGTGTCTGCTGCTTGCTGCCATTTGTCATATGGTGTAGAAAAGCGTATTTTTGATCTTGAAATTTATCAACATAAGCGCTCCCCTCTTTCATAGCTGCAACATATTCTGGTTCTAAGGCGGACAAATGTCTGTATACAAAGGCATCTATGATTTTATTATGTCCTGGGGTAAGCCAAAGTCCCAATGGGTCTGCAAAGTTCACGGCATTGTCCCCCACAAAACCATACAGATTCAACCCTCCAGCCTCTCCCAACGGGTCCCTCGTCGTCCATTTGCCTGAGCANNCCGGACTGTTTCATCAACTTCCCGAAGGGGTCATAGGCGTATGACGCAACGACAGCCTGCGTGTTGTCGATCAAGGCGCTGACATTGCCCTTGCCATCATAAAGATAGCTGTAATCCTGCCCGCCCTGTTTGAGGTTCAGCAGGCCGCCGATGCCACCGCCGAGGTTCTTGCCCCAGGTGTATTCTCTGTAAATGCTCTCAGCCATCAGCGTTCAGCTCTCAGCTTCCGAATAAAAGTTGCAAGCATCCGCTTTACCTCAATTAAGCCGTCTTCAAGTTTCTTATGTTCGTCCGTTTTTAAATATTTGAGATCACGGGCAAGCAGCAGACGATACTCAAGTTCACTTGCCGAGCCCATGGCTATCCGACAAAAACGGGACAGTTCTGCATCGCCATCTCTTCCACAACCCTCCGCTATATTGGCAGGTATAGATCCGGCAGCCCTTCGAATCTGGCTTGTCAGGCCATATTGTTCATCTTTGGGAAACCCTGCCGTCGTTTCATAGACTGCAACTGCAAGCTGATGCGCCTTGCTCCATGCCTTTATGTCTCTGAAGTCTTTCATGCCTTAGCTGACCGCTGAGCGCTGACTGCTTTCCTTTTCATACGTCTTCACCTGCCCTGCATCGTCGTAGTCGCAGGTGATCTCCTCGGCAGAGGCAAGAGATGAAGTGAAGGCAAGCAGTGTTAGGAAGAATAGTGCGCTTATGAATTTTTGCAATCTTCTCTTCATGTTCAATTCACCCCTCCTGATGTGTACAAACCTTATCGTGCAATTCTCGGATCTTACCCTTGCCCTTTAACGTCACCGTAAAATGTCAATAATCAAGTCTGACCCCACCGTTCCTTCCTCCTACTCGGCTCCTCTATCGACAAATTCTTATAATCAATTTTGATAAGATTATTGCAATAATCCAAGCAGCAAATGCCGTGAAACAGCCAAATACTAAAATACCTATTACCACTCCAATCGTAAATGACTGGCTCTCGCTACGCATCTCACTCAGGCTAAAGAGAGTCCAAAATACAATACCTACAATAAAGCCAAAGAGTAGTGCTGATGTCGTCAGTCTTGTTTCATTGATTCTAAGTGCCCGTATCGTGATACTAAAGAGTAGAGCAATGGGTAATCCCCAGATACCATAATCCCATAGGTTATTAATAATATTTTCATCAAAAATATGATTCCACGAGACATATAAAGCAATTGATAAAAAAAATAAATAAGTCACACTCTCATAGCTGATATTAATTGGCTTTGTAAACTTCATCGGGCAGACCTTATCGATGGATAAAATCGATCCTTGTACCTCAGGAGATAAAGCCAAGTCATATTTATCATAGCTCTATCTCTTTCGCTATTTATATTGAAAATATCAGGCTTGGTCCAGTCTCGTAGATGACCGCCCTCATACCACTTATAGCCAGCATGAGAGTATGTATCCTGCAGTATATGTAAGCTTTGTCCAAAATACCAAAGACTATTATATCTTAGGGCCTCATCCAAGTTAGTTATTGCACAACCGTAAGACATAAAGTGTTTCTGAATACCACCAAAGAACCACTTCCATGAATCAAAGAAAAAATCATCAGTATCCTGATTGCCCTTTGCAATAGCCATTGCATCTCTTACTGTGAACCCCGCCTCCATAGCGAGTTGATAAGTAAGGTCATAATGAACATTTCTTTCGTATAACCCCCACGGATCTACAAAATTCGCCGGATTGTTTCCAACTGCGCCATATAAATTCATCCCCCCGGCCTCTCCCAATGGATCTCTCGTCGTCCACTTGCCTGAGCAAGAATCGTAGGTTCGATACCCGAAACCAACTAGGCCCGTACCAGGCTGGGCTTGCTTTGTCGAGAAGGTATAGGGCTGGTCGAGGGAACCGGACTTTTTCATTAACTTCCCGAAGGGGTCATAGGCGTATGAGGCAACGACAGCCTGTGTGCTGTCGATCAAGGCGCTCACATTACCCTTGCCGTCATAAAGATAGCTGTAGTCCTGCCCGCCCTGTTTGAGGTTCAGCAGGCCNNGTATACCCTGTGGTCATATTGCCGTCAGCATCATAAGCATAAACTTTGGCCGGATCCGGCGCTGTGGTTGCGCTCACAAGCTGGTTGACCGCATTTGGTACATAGCTCGTGCTCTTTTCAAGGAAGTTATCTATTATGGTCCCGTTGGTCACCGTCTCTGTCTTGATAAGGTCCTTGTCATAGGCATAGGCGAAGCTGTTAATCAGGCTCCCTGTCGAGGCCTTGTTGATCAGGGCCGTGAGCCGCTTGAGCGGCTCGTTGTACTCATACTCCGTATAGCTGCCATTGGGCCTGGTCAGTCTCTGGATGAGAGGGCCAGGGCCATAGTAAGCATAGGTAAAGGTAGAGGCAGAGTTCTGAATAGTGTCCAGCCGCCCGAGTGCATCATATCCGTATGTAAGCGCCTGCCCTGCCTGTGGTGTTACTGACGTTAGCCGTCCAAGCTGATCATACTGATAGGTAATTGCATCATTGGCAAGAGGCCCGTCAACGGTATAAAGCCGGTCATCGGCATAATAGGTGAAGTCTGTCACCCCTGTGCCGTCTGTCCTTTTGATGTCAGTAGTCACGGCTGTCCCTATTTTCCCACTTCATTCTACTTCCGATAATGAAGAACGGTACTGCATATAGAAGCAATGCCACTGCAAGTGCTAACCAATTTATATAAGCAAAGCTAAACCCAGCTCCCCATAGCGCCCAATATAACACTAAGCCACTTAATAGGAAATACATAATAATGAAAAAGGCGCGCCTCTTTGCAACAATTGCGACTAGCACACCGACAATACCAAACAACAGAATGTTCGCAGCGACAGCAAAGAAAATTGCTTTATTCGTGCCAATATTGACTTCAACTACTGCAAGCGCTTGCGCGGGCCAGAGCAAATATACCAAGTCATTTATGAGGTCGCTCATAATTCCACCATTGGGCCCAGAAGGCGGCCACGCCATACGTCGAAGCACTGGCCCAAATAACCCTGTGATACTAAAGCACACAATTGATAAAATAAATCTTCGCATATCTTCCCCTATTGGCGTTTATAAATCTTACCCGGCAATTCTTTAAAAAAAAGAGCTGGCTGCGGCCCTTCGTAGTCACCAGTTGGCAAGCCACTCTCTTTCATGCACTCGCGAACCATTTCCGTGCATTGCCTCTTGTGCACCATGTAATCGCCAGGTGAATCATACCGGTCTCTACATTCCTTCATTTTCTTGTCTTTGTCCGGTGGGGATTTGATTGTCTTACATTGATAACCAGGTTGTGTGTTTGGCTTGCTTATTCCTGGGCTCTTTATAAAATTACCAGTCGGGTAAAAACCAAAAAAGTTGTCGGTTCCCCAGGGAAACCAACGCCCATATGCCCCTTTCCAGCAGCAGCCTCCCAAGTAAAACAAACATCGAAGTCGAGCCCTAACGGATCAACCCAATTCATTGGCGAGTTTCCCACCATCCGATAGACATTTAGATCAGCAGCCTCACCCAACGGGTCTCTCGTCGTCCATTTGCCGGAGCATGAGTCGTAGAAGCGATAGCCGTAGTAA
>DKBO01000041.1:14815-15211 GCA_002448975.1 Nitrospiraceae bacterium UBA6898
GCCGTCTTCATCCTGTTTGCCGCATCATAGGTCATGGCAAGCGCATAGCCCTCAGGTGTATACCCTGTCGTCATATTGCCTTCGATGTCGCTCACCAATTCCTCGTCGAATAACTTAGCAAACAGTCTTATCACCTGATCCTCTCTGCATCCTCGGCATTGTTTATCTTCTATCGAAAATGTAGCCTGTCCCCTTTTTTCTTCTACTAGATATGCTGCATTGCTATGTAAAATGTTCCTTCATCGTACTCAGCATCCCTACGAATTGCATTTATTGTGTTCTGCAATTCCTTCTCAGCTTCTTGGAGATTCAAAAGAACGATTTCCTTATTCATAGGGTTGCCTCTCTATTTCCATATATACTCCGCACCATTTGGTCAGATCTTCAGACACAAGA
>DKBO01000125.1 GCA_002448975.1 Nitrospiraceae bacterium UBA6898
GGAAAGGTGAGCGGACTGTTCTAAGCACCTATTTTCCTCATCGCCGTAATAAAGAACCCCCCTGCATTCTGCAGGGGGGTTCTTTATTGGGAAAGGGCCAATTCGGAAGCCTAACATGCCATAAAGACTCTCAGGCTGGATATCAGGGCACTGTTCTCACAGGTATAGTCAATTCATTCTACATAAGAAGGATATAGTCTTCACGCACTCCGAATTCGTCATGAAACCCCTACCTATCGACCTCCTCAAGAATAGTCCGAGAGATATTAGACAGATAAGTCGCCATTCCTAATGTTTTCCTTTTCGTGTCAGCGTGGTAAAATTATTTTATGAAAAAAGTCGGATTCATTTACGATGATGTTTTTCTTCTGCACGAAATGCCTCCCGGCCACCCGGAATCAAAAGACCGCCTGATCGCCATCAACAATGCATTGCAGCAGTCACCCCATTGGAAGACGATGCGTCATCTTAAACCACAAAAAGCAGACGAGGAAGATATCCTCGCCGTGCATAGGGCATCCTATTTTTCTAAGATCCTTCATTTTACCGGCTATTTTGATCCTGACACCTATGTTTCACTCCATTCAGTAGAGGCTGCGCTTTTTGCGGCAGGCGCGGTGATCAGCGCGGTGCACGNNCCATCAGTATCCGCATTATCCCGGCACAGGAAGCGACAGAGAGAGGGGGAAAGGCGCAGGACAGGGTTTCACCTACAATATTCCCATGCACCACGGAGCTGGAGACAAGGACTACTTTCACGCGTACCAGGACATCCTGCCGGGGTTAATCATGCGTTTCGATCCTGATATCGTGTTGGTATCTGCGGGCTATGACCTTCATGCCGGCGATCCACTTGCCGGTATACGGGTAACGGACGAGGGAATAAAAAATATCGTGAGGGCAATTGTAACTTCAAAGAAAGGAATTCCCTATATCTTCTGTCTTGAGGGAGGCTACAACCTCTCCTCCCTCAGCGCGTCGGTACTTATCACTCTCAACGAATTGCTGTCTGCAGCGTAGACCGTTTTTTCAGTCTATTCCGGCTCGCCACCCTCGTCATGTTTATGCATATGGATATCAGCCTGGCCGAGTTTCTTCTTCCTCTCCTCGATTTTTCTCCGAACGTCCTTGATCCTGTTCTTATATTCTTCTGTCAGTTGATCAGCCTCTTCCTTGTCACCGACCACATGAGGCGTAATCAGGAGAATAAGTTCTCGCTTTATGGTTGAATCGGTCGTCACTCCAAATAGATATCCCAGAACAGGGATATCGCTCAGAAAGGGAAGACCTGACCGAAGCTGGGCATTGGTCTCCTGGATGATCCCGCCTATGACCAGGGTATGACCGTCCTGGACAATGGCCGTCGTATTCGCCTTTCGTGTCTTAAAGCCCTGATAGTCCTGTCCGCCGATCTTTACAGAATCACCAATCTCACTGACCTCCTGCGACACCTTCATAGTGACCTGCTTTTTTTCGTTGATCTGAGGGGTAACCGTCAAAATGGTGCCAACAGACTTGAACTGGACCTGGGATGTCGTATTCCCGACAAGGGTCGCATCCACTCCTGCCTGCGTGACTGAGGTTGCAACAGGTACCTCGTCACCGATCTCGATCTTCGCTTCCTTATTGTCAAGTGCCAAAATATGTGGGCTTGCTAACACATTGACATTATTCTTCAACGCTTCAGCAGATATCAGTGCAGCATAGTGTTTAGGATCTATAACGGCAGCGAATCCTCCTACCGGTAAATTTTGTAGAATACCATCCCCGTTCACTGGAAGCTCAAACCCCCTTCTCTTTGCCAGGAATGGCAGTATATCGCGACTCCTGAATCCCGCTACCACATCAGCATCATCAACAGATGCCTTCAGCAGCCACTCGATGCCAAGTTTTGTCGAATCATTCAGGGATATTTCGGCCACGAGAACCTCGATCAGAACCTGCTTTGGCTGGACATCCAGTCTCTTGATGGTCTCCATAAGAGCAAGATAAGCGCGCGGCGTGGACTTTATGATCAGGGCATTAATATCGTCATACGCCTCTATCACTACATCTCCCTCTATCTCCCCGGCAACACCTTCGAGGACCGCAGCAGAGCTCCCTGTTACCGGCGCTGGAGTCCGCGGCAGTAATCTCTGCGGCTGGCCAGGTCGAACAGGAGGCATCGCAGCCGGGGCAGGAGCGACCTGCTGCACCGCAGGAGTAGCAGCCCCTCCCGCACCTTTTTTGATATAGATGCTTTTCAGGATCTCGGCAAGCTTCTTGGCTTCACCGTTTTCCGCACTGTAAACAAAGGTCCTGACCGAATCCCTCTCCGTGGACGGGATATCAATGGCATCAAGCAGTTTCATGAATTTCAGGATGCCCGCTGGAGGGGCTGTCACGATCAGCATGTTTGATGGTTCATATACAATGATATCCGTCCCTCTCGGCATGAGGTTCTTTACAATATTTGCAACGTCGTTAGCCTTTACATACTCCAGCGGAATCTCCTGCGTCACAAAGCTTGCATCCAATGGAAGTTCGGCACTCTTGCCA
Source organism: Nitrospiraceae bacterium UBA6898 (assembly GCA_002448975.1). Classification (GTDB taxonomy): domain Bacteria; phylum Nitrospirota; class Thermodesulfovibrionia; order Thermodesulfovibrionales; family UBA6898; genus UBA6898. The sequence continues at coordinate 2,539 of DKBO01000125.1, forward strand.
AGTTGTACCGGCACGGGCTGCTGCTTCGCAGTGTCTATGGGAATGATTCGGTAAAAACTTCCCTCCTTTACCGCAGTAAAACCATTGAACTCCAGGACCGTCTGAAACGTTGAAAAGAGCTCACTCATCGGGATCTTGCTGCGGGACTGGATGGTAATTTTCCCGGTAACGCCAGGGGCCAGGATATAATTGATCTGGAGCATGTCCGATATGGTCGAGATTACGGTCTCAATGTCGGCATTTTCGAAGTTGAGCATGACGTATTTCTCTTCCTGCTTCGTTTCGACCGGCTGTTCAGGCATTTTTTCCGCCTTTACTTCTTTGGGAGGCGCAGGCATCTCCGGCACGGTAAGATCACTGGGCGGCTGAACGGCAACGGGCGGTTCTTCCGGTTTTACCGCCTGCTTTGGAGCGCAGGAGCTGACACATAGCACAAGAAGTACTGCAACAAGAAAGGTATTGTTCATCTTCCTGTCCTCGGAATATTGGATATGGTCTTCACTTTTTCGATGCTCATCGTTATGGTTTCGTTGTTCCATTGTAACACAACTTTCTTTTCTGATATATCGGATACTTCGATCTCTTCGACCTTATCTCCTTTTCTCAGTGGGACGGCTTTCGCCTGGTTGATCTCCAGATAAGCGACAAAATCCCCGAAGTTGTCCAGGACTATCCCCTTGAGGGCAAGCGCGGGACGCTGGGGAGGGGGAACCGACGCCGTTACAGAAACAGGCTTTGGCTCCAGGTAAGTGCGCGAAGGACTAAAAAGATTCTTTTCGAATATCTCCTTGTCCCAGGCAGGGGCATAATCAGACTTTGCCACGATAGTTTCTTTGATCGACGCGTGCTTTACTGCATCCCTGTCGAGCGGATCGTATGCGATGGCGTTTACATAGAATTTCCAGGCCGTCACAATAGCCAGACATGCCATAAGGAACAAAACCGCCTGTCTCCGTATCATCATATCCTTGTCAGCCCGGAAATCTGAATTTTAAATCTCAGCTCCTTTGGATTCTGCATGTTGGTTACATTGTAGCTCATCTTATCGATCTTGAGCATAATCGGGCTCTTTTCGCTTGCTGCTAGAAAATCACTTATCTGTTTAATATTGGCACTTCCCTCAAAATAAACCGGAACCACGAGGAAGTTCCCGTCCTTCACGGCATTGATCGGACGGATGGTAAGGACGTTCAGACCGGCCTTTTCTGCAAGTTCCGATACGATGCGCTGCATGCTGGCAGATGAGAGAAATTCCGATTTCTCGGGTATCAGCCTCTCTTCCAGCTTTTTCATGTCAGCAATCGCAGCCTGAATCTCCTTGTCGGTTATCCCGGAGCCCTTCAGATAGGCTTCATACTTCTGCAGCGTTCCATATGCTGACTGGATTTCTTCATGCATCGCCTCAGATCTGGGAGCGAGATAATAGTTCTGAAACATAAGAGCAGTCACAATCAACAATACGCCAAGCAAAATAATTTTACGTTGTTTCATTTTTCCTTGACCTCAAGCTTCAAGGAAAAACGTTCCTCGCCTTCACGGGATATGATCGGGGCAGAGAAGGAAATAGATTTGAAGAGCCCTGATTTTTCAAGTATAAGGACCACGTCAGACGTTTTGCGGGAAAAACCTTCCAGCTCAACGCCTCCTTTATCATCAAGCGTCAGGTTTATGATCCATGAATCAACAGGTATTGTCCGCGAGAGGTCGTTCAAAGCTTTTATCGCAATGTTCGATCTGTCGAGAAAATCAACAAGCGCTCTCCGCTCACCCTGCACAGCATCCAACTTCTTCCTCGTCTCAATGACCCCCGATGCCCTGGTTTGTATCGCCTTGATCTGAGATTCTATGGTATTCAGCGTATAGACATCTTTCAGATAGGTAACAAACCCCGTCAACAGAAAAAAAACTACCGCTGCACCAGCCAACCCTGCAACTGCATAAGGATAATAGTCTTTCTTCTGCCTGACGAGTTCGGGGGGGATGAATTCAAGTACGAACTTTTTCCTTTTTGCATATGATGAAAGCAGCGCATAGGGCGGATAAACCTGTGCCTTCCGGGGTGCAAATCGCTCTAGGGTGAGTTGTTCAAACTCTCCTGATGCGTAAACCTTGCCGGGAAACTGCTGCAGAGAATGATCCAGTTCTTCTGCCAGATCGCTATCTTTCGGTATTCTCTTCATAAATACTACGCCGTCGTCCTCGATGGCGGCCATCTCGTAATCGTCGTCAGAAGCATTGATGAAAATTCCCTTGATTCTTTTTTCATCACCAGTCTCCGCCATGTTGTTGAGCAGGTCAATGGTTCTGGAACGGATCGAAACAAGCTCCATCCCCGCATCCGTTACGGCTTTGTGCAGGTCATTGACAACATCCTTCTTGACCGAGAAAACAAGGGTACGTACGTCATTCAGTCCTTTTGCCATAAGAAAGTCGAATACATATTCATCAACCGGAAGAGGAAGATGTTTTTCGAGTTCAAAGTGAAGTGCGCGGCGAAGGTCCTCTCTTGCCATAAGCGGCATATGAATAAGTCTGCTGGAAAAATAATGAAGAGGAAGTCCAATGACTACCCCGTCAGGAGAAAACTCCTCTTTCCATTGACGAAGCACTTGGGTAAGCTCACCTAGCCATTCCTTCTTATCTTCTCCCAGAAGGACCTCCCCGGATTTCAGGTGGCGCACTGTCCTGAACCGAAGTTCTGCAGCAACCATGCGGAGTTTTCTGCTGTCTAGGTCAACCCCTAACAGTCTCGGCACGCTCTCTCCAATAGATCGTCTTGAATTTAACGCCTTCTGCAGAAGGCTGTCTATACAGCACCCCGATAACCCTCGTCGCGATCGGGCTGTCATGCAATTTTGCAAAAACCTCGATTCTAAAATTCTGCGTTGCAATAGTGTTCACTCCCCTTACGGAAAACTGCTGGGGAATGAACCTGAATCCTCCAAAGTCCTTGTTGCGTTGTTTGAGGATAGTCTCAATCTCCACGGGATTCAGCCCGAGAAGTTCCATGACCTCCTTTGAAACCGTATTGATATTCACCAGATTTCTGCCGAATGTGGTAATAAGCGGCAGCACCCCCGTGCCGCCCTCCCCGGTCCCATACAGATAGGCAGGTGTCATGCCTTTAACCAGAGCAAGCTCTTCCGGCACATCAAAAAGGCCGTTTTTTGCCTTATACGGCTCCTGAAGTCCTTCATAATAGTCATCTTCCGCACCGGAAAGGTGATGCTCCGTATCCAGATCTTTCCAGTCTAAGATCGAATCGACGATATCGTTCATATCCTCCTGTTTCACCCCGCAATAGGAAAAGAGCCGTACCAGGCGGTCCTGGTTAGCAAAGTTGATATTTATCCTGGCGTTTTCATCAGATATCGTTATCTCATAAAACCCCTCCGCCGTAGAATGTCTTCCGGTAACGGGCGGTGTTTTATCATCGATCCAGAAGTTGCCTTCGCTGTCAAGGAAATCTATTGTAAGATCCTTGTCAGAGGCAAGATAGTTTATTGCCTCCTGATATCCTGACAGGGCAAGATAATAGCTCTGAGCATCTTCTTTGAAGTTCCTGACGCCGGCTGAACCCCATCTCGTCGAGGCCAGAAAGCTCATTGATATGACGCTGAGAAGCACCAGAACCCACAAGACCATCATCAGCGCAACACCGCGCATATCAGGAAAAGGCGTGCTGGCGACTCTTACCGGGGGCATAATCCCGTACATTACATCTCCACCTGTGTCACGCGCAGGACTTCGTCAATCGTAGTGACCCCTTTTATTATCTTCTCAATGCCGTCTTCCCTGAGCGTCCGCATGCCGAGCTCAATGGCCTTGTCTTTCATTTCCTTGATGGTCGCCCGTTTCATGATAAGCTCCCGTATCGGTCCGGAAACGGGTAAGACCTCAAATATACCAATTCTGCCCTTATATCCCGTGCCAGAGCATGCATCGCAACCTCTGCCTGTCCACACCTCTCTGATATCCGCACTGATCTTTTTCAGTACATCTGCGGGCAGATCCTCACGGGTCTTACAGATCGGGCATATCCGCCTGACCAGTCTTTGCGCCATGACACATATCAGGGTCGATGCAACGAGATAATTCTCTATGCCCATATCCATAAGCCGGGTGATGGCTCCGGGAGCATCGTTCGTGTGAAGCGTGCTGAAAAGCAGGTGGCCGGTCAGGGCAGCGTGAATGGCGATGCTGGCGGTTTCCATGTCACGGATCTCACCAACCATGATGATGTCGGGNNATGCCGGGCATAAGATATTCCACGGGCTCTTCAACGGTGATGATCTTCTTTTCCGCCGAATTGATCACGGCAAGGGAGGCATAAAGGGTTGTTGATTTTCCGCTTCCAGTCGGACCGGTGATCAGGATCATGCCGTAGGGCTTCTTGATGACATCCTCGTAGATATCAAGAATTGTCCTGTCAAATCCGATGTCTTCGAGTGTAATGAAGGACGCCTCTTTGTCCAGCAGTCGCATCACGACGCTCTCTCCGTAAACGGTCGGGATCGTCGATACTCTGATGTCGATATTCCTGCCAGAGGACGCAACCTTTATCCTGCCGTCCTGGGGGAGTCTTCTTTCCGCAATATTCATCTGAGACAGAAGCTTGATTCTCGAAGAAACAGCAGAATACATTCTCGCCGGAAGCGTTTCCTTTTCGTACAACACTCCGTCAATGCGGTAGCGAACACGGACATTGAATTCTCCCGGCTCCACATGGATGTCACTGGCTCTGTCCCTCACAGCATTCTCAATGATAAGGTTCACCACCTGTATTATGCCTTTTTCCTGCGCTAGATCTCTGAGGTGGCTTATCTCTCCGGTCAAATCGGCGCTGGCAATGTCCTCTTCTGCAGTCCCTTCAATGAGTCTCTGCATTACTGCACTCCGGGATCCCTGAAGCATCTCAAGTTGCTGAAGGATCTCGGTCTTTCTGGCAAGGACGACTTTCAATTCGTATTCGAAGGACGATCTCAGTGAATCGATCCCTTCAGAATTTACCGGGTCACCCGTTGCCACAGTGAGGACACCGCTGTCAAGAGCTACAGGAAGTAGCAGGTTTTTCTCAAGAAAAGCAAATGATACCTTGTCCAGGGGGATCTGCTCCGGGAACTCCGCCGCATCAAGAAGCGGCAGATGGAACTGGACAGACAGAGCCCGGTAGATCTCGCCTTCGGGAACGCCCTGCTCCATCAGAATTTCACCAAAACGGCGGGCATTGCCCTCGTTAGCCTGGGTTTCAACAGCCCGCTGTATCTGCTCCTCCGTCACCATGCCGGTTCCAAGGAGTATCTGCCCGATCTTTTTATGCATGGCTCATCTCGTTGAAATCCCCGGCACTATTGCATGCAGGTACGTGAAGTCTTCATCTTTAGACATCTTCCGCAATGTCATAAAGTGCAACCAAGGGTTCGGCCTGTATTCTCTGTTACGTGCATATGTTTTGCGATGCCCCGTATAAATATGCTGCCGAAATCTTCGATAATTCCGATCATGAAACGTATTCCCTCCGTGACCTGCTTCCCAGCGACGTCAATACCTCATAGGGAATAGTGCCGCTCCTGCGGGACAATTCGGTTGCGGTGATCACCTGTCCGTTCTGTGTGCCGAGAATTACTACCTCATCCCCCGCTGATACGCGACCTGCATCAGTAACGTCAAGCATGGTCAGATCCATACAGATCCGGCCGACGACAGGGACTCTGTAGCCGCCCACGAGCATCTCCGCGTTATTTGAAAAAAGCCTGTTATATCCGTCAGCATATCCGAGAGAAACCACGGCAATCCTGCTCTCCCGTTTTGTTACAAAGGTTCTTCCATAACTGACCGGTGCGCCTGTCGGGAGGTTCCTGACTGCTAGGACCTGTGTTTTGATTTTCATGACCGGCTCAAGGCCAAAACTGTTGTCAGCGGATAAATACCCATACAGGGCAATTCCCGGCCGCACGGCATCAAGCATTGCATCAGGCAGACAGAAAACGGCAGCACTATTCGCCATGTGGCGGATAAGATTTCCTGCAGTTTTCTTTGCTATCTCCGCATGAATCTCCCTGAAACGAGTGAGCTGATGAACTGCAAAAGACCGGTCAGCAAGATCTGCCTCAGAAAAATGACTGAGCAGTCCTTCAAGGACAAGACCCTCAAGACCTGCAATCTCAACGGCATCGGCTACAGCAGATCCTTCCCCCAGCCCCATCCTTCCCATGCCGGTGTCAACCTTGATATGTACCGGCAAAGCCCTGTTCCGCTTCCTCGCTTCATTGCTAAAAGCAACTGCAGCCCCTTTGTCATGAATGACAGGGATGAGATCAAGATCAAAAAATGCCGAGATGTCTGTCTGGTCAAAAAGAATGAGGACCTTAGCCTCGATACCAGCACTTCTAAGCTGCTTTGCCTCCTCCACAAAAGCAACCGCAAGAAAGTCAGCACCCTGATTAACAAGAGTGCGAGCAACCTCAACTGAACCGTGGCCGTAAGCATCAGCCTTAACGACAGCTATAACGGGTTTATGCCCCGATGTTGCCTGTATCGTACGAAGATTATGCAGAAGGGCCGATCGGTCTATCTCTGCAACAGCTCCCCTATGCACCTTTTCCTTTTTCTTCTGCTGCCTTTTCTGAGTCCGATTCCGCGCCCTTTTTAGGTGTCACATCTATTTCGTCAATCTCAGTAGAAGCTTTTTTGAAGTTTTTTATCGCTTTTCCCATACCGCTCGCCAGTTCAGGCAACCTCTTGGCTCCGAAAAGCACCAGAATGATGATAAGAATGATGACCAATTCCTGCATCCCGAGACCAAACATATAAATAACCTCCTTTGACAGCCTTGTCAGCAACCAATCGTCGCTGCTTCTCAGATATGTATAACGAGATTTCTATACTCTTCAACCGTGTTAATATTGACAAAGGATTTTCCTTCTGGGTCTACACGTAACACCTCCTCTTCCGGAATAAACTGCACGGTTATGTCCTGTAGCAGGTCCCACATCGCCTTCTTGTTCTGTCGTAACCTCTCCGCTAGCTGCGGTACTAGGCGCTGGGAATAGATGCCGAGAAGCGGTTGGGGCAACCCTTTGTGCATGGGCAGAAGTGCGTCCTGTCCCTGAAACTTCTTCTTGATTAATGCTATGACTTCCGGTTTGATGAACGGCATATCGCAAGCCATGAAAAACAGTTCCGGTGCGCCGGTGCTGATAAAGGAAGAATATATCCCGCTTATGGGACCCCGTTGCTCCACGATATCCCCGATGAGCGGCAGCCCGAGATAGAAAAAAAGCTCAGGGGTATTCGTGCTTATTAATACGGCCGTGAAGTGCTTCGTGAGCAACTCAGCCGTCGCCTCAATAATCCTCCTGCCCTTAATTTCGGCAAGAGCCTTGTGAGACTGAAAACGACGATTTTCTCCACCAGCCAGTATAATAGCTTTCATAAAGATATATTTTTATAGTTTATTAAAAAATTCCTTCCAATACAAGGAAAAACTCTTTCTTATGAAAGAATTTTTCCTTGCTCAAACTGATGAGATTTGTTTAAATAGAGCATATCGGGTATGAGTTACCTGCCCTGCAGGTGATATGTGAAAAAGTTGATCCGGCAAATTAGATCTTTAGGGAGCCTGTGTAATGCACTGGTGTGCATGTTGGCCATGTGCCAAAAGCCTGAAGGTGCATTTAAGGCACCCACCTATATTTTAGGCGGATCTGATTCTTCACATACACGGCAGGGCGGGTTTCTGATTATCCTTATTACAAAGCTGTTGTCTGTGGTCAAGGCGCTTTTGGCTGGTAGTATAGAGAGGTCTCATAGAGAAAACAAGGGATGTCGACCTGTTAAGACAGGTTTTTTCATACATGCATCTGTAAATATTTACCATTACCTTCCCCTTCTCTCTTTGCCAAAAGACCTCGCAAGACCATAGTCCAGCTGAAAGCTGGGGAATTTGGATCTGTTCAGGAATGAAAAAAGAGCAGCGCCGCTTGCGTGGAGAATGCAACCCGAGGATTTTGATGAATTCCTTGGCCAGCCGCATCTTCTTGAGCGGCAGAAACCTCTCAGACGCCTTATAGAAGAAGACAAAATCGTTTCGGTAATATTCTTTGGCCCCCCCGGAACAGGAAAGACCGCCCTTGCTCATATTATCGCCAGAAAGACAAAAGCTCGATTTATTGCTATCAATGCAGTTACTGCGGGAATCAAGGATATTCGGGAGGCGGTTGAATCGTCTCGAGGTGAGCGCTCGATCCTTTTTGTGGACGAAATCCATCGCTTCAACAAGACGCAGCAGGATGCCCTTCTTCCCCACGTTGAACAGGGAGAGATCATCCTTGTGGGAGCATCAACCCAGAATCCGTATTTCTCCCTTGTCCCGGCTCTTTCCTCCCGTTCTCTCATTTTTTTCTTCAGACCGATTCCGGCACCTGATTTAAGAACTCTCATCTCCCGGGCAGTGACCGACAAAAAAGGGCTGGGAACGCACAAGGTGACCCTTCATCCGGACGCTGCCGAATATATCGCTTCGATCAGCGAGGGAGATGCCCGAAGGGCATTGAACATTCTTGAACTCTCATTTCTCTCTTTACCCCAGGGAGGAAGTGACGGCGTTGACATTACCCTTGAACAGGTGACAGAAGCTACCCAGAACAGGGCTATCTACTACGATGAGGACGATCATTATAACACGGTATCCGCCTTCATCAAGAGCATGCGGGGTTCTGATCCTGATGCAACTGTTTAC
>DKBO01000057.1 GCA_002448975.1 Nitrospiraceae bacterium UBA6898
TGGCGCGATAATACCTGCGGACCAGATTATTGCCGGCGCAATAGTTTTTTCTACTGGGACCGCGATTGCTGTCGGCTCTATTACAGGATCTGATGGTGATCATAAGAGGTTCGCCAGCCCGTCCGGCTTCATGTTGCGGTAGCTGTAATCCCGGTGCGGTCAGGAATGTTCATGATGATTTCATGTTGATCAATAGGTATGGGTCCGGAAGCAGGGGTGCAGAGGAGTGAACAGCATATCTCTCTGAAACTGTGCCTGATGAAACATACATCACGATAGGGTTGCGCCCGTCTCCCTGAATATTCCCGGGCATGCTTCCTTTTTCCTCAGAAGTGGTGTTATTTCAGAGTAAGCCTCGGCCGTTCTCTCAGCGTCTTTGAGCTACCACCACCAGGCAGCTTTGCGGACCGGTTCTTCCGTAAAAAAATCCGGCCATCATCGTATATGGATGGATGACGCTCGGTATCGGCATAAACTCCTCTATAGACTATCGCTTCTCCGTCTGATAAAAATTTTCTCAGGTTACGAGGATGGCTTGCTTAAGTACATTATCGGCTGCAACGCGCAGTTGTGCATAGTTCAAGGCATTTTTTATTGCAATGGATGCATAAACAGCGAGACTGTTCAGCATACGCAGATCTTCCAAGACAAAAAGGCGCTCTGAGGTGTTGCTCATATTGATCACGCCAAACACAGTGTTATCGCACTTCAAAGGTGCGCAGAGCATGGATATGATCTTCGTACTTCCTTTCTTGTAGCGGCCGTCCGTAGAAACATTATTCAGCATTTCCGATCGTCCGGTACTGAGAACATCACCGGCAATTCCTTCTCCTACCTTCAGTTTCATGAGCTGCGTCGATCTACTCCCGTAAGCGGCTTTTATGCTCAGCGTATTGTCATCTTCACGGAACATGACGGACCCGTTTTCAGCAGAAATTGTATTTTTTGCCTCCTGAAGAATCATTTTGCAGGTCTCTTCAACGTCACAGCACGACCGCAAAAGATGTTCCTTTGTTTTTTTTAGTCGTGACAGCTCCTCATCCAACAGCCGTATCCTATGGCTCATGGTTTCCAGTACCTTAAATACCATAGTAGGATCCCTACTGATAGTCGTAAAAAGTTTCTTTTTATCAATGCTGAGTATCGTCGCATTTCCTGAGGCAACAGCTGTTGCGGAGCGGGGCATTCTGTCGAACAATGACATCTCTCCGAATATGTCTCCGCAAGTGAGAGTAGCAAGCGTCACTTCACCGGACTTTGTATCTTTCGTTATCTTCACATTTCCTGATTGTATGACATACATCGTCTCGCCTTTATCTCCCTCCCGGAAGATGACATCGCCGTCAGAAAAAGCCTTTCCTAATTCACTGTCTTTCATTGATCACCCCCGTCCTATGCTCCTGAAAACGCCTTCCCACATGTCAACATGCATTTTTGGCCTGAGCGTTTTCATGAAGACGTTCCTGTAGCGTTCATTTCCGGTAAACATATCCCACAGAATCGTGCTCAGGATTCTATCGTCAGCGTCTCTCTTTTGCTCAGTCTCTACCGTCTTGAGCATGGCTTTTGTCAATATTTTGATGCTTCTGTATTGGTCGATCACGGTGTACAGAATTCTGCCGAAAAGATTGTCATGCATTATGCCCCGATAAACAGGATAATAGCTTTTCTGAAAATCTTCCCGGGAGGTTCCTTCGAAAATTACTGTCTTGGCAATTGATTTTCCCATGATATATGCAGCCCCAAGGCCGTCCTTGAAGAGTCGGGTAGAGCCGGCATCACCACCCATCACTATTCTGTCGGTAAAGGGTTTTTTCGGCGCACCAATATTCATTTTCGGAAGGCAACTGCATGCCACGGAATATCCTAAGGCCTCGGGCAGAACAGCCCTTACCATAGGCTTATTCAGGAAGGTCTGCACGGTATGTGCATCGACCTTTTTCCCCAGAATGCAGAGGGTTACATAAGAACCCTTCGGTATCATGGCGGCAAACTTTATTCCCCGATCAGGGAGCAGGAACAGATGAATGGAATTTCCAAAACGCTCCGCTATGGCTTCCTCAGGCATATAAAGTTCGGCAATTGCCGCATTTACCGTGGGAGGTTCGCTGTATCCGAATCCCAATGATGTAAACATTTTACCTGCAGTACTATTCACGCCGAAGGCACCGATGGCAAGATCAGCTTCCATGATGTGGCCGTCTTTCGAAAAGAGTACCGGTTTCCCATGCTTCCTTTCGATAGAATCAATCCGCATGGGCAGATGCACTGCTCCTTCCTCTATGGCTAGAGAGAGGAGAAAATTATCAAAGCTTTCCTTTTCATGACCGATTATCCCTCGCGGGCCGCCGCCTCGGTAAACGGTCGCAATGGTTCTTTCAAGGGACGGAGTTGAGATGAAAACACTTCCGTAGTCGGTGTGAAGTGTGTAAGAGTTGATGCCCTTGCGGACCACGGAATTGGGAAGGTTAATGCCCTCTACGGCAAGAGTTTGAACAAGAAGTTCTGATATTATTCCGCCGCATCTATTGCATCCTCCCGGGCCATCTTTAGAGAAATCCTTAGGATCGAATATGGTTATGCTTATTTCCCTGCCGATCATTTTCGCCATTCTCAGGGCGAAAAGACTGAAGAACGAACCTGTTGGCCCCCCTCCGATAACGGCTATCTGAGAACATTCAGCGGGGAAGTGAGTACGCTGACCTGAAAATGCCATGCTCATAAACCGCCCCTTTTTTTTATAAGTCACCATGAGCAGTGCAGCCCGAACGTCATCTCAAGAAAAAAACAATAACGAACTTACCTGTATTATAGTAGAAACATGTAATAATGCAAACATTTCGGCGGATTAACTGGAAACAGTGATACATGAGACATAATAAGTTCTTCCTGCGGCAGCGGCTTGAAAAACGGCGGGCAGACAAATTTGTCGGATTGACCTTGCGTCATATTATTTTCCCACGTAGGTAGCATAATGGGGAGACGATCACCAAGGATATTCATTCATCATGACGGAGCTCTCGGCGATGTGCTGCTGTCTTTGCCCTGTATAAGGCATATCAGGGAAGCGGCATCAGCCGTTCATATTGCTGCCCGAAACGAGATCGCCGGGTTACTGTTGACCGCAGGAGCTGTTGATGAAATGTCCTCTTCAGACAGCTCTTTTTTCGTATCTTTATATACCGATTCTCCTGATGAACCCGTGAAGAGATTCCTTTCGTCATTCGATAGCACCTATGTTTTTACGGTGAATGCTGCCTCCACGTTGTGTGCAGACATAAGAAATATTGTGCGCGATACGCAGACGATAGTTACCATTCCACCGCGGGGAAGTTCGAAGCATGTTTGGATGTACAGACTCGGTCAGTGCGGATTCAGTCCGGAAGACGCGAAAGGCGCTGAAATGCTCAGTCTTCCCGAATCACTGAACAGATGGGCATGTGATTTGCTGGAAAAATACGGATTTAGCCGAGGACGGGATTTACTGATGACCATACATCCGGGAAGCGGAGGGAAGGAGAAATGCTGGCTGCTGCATCATTATGTGGCCCTGATCAGAATGCTGATGAAGAAATCCCGACTCTTTGTTCTTGTTTTCTCCGGCCCTGCTGAGGACGGGGAAATGGAATACCAGCTATCGGATCTCGAGATGCACAGTGAGCGGATAATTCATCTCCATAACCAACCACTGATCCGCGTGGCATCATTGATTGCACAATCAGATTTCTATCTTGGCAACGATTCAGGGATCAGCCATCTTGCCGGCATAATGAAATGCAGGGGGATAGTACTTTTCGGACCTACTGACCCGGAGCTCTGGAGACCCCTTGGAGAGTCATTGGAAGTCCTCAGGTTTGATGCCGCAGAGCTTGCATGTTCAGTGACTATCGAGAGCATTAATCGTAAAATACTATCCTTTTTTTCGACTGGGTAATGATGCTTCGTGCGGAAAAGGCGACAATGTGAGATATGGCGGGGCGGACGGGGCTCGAACCCGCGACCNNCGCGACCTCCGGCGTGACAGGCCGTTAAAATAGATTTCCCCTGAATTACCTCAATTTCCCTCAAAATATCCTGAGGCGTCAAAAGCCCTTATATTGCAATGTTTAGCGAGTGCTTACCATTACCCTTGACTTACTTCTGATAACCTGCCTATAATCATCATAGGTTGGAAATGAGGTTGGAAATAGAATGTCCATAGGGGGCTGGATCGGTCAGAATGACCTCCGGCATACGGGGAAAGATTACTCCCAACCTTTTCCAACCTGGGCAAATTACTTCCAACTTTTTCCAACCTCATCGGGAAAATTGTCAATAGGAGGGCAATTATGAAACGCATAGCGACTGATTATCCTGGTGTGTTCTACCGTGAAGGGCAACGGATCGGCGGCAGTGGGGTCGAACGGATTTACTATGTTCTATTCAAGAAGGACGGTAAGCTCTTTGAGGAAAAGGTCGGGCGGCAATTTGCGGATGCTATGACTCCCGCGAAAGCCGCAAGGATCAGGGCGGCCCGGATCGAGGGCAAGGCAAAGAGCCGGAAGGAGATCCGAGAAGAGAAAAAGACCGAGGCTTCGCAATGGACCATCGGGCGGCTGTGGGAAGAATACCAAGAGCATCTTACCGGGAAAACGAAGCGGGTTGACGATAACCGTTATCAGAATTGGCTCAAGAAGGATTTTGAGCATAAAGAGCCGAAGGATATTCTTTATCTGGACGTGGAACGGCTCAAGCGGTCTATGCTCAAGGAGAGAGCGCCGCAGACCGTGAGACACGTCCTGCAGCTCCTGAACCGGGTCATTAATTACGGAGTTAAGCGCGGCCTCTGCTCTCCGGCTCCGTTCAAAATCCAAATGCCGGAAGTGAACAACCTAAAGACCGAGGATTTGACCGACGAGCAGTTAATCAAGCTCCTGGAGGCCATAGACGCTGACGAAGATCAGGCCGTTGCCGACATCATGCGGATGGCGCTCTATACCGGGATGAGGCGCGGGGAACTTTTCAAGCTGCAATGGCGTGACGTTGATTTTCAGAAAGGTTTCATCCATATCAGGGCTCCGAAGGGCGGCAAAGATCAGGTCATTCCCATGAATGAAGCAGCAAGGGCCGTCCTGGCGCGCCAGGAGAGGGCAGAAAGCGACTATTTATTCCCGAACAGGCAAGGGGGGCAGCGGGTCGATGTACACAAGGTGACGAATCGAATTAAAAAGGCGGCGGGACTTCCAGCAGACTTCCGGGCCATGCATGGATTGAGGCACGTCTTTGCGTCTATGCTGGCATCGAGCGGCAAGGTTGACCTCTATACCTTGCAGCGCCTTTTAACTCATAAGAGCCCGGTCATGACGCAGAGGTATGCACATCTCCGGGATGAGGCATTAAAGAAGGCCGCAGACGTGGCAGCGGAGATATATCGCGGACACAAGAAGGGGGCCGTATGAAAAAGAGCAAGAATGAAGATGCTGAACTCCTTCTGACTATCAACAGAAGGTTGGCTGAGTTATCACGCGAATATAAGAAGGATGGCAATTCCGTAAAACTCTTTGAGGCTCTCATTGCAGCGCAATATGCAGGGATAAATCCGTCTGGATGGGTAATAGACAATCTCGCGAAGGGGCTTAAAAGCTATCTCTCCCATGAGAGTGATAGCCTGGATACTGCCTTTAAGCTCAATCGAAAGAAGAAGGGGAAATGGACCTCTCCGCGAGAAAAGGAAACGCTCAATAGACGCGATAGCGACCTCGTATTTTTCATGATTGTGCTCGAAGAGGTGTTCGGCATGACCGCGATTGAAGCGGCCGGCGTTGTATGTGAACTTAAAAACGTCGACATTGGCGCGCGCAGCCTTATGGACATTCACGGCAAGAGAGCGGCGGAGACACGAAAGAAGTTTGGAAAAATTCACGAAGGAATGACCGCCGACGAGTTACAGGAACTTTGGAAGGATTTTAGACCGCAGTAAAAAACTTCTATTTTCTATCCCGTCCGAAAATGCCTTTATATTCCGTTCGCGCTTTTCCTCCTGATAGTTTCTAATAGAACTCAAGAAACGGCAAAACTAATGAAGGAGGATGGAACGATGCACAAAAATCTCATTGACGAAAAACAGGCTGCACAAATCCTGAACGTCGCAGTACAAACCATGCGGAATCGCAGGATGCAGGGCCGTCCGCCGAAGTATGTCAAGCTCGGTCGGTCGATCCGATACGATGTCAGCGACTTGGATGCATACATCGAAGCGCAGAAGGTCGAGGCCCGCGTCAATGGATAGCGCAGAAAGCGCCGTATGTCCATATTGCGGGGATGATGATCACTCGCTCTTGAAACGGGTCGAAAACGGCACCCTGGCCGCCTGCTGCACTTGTGGACGGCATTTCGTGGTACAGGACAAGGATCCGAGCGCTCCCTGCTCGAAGGGGGGCTGATATGATTGTCGATTTCGACTCAAAGCTATGGACTGACCCCTGGTTTACTAAGTTGACTTTAAGGGAGAGAATGATCTTCATTTACCTCTGGACGAACAGCCACAAGAACGTGGCGGGGCTCTACTCTATCGGGCTTCGTACCATTGCCTTCGAGACGGACATCCCGCAACAACAAGTCAAGGACACGATAAAGGTTCTATATCCAAAGATTCACTACGATTTGCAAAATGAGGTCGTATGGGTGACGAATCATGTCCGTCACCAATTCTACAAGGCAGGGAAGATATCCCCGAAGGTCATTGTCCATATTGGCAAAAATCTCCTGGCTCATCAGCAACATTCATTCGTTGAAAAATTTCTTGAATATTATCCTTATGTTAAAGAAGCTTTAAACGGTAAGAACATATATCCTATCCCGGATTCAAAATACAATATCCACGATTCAGAATACTCTCCAGGTGAGGGTGAAGGTGCAGGTGAGGGTGAAGGTGCAGGTAAGGGTGAAGGTGCAGGTAAGGGTGAAGGTGCAGGGTGAAGGTGCAGGTGGGGGGCTGTCGGTATGCTGTTCTCTCTCTCAGTATTATGGTATGCACGCGCGCGGTCGTCACAGGATAGCGTCGGAAAGATATCGGCATGACTGACCTTCCCGTCGTTGCATTACGGAAGACGCTGCGGCAGACAGCCGTCATCCTCAACGTTTCTGAAAAGACGGTTCGTCGGTATCTGGATACGGGCCGCCTGCAGTGGGCAGGCAACCAGGTCAGCGTCGAAAGCATCGTGCTCCTTATGGCTCTTAAAAAGAGAAGAAAAGTCGCGGGTCCTTCCCACGGCTACCCCATGCGGGTAACGCGCGAGGCCCAAAAGCGCGCCAGCGTCAGGCAAAAAAAAATTGGGTTGGGTTGGTCGAATCGATACAGGTAACTGACCTCATTTTCTTATGAGAATAATGCAAAAAGATAAGGAGAATTACCAAAATGGATGAAGGAAAAAAAGTTATTGTTCCGATCCCGTTCGCAGTTGGTATTTGTAGAGAGTGTGCAGAAAAAAGCATTTATAAAAAAGACGATGAGCTTATCACGTACTGCGATCATTCCAAGACAGGCGGCATATTTGTGCAGGGTATTTGGATGCTCTACACGCCTGTTTCTCGCGAAGTTTTTGCGGAACTCATTGTTCCCCGGACGGAAAAGCGAAAGAGCTTCGGAATATGTTGACAGGAGAACGACCGTTCGCTTATACTGGAAACAAGAAATTTAGACAGCTTCGCCTCGTGAGAAACACGTCGCGAAGATCAAGGATACCGACGCAAGGGTCCAGGTCGAAAATGCTTACCACTTCATTTTAAGTGGTGACTATTTTCCGCTTGGGCCTTTTTTTATTGGTCCCGCGGGGGAAGGAAAATCATGCGATATAGGACTTTTTCATTACAGATAGAAAACAGGACCGAAGGCGCGAAGTTTTACCCGGCTGTGCTTTCCTCAGAGAGCCCGGTCGAGCGCGACTATGGGACTGAGATACTTGACCATTCTCCGGGCGCGGTCGATCAGAGCCGGACAAAGCGCGGCCTTCCCTTATTGTGGGCTCACGATAACCAGACCGTTGTCGGCAGGGTCGAACGCATCCGCTTAACAGATGACCGAAAGTTGCGCGGCGAACTCAGGCCGGGCAATAGCGAAAGGGCAAAGGAAATCTGGGCCGACATTGGCGCCGGAGTGATAACCGATTTGTCCATAGGCTATTCATACGGCAAATCAAAGCCGACGAAACGCTCGGACGGTGCTCTTGTCTTTAAAAACTGGCAACCTTTGGAGGTGAGCCTTGTCGCGATCCCTGCAGATACACAGGCCGGCATCGGTCGCAGCAATAACATTTATTCAATACGAAAGGAAAAAAACATGGACGAAAATTATGATATCGGCGAAGTGACGCCGAAA